>CAZJCL010000114.1:0-4981 GCA_964544025.1 uncultured Opitutales bacterium | reverse complement strand
CGAAGATCAGGATCGGGTTGTTGTGGCGGCGGGTTCCGCTGTTTCCGGTGGTGCCGATGGCGTTGACGTCGGCGGCGGGGCCGGATTCGTGGAAGCCGAGCGGGTGGGTGGCGGTGTCCTGGGCGGCACCGCGAACCATGGCGCCGGCGATTGGGGTGGCGCGAGCGACTTCGGTCATGGGAACGGCGGGCGGAAGTTCGCCACGAAGTTCCAGAGTGGGAGCGTTCGGGTCGCCGACGGTGTTGACGATTTCCTGACGGCGGAGGCTGGCGACGGGAATTTCCACGGCCGGATTTAGGCGGAAATAGGCGAATTCGGCGTCGGGTTGGAGGGTGTTGCCGTCGTAAAACGACTCGATGAAATCGGTGACGTTAATCGTGTAGGTCAGGCCCGCCGGATCGCCGGGGAGCATGGCCGGAGCGGAAATGCGGGTGGCGAATGGACGCGGATCTGGATCCGGGCCGTGGTACCAGAGCGTTTCGGAAAGGGCGAAACCTTCCTGGCGCGGGTCGAGGCCGTAGAGATCGACGTTGTCCTGATTGCTGGCACCGCCTTGTTTGTGGAAGCGGAGTTGCCATTGGGTGCCGCCTTCGGGAAGCGTGGCGGGGAGTTGGAAAATGAGAATCGGGTTGTGGTGGCGCATGGTGGTGGCGCCTCCGCCCGAGCCGATATTCACGCGGAGAGGATCGTTTTGCGGGACGTATTGCAAGGGGTGGGTGGTTTCGTTGACGGCGAATCCGCGGACGGTCGCGCCGGCGAGGAAAGGCGCGGAGGTGATCAGATCGAGTTCGGGAATTTCGGGATCCGGGAGGGTGACTTGCTGAACGACTCCCCAGTTGTAGAGCGGGCGTCCGTCGTAGGTGCTGGTTTCGGGAGCGCTGTCGCGGACGTTTCCGCGGACGCGGTTTGCGGCGGTGCGGGTGCCGGATTGCGGGCTGAGGGCGTAGTGGACGGTTTGGTTTCTTCCGGTCGGGATGGAGGCTAATTGCAGGGTGATTTCGCCGACTCCGGAGACGGTGGCGTCGCTGGTGATTTCGGCGGAGAGGATCGGGATTTCGCCGGTGCTGTCGGTGAAGCGGAAACCTTTCGTATCGCGTTCCGGAACCGTGGCGGTGTCGAAAACGAGCGGAGGAACGGGCACTTCGTAGGTGAGCGTGACGGTGGCGCCGGTGCGGGTGACTCCGGTGATTTGCGTGATGCGGGATTTTCCGTGGCCGGACCAGAGGGCTTGTTGCCAGGCGCGGGCCATTTGCTCGCCGATCAGGAAATAGCCGGGGCCGGTCATGTGGAGTTCGTCGGCGGAGTATTCGGCACCGAAAGGATAATCCGGGCCGGAGAGGTGGTGAAACGGGCTGGTGTTGTGGGCTTCGAGCATCGCCAGCGAGGAAAGCGGAAGAGCTCTTTGATGGGTGGACGGTTGGCCCATGATGAAGTGGACGTCGCTGGTTTGGCCGGTGATCGCTTTGACGTCGGCGTCGATATCGTTTCGCCATTCAAGAAGGTTGTTCAGGTAATTCGCGTTTCCGAGATCGCCTTCGCCGTGCTTGAGGACGCAACCGGCGACTACGACGGTCCAGCCTTCGTCGGCCGCCAGTTCGACGGCTTTGGTGAGGGCGGTGAGCATGTTGGCGTAAACCTGGGTGCCTTTTTTCAACGAGCTGTAGGCGGAGCCGCCGAAGCCGGCGGTGAAGGAGAGGGTGCGGAACGGCTTTTCGGTTTCGTTGGCGCGGGAGGTCAAGGTGTTGGCGAGCGATTCCATGGCGGTTTCGCCGCGATTTCCGGGACCTTGTCCGAGCCGGGCGACGAGGGGAAGAAAGCCGGTTAAGGAATCGGGATTGAGAACGGTGGTTTCGCGGAGGCTTCCGCCTGTGGGGAGGCCGACGCGGACATCGCTGTGGGGGCCGGCGTCGAACATAAGAACCTGATCGGGCCAGACGGGTTCGGTGCTGATGAGGCTGGTGCCGGATTGGGCGCCGACCATGAGTGATTGCCCGAGGCCGATGATGACGTGGAGGGTGCGGGTTTCGTCGGGGGGAGTTTCCTGGGCGGCCGCCAGAGGCGCGAAGCAGACCGCGAGGAGGAGACACGCGGGCGCGAGGAAACGGGAGGTGAGGGAAGGGAGGAAACTTTGCATAGATGATTACATTACTCAGGTAAATTTTCTCGTCCGTTGCCGAAGACGGGACGGAAGCCTTGAACTGCGAGGGCGGTTTCCGGACCGATGCCGAGGCGGCTTGAGACTCGAGAAAATCCGGCGGAGGAATCCCAGGAACCGCCGCGCACGACACGTTGAAAACCGTTCGCCGGTCCATCGGGAGCAGTAGAGCGGTCGTCGGCGCGGTTGCGGTAGGTCTCGGCGGCGTGCCAGTCCCACGTCCATTCCCAGATGTTGCCGCTCGTATCTTCGAGTCCGTAGGTGTTTGGGGGGAACGCGCCGGGCGGATTGGTGCCGAGAGTTTCGCCGGGAGCTGGAGCGAAGTTAGCGTGGGCGGTGGTGATCTCGTCGTCGCCCCATGGCCAGCGTTTTCCCGTCAAACCGCCGCGCGCCGCTTTTTCCCATTCCGCTTCACGCGGCAAGCGGTAACCGGGAGCGTTCCAGCGGACGTGTTCGTCGGAGAGATCGAGTTTGCCGGTCCGGTAGACTTCGCGTTTTTCGGCGTCGATGTAGTAGGCGGGAACGGCGCCGGACATTTCGCTCTTCGCGTTGCACCATTTTAGCGCGTCGTACCAGGAAATCGCGACGACGGGGTGGCGGTTATTTTCCGGGGAATCGGGAAGCTCGTTCCAGTCGCTGGCCGCGCCGCGTTGTCCGGCGTTATCGAAATCGTAACCATGAGCGAGCGCCCAAGCCACGACTTCTTGCCATTCGGCGAAACTGATTGGATTGGGGCTGATGAAAAAGGAATCCGTGGAAACGGTGTGGGCGGGGCTGCTTTCCGCCATGAAGAGTGCGGTTTCGGCGCGGGCGTCGCCCATCTGGAACGGACCCGCCGGAATGAAGGCGTAATGGGCGGGCGGAGTGTGGGCAACGATTCGCCAGAATTCGCGAGAGTTCGCTTCGGTTTCGTTGGGCCGCAGGAGCGTGATTTCGAGTTCGCGAAATTCGGGAACGGTCGCGACGGTTTGTTCGATTTCGTGGAGTTGAAAAACCGTTTCGTTCCATTCGCGCAGGTCGGAGGAGAATTCCGTTTTGTAACGAATGCCCGGTTCCGCGGAGAAGCGCACGAGACCGCCTTCGGTTTTGGTTTGAAAAAAATCGATCGAAAGTTGGGGGTCGGGACGAGCGGCTTGAACAATATGATGTTCATTTTCGCCGATGCGGATCGTTCCCGAGCGCGGGGCGATTCCGGTGTTTGGCGCGACTTCGATGGCGATAGTGCCGTCGCCGGTTCCGGTTGTTGGGGAGGCGACGAGCCAATCGGGCGTGGAGGCGATGTTCCAGCTTGAATCGGATTGGATTGCTATTTCGTAAGCGCCGCCATCGGACGGGAGTTGTTGACTGGCGGGATCGGGGAGCGCGAAATTGGAAATCGGTTCCCACCGGATATGGGCCAGCCAGACCGCGTCGGTGCCGTTGGACCGGCTGTCGTTTTTGGAATAGGTCCAGCGCAGGGTGCGGGGGCCGGGTCCGATTTGGGCGGTGCGGTCTTCCCAATCGGTTTCGCCCGACGCGCGCAATTTGGTTTCGCCGTTGATGGAGAAAGTTACGGGATCGTAATGCCACTCGCTCGACGTTTTCCAAGCGAAGGTCAAAACGCCCGGGCCTTCCACGACGGTTTCGAGCCATGAAGTCTGGTTGTCCGCGAGAGAGCCGGATTGGGCGGAGAACCCGCTGGGGTGGGTGATGTCGTTTTGGGCAAACCAAGAGGCGTCGCCGCCGGTCGTCCATTCCCAATCGGGTTGATCAAGCGCGTCGGGTATGTCGGCGGATGTCGAGGTTTGGCCGAGTAGAAGCGCGGCTAAAAAGAGCGGAAAAAGGGTGGGGATTTTAATCATTTCGAGGAGTCGGAGGATGGATATGTTCGGCGAATCAATCGGCGAATCCGCCGGCCCAGAAGAGGCTGTTGGGTTGGTGAGCGAGGAGTTCCTCGTAATGCACGCGGCGGACGCTTCCGTCGTAAAAAGCGACGTTCGCGGCTTGGCCGTGCGGAATGAGAGCGAATTTCGTGTTGGTGACTTCGCGGGAATACATCGCGGACCAGTCGAGCGTCTCGAGGATCGCCATGGTTTGGGATGGATGTTGCAGATCGTCGATGGCGATGTTTCGGCCGGAGCGGCGATCTACTCCGAGCGCGTGTGTCGGAAGGTCGGCATTCATCCCGTACATAAACCAAGGAATGAGGTGCGCTCCGTCCGCTTCGGGGAGGCGGTGAATTTGGGTGATGGATGTGGGGCAGGTGAAGATGTTCAATTCGAGGGAATCCGATCGCCACGAAATTCCGCTGTTGAAGGCGCTGAGGCCGTCGGTGGCCCAGCCGACGTAAGGCGTCAGGTAGAGATGCCAGGTGTTTGCCGCTTGAGGGACGGGACGATCCGGGGGAGGGAAAGTGCTGAGAGATGCGTCCATGGGGGGAGCGAAGGTACCGCCGTGGTCGTCTGCGTAGGAATACATGGCCTTCATCAAGGCACCGAGATTGGAGGTGCAAGTGGCGGCGCGGGCGTTCTGGCGCAGCTTTCCGGACGCGGGAAGCAAAACGGCAATGAGGATCGCGAAGATCGCAGTGAGAACGAGAAATTCATTGGAAGAGAAAGCGCCGGAGTGGCGGCGGTTGGGGGAATTCATGGAAGCACTTTACCGGCGGCTTTATTGGCGGAACAAGCATTATCGGGACGGGGGATCGCTTCGAGGAATTCGATCCGTTTTTCGTAAAAAGTTGCTGGTAACCCTGCCGGGCCCTGCCGGGGTGCGAAGGTTTTTTTGTTGGAATCCGGTGGTGTCGCTCGTTCCTCGCTCAACCACCGGCTACAAGCTGTGATCCCG
>CAZJCL010000113.1:2775-8444 GCA_964544025.1 uncultured Opitutales bacterium | reverse complement strand
CGTCGGCATGTCCATGAACGAGCTCATGGCCGAAATGTTCGGCAAATTCACCGGCTGCTCCAAGGGCAAGGGCGGCTCCATGCACTTTTTCGCCCCCGACAAACGATTCTGGGGCGGCCACGGTATCGTCGGCGGCCAAACTCCCCTCGGCGCCGGTCTCGCCTTCGCCCTCAAATACGAAGGCAAAAAAGGCTGCTGCCTCTGCTATCTCGGCGACGGCGCGGTCAACCAGGGCGCTTTCCACGAATCCCTCAACCTCGCCGCCCTCTGGAAACTTCCGGTGATCTACATCATCGAAAACAACTTCTACTCCATGGGCACCAGCCAGCCCCGCTCCTCCGCCGGAAATCCCCTCGCCAAACGCGCCCTCGGATACGACATGGATTACGACGTCGCCGACGGAAACGACCTTTACACCGTCCGCGAAAAAACGGCCGAAGCGGTCAAACGCGCCAAAGAAGAATCCCTTCCGACGATCCTCGAATTCAAAACCTACCGCTACCGCGGACACTCCATGTCCGACCCGGAAACCTACCGGACCAAAGCGGAAGTCGAGGAAAAGAAGAAAACCGACCCGATCCTCATCTTCGAACGCCACCTCTTGGACGAAGGAGTTCTCGACGAAGCCAAAATCAAGGAAATCGACGAAGCGGCCAAAAAAGAAGCCGCCGATTCCAACGACTTCGCCGAGCAAAGCCCCTTCCCGCCCGCCGAGGAACTCTTCACCGACGTTTACGTAAACGACGAAGACTACCTCGTAGCGAACAAAGAAAGCCTTTAACCAAACATCAACTGACACCCGGGCGGCCACATGCCGCCCGCTCTGTTTTTATCTTCTTCCGCTGAGAAAATGCAGAAAGTAAACTACCGCGAGGCTGTCAACCAAGCCATTGCCGAGGAAATGGAGCGCGACGGCAAGGTCTTCATCATGGGCGAGGAAGTGGCCGAATACAACGGCGCTTATAAAGTCACCAAAGGACTCCTCGACCGCTTCGGCCCGAAACGCGTCATCGACACACCGATCAGCGAAGCCGGTTTCGCCGGCCTCGGAATCGGCGCCGCCATGTACGGCCTCCGCCCGATCGTCGAATTCATGACCTGGAGCTTCTCCTTCGTCGCCTTCGACCAGATCGTCAACAACGCCGGCAACATCCGCTACATGTCCGGCGGCCTGATCCAACTCCCGATCGTTTTCCGCGGACCGGCCAACGGCGGCGTCAACGTCGGCGCCACCCACTCCCACACTCCGGAAAACCTGTTCGCCAATTTCCCCGGCCTCAAGGTCATCTGCCCGGCCACCGCCTACGACGCCAAAGGCCTCCTCAAAACCGCCATCCGCGACAACGACCCCGTCTGCGTCATGGAAAGCACGAAACTCTATGACAACGTCATGGAGATTCCCGACGAGGAATACACCATTCCGTTCGGAAAAGCCGACATCAAACGCGAAGGCTCCGACATCTCCCTCATCGCCCACGGACGCGCCGTCATCACCTCCCTCGAAGCCGCAAAACTCCTTAAAGAGCGCAAAGGCATCGAAGCCGAGGTCGTCGATCTCCGCTCCATCCGCCCGCTCGACGTCGAAACCATCCTCAACTCCGTCCGGAAAACCAACCGCGTCGTGCTCGTCGAGGAAAACAAACCGTTCTGCGGCGTCGACGCCCAAATCTCCTTCGTCATCCAGGAACAAGCATTCGACCACCTCGACGCGCCGATCAAACGCGTCTCCGCGCTCGACGTGCCGCAACCTTTCAGCGATCCACTCGAGAAAATGGTCCTCCCCGACGCCGAACGCGTTTACAAGACCTGCCTCGAAATTCTCTAACCCTTTAAGTTCTAATCCGAAGAATGGCCTCTATCATCGAAATGCCCAAGCTGAGCGACACCATGACGGTGGGAACGCTCGTCAGCTGGTTGAAAAACGAAGGCGATACCGTCGCCAGCGGCGACATGATCGCCGAAATCGAAACCGACAAAGCCACCATGGAGCTCGAATGCTTCGATGACGGCATTCTTCTCAAACAATTCGTCAAAGCCGGCGAACAGGTTCCCATCGGCGATCCCATCTGCGCCATCGGCGAAAAGGGCGAGAAAATCGATCCCGCCCAACTGAAAAAAGGCGGGGGCGAATCCGCTCCCGAAGAGAAAAAGGACGACGCCAAATCCGGCGAAAAAGCCCAAGGCGAAACCGTTCCTCCTTCGCAGGAACACGGCCAGGAAACCGCGAAACAGGATTCCCCGGGAGCGGCAAAACAACCCGCCGCCTCCGAACCGTCGGCCGAATCCTCCACCGGCAAACGCCTCCGCGTTTCCCCTCTCGCCCGCCGCCTCGCTGAAGAAAAAGGCGTCTCCCTCGAAGGCATCTTCGGCTCCGGCCCCGGCGGACGCATCGTCAAAGCCGATGTCCTCTCCGCCGCCGAAAAAGGCCCGTCCAAACCGGCCGCGAAAGAATCCGGCAAAGGCGCTCCGCCAGCCGCGCCCGCCTTCACCGGCGGAGCCGCGCCGATCGCCAAGGAGGAAACCATCGCCCTCTCCGGCATGCGCGAAACCATCGCCCGCCGCCTCGTCGAATCGAAAACCCAGATTCCGCACTTCTATCTCGAAGTCGAGGTAGACGCCGCGCCGCTTCTCACCGTTCGCGAATCGGTCAACGCCGCCCTCGCGAATCTCCCGCCCGAAAAAGGCGGAGCGAAAATCAGCGTCAACGATTTCGTCCTCAAAGCCTGCGCCGAAGCCCTCCGCCGCGTTCCCGGCGTCAACGCCTCCTGGCAAGGCAAGACGATCCAACAACATCCCTCCGCCCACGTCTCTTTCGCCGTGGCCATCGAAGACGGACTCATCACCCCGGTCATCCGCGACGCCCAAGCGAAAGGCATTCGCCAAATCAGCGCCGAGGTGAAGGAACTCGCCTGGAAAGCGAAAAACAAGAAGCTCAAGCCCGACGAATTCACCGGCGGCACCTTCTGCGTTTCCAACATGGGCATGTATGGCATCACCCGTTTCAACGCCATCATCAACCCGCCCAATTCCGCGATCCTCGCCGTCGGCACGACCCGCAAAATCCCGGTCGTCAACGAAAACGACGAAATCGTCATCGGCCACCGCATGTCGCTCGTCCTCTCCTGCGACCACCGCGTAGTCGACGGCGCCCTCGGAGCCGAATTCCTAAACGCCCTCCGCGAGCTCCTGGAAACCCCAGCCCTCATGCTGGTCTAACCGAACACCAAACCACTTCACAAAAAACGCCAGCCGGTCCCCCCGACCGCTGGCGTTTTTCGTCTCCTCAATCCGTCCCGGAAGGACACCCGAGAATAGCCCTTCGTTTCAACGGTGGGACGGCGATTACCGAACACGGCCAATCCCGAAGGGACGACTGCCCCCCCGAAACCCCCAATTCCCACCTTTCACCTCCGCGAGCTCATAAAACCCCCACCCTCATGTGAGCCTGACCGAACACCAAACCACTTCACAAAAAACGCCAGCCGTCCCCCCCAACCGCTGGCGTTTCTTTTCTTCAAAATTCTGCCTTCTAACTTCTAACTTCTAACTTTCGCCCTCCGCCCGCCGGGCCGCGTCCGCCTCGATCGCCTCCCGCACCGCCCCCAACCGCTCCGCCGTCACCCGCTTCAACTCCTCCAGCGACGTCCCCTCCGCCAAATTCTCCCGCGCGAACACGTAAAATTTGATCTTCGGCTCCGTTCCGCTCCCCCGCACCGCGTACGAGTACCCATTCGCCAACTCCAGCATGTAGAAATTCTGCGACGGAATCCGGTGCCCCTCCACATCGTAAATCTCCTGCTTCCCGAAATCCGTAAACTTCGTCACCGCCACCCCGCCGATCTCCTTCGGCGTGTCGCTTCGATACGACTCCAGGATCCGTTTGATCTTCGCCGAACCCGCCGCCCCCTGATAATAAATCTGCCCCAGCGTCTCCTCGAAATACCCGTATTTCCGGAAAATCTCGTCCAGAAAATCGACCAGCGTTTCCCCCCGTTTCTTCACCGCCGCCGCCAACTCGCAGAACATCAGCACCGCCGTGTTCCCGTCCTTGTCGCGCACCTGATCCCCCGCCAGATACCCGTAACTCTCCTCGCCGCCGAACACGTAAAACGTGCTGTATTTCTGCAACAACTCCGCCCGTTTCCGCGGCGCCGTCCGGTCGTAATCCAGCGCGATCCCCTCCTCCGCCAAAAGCTTCCGCACCAAATCCTTTTCCCAATGATTGATCTTCTCCGCGATCCACTTGAACCCGGTCAACGTGTTGATCACCTTCAACCCGTGCCGCCGCGCGATTTCCGCCTGCAACTCCGACGTCACAAACGTCTTCACCAACGCCGCCGACTCCGACCCCTCCGCCGGAATCCAGCCCAACTCCTTGTATTTCCCGATCCGGTATTCCGCCATCAGCGAACCGATCTGGTTCCCGGTCAACAAAACCATCTCCCCCGCCCGGTTCCGCACCGCCACGCCCATCCGGTCGCAATCCGGATCCGTCGCGATCACCACATCCGCCCCGCTCGCCTTCGCCTGCGCGATCGCCATCGACAGCGCCTCCGCGTTTTCCGGATTCGGACTCTGCACCGTCGAAAACGCCGGATCCGCCACCATCTGCGCCGAAACCGTCTCGAAATTCACCCCAAACCGCTCCAGCAACGGCACCGTCGCAAACGCCGCCGTCCCATGAATCGGACTAAAAACCACCTTCAGCGGATTTTCCGCAAACACCGCCGGATCGAGCACCACCGACGCCGCCGCCTCCAAATACGCCTCGTCCACCCACTCCGGAAGCTGCACCACTCCCGCCAGATCGATCTCAAAAAACGCCGGCAAATCCGCCAACTCCACCGCGTTCACCTCTCGAATAATCCCGCTCGCATGCGGCTCCACGATCTGCCCGCCGTCCTCGAAATACGCCTTGAAACCGTTGTCGTGCGGCGGATTGTGACTCGCCGTAATCACGATTCCCGCCGAAGCCCCCAGCTTCCGAAGCGTAAAACTCAACTGCGGCGTCGAACGCGGACCCGGAAAAATAAACGCCTGCCCCCCCAACCGCGTCCACGTCGAAGCCGCCAATTCGCAAAAATGCCGCGAAAAATACCGCACATCATGCGCGATCACCAACCTCGGCGCCTCAAACCGCTGCTCCTCCTCCAAATACCTCCGCACATAACGAAAAAGCCCGATCGTCCCCCGCACCACATTGAAATCGTTCAGCACATTGCTCCCCACCGCCGGATGCGCCGGATGACTCCCCGCCGGCCCGCTCCCCCGCTCCGCCGCCGTCGCCGTTTCGCCGATCGTCCGCCCGCGCATCCCGCCCGTCCCGAACTCGATGTATTGATAAAACCGATCATTCAACTCCCGGAACTCCCCCTTCCGGACCAACTCCTCGACGCTCTCCCGCGCCCAATCCGGCAAAAAATCCCCCTCCACCCACTCGGCCAAAATCCGCGCCGCGGAATCCAGCAACTTCCCTTCGCTACGAGCAACCTCAATTGCCTCCAAAATGTTCATACAAACGATTATAGCAGAACCTTCCGTCAAAAATCGAAAGCAAAAATCCGCCCCATTCCTTTCCTCGACGATTTCTCGAAACAAGAGCTCCCGCCCTCCCCGCCTCCTTCGCGGGCGAACCAGCCCCAAAACCGAAAGAAGAGATCAAAAAATCC
>CAZJCL010000113.1:0-2675 GCA_964544025.1 uncultured Opitutales bacterium | reverse complement strand
ATCCAGAATTCCCACGCCGGCGGCACCGTAAAGGGAAGCATCACCGGCGGATTGGTTTCTACCAACAGCGGCACGATCTCCCACAGTTCCGCCACCGGCAACGTAAAGGGGGGCATGAGCGGTGGTCTCGTGGCCATCAACAACGGAGAAATCGCCTCGTGCCATGCCACCGGGACCGTAACCGGCGCACTCCCGGGAATCTACGGCACATCTGGTGGTCTCGTCGGCGAAAACGAGGGCACAATTTCCAACAGTTACGCCACCGGATCCGTCTCGCAATCGTATATCGCCGGAGGACTTGTCGGCGGAAATAGCTATTATGCCGAAATCTCTTCCAGCTACGCCACGGGTGGCGTAGCGGGAGAGGAGGCCGGTGGTTTGGTCGGATCAAATATGGGACCAATTAGCACCTCCTTTGCCGCCGGCGAGGTCCGGGCCGGCCAGCGGGCGGGTGGACTGGCGGGGACGCACAGCTACTCTTCCATTACCGACTCTTTCGCGCTCGGACCGGTTTTTGGGGAGTTCCTCTCCGGCGCGCTCGTCGGAAATAATTCAAATGGCAAGATCGCGCGTTCCTACGCGGTCGGAAAGATATTGAATCCGCCGCTCCCTCCGATCTTGCCTTATGGAGGGCTGGTCGGGACGGGAGATAACGGCAATTTCGGTTATTGGAACACGGAAAGCACGGGAATTCCAGGTACAGGCCTCCATAGCGGAGGACGCACCACGAGCGAAATGCTAACGAAATCGAACTACGTCGGATGGAATTTCGCGGACGTCTGGGAAATCGCCGAGGGCGCCACCTACCCTTCCCTTCGCGCAATACCGTTCGATCCCGATTTTACCCTCACCCTCGAAGCGGAACATGGCACAGTCGAAACGATGCCCGCCGACGTTCCTGCGCTTCTATTTTCCCCTCTTCTGCTAACTGCGGTCCCGAATCCCGGATACGAATTCGCGGGTTGGGCCGGTCATGGCTTCCTGGACGGCCTGACCCACGCAAACCCGCTTCCGATCACCGTTTTTCAATCCCGGACAATCCAAGCCATCTTTCTCCCCACTGGTCCCAAAGACATCTCCACCCTCGCCGATCTCGCCCGCATCGGTCGCGATCCGGAATGGCCGTTGCATTGGAACTATCGGTTGGTTGCCGACATCGACGCATCCGACACCGCGACCTGGAATGGGGGCGCCGGATTCGAGCCGATCGGGCGATATAAACCTTTTACCGGCACATTCGATGGCCAAGGGCACCGGATCCTGAATATGACCATCAAGGCGGATTATGGACAACCGGCCTCATTGTTCCACCAGCTCGGGAGCGGATCCGTTCCAGCTATCGTGAAAAACGTCGGCCTGGAAGGCGGATCCTTCATCGGCGTTGGCGCGGCCGCCGCGGGAATCGCTTATGAGAATTTCGGCACCATCCGCAATTGCTACACCCGGCTGGATATAACCGGCGAACGCAATGTGGCCGGATTGGTCTCGCTCAACCATGGTTTAATCGAAAACGCCTATGCCGCCGGAACCGTGACCTTGGACCGAAGCGAACTCCATTATGCGGTAGCCGCGGGCGGTCTTGTCGCCAGAAACTCCGGCGAAATCATCCGCTCCTATGCTTCCGGGTCGCTTGTCATCCTCCACGATCAGTTGCTAACTGGCGGCCTGGTGGGAGATTCCGCTGGTCTGCCGGGCGAAGTCACCGCTTCCTTCTGGAACGTGGAATCCTCTGGATTTGATCGAAGCCACGCGGGCCGCGGACTTTCGGCCGAGCAGATGAAATCGAGCGCCATTTTCCGCAATGCCGGTTGGGGCAATGGTGATTGGGCGCAAGCGGACGGAGACTATCCCCGCCTTGCTTGGGAAAATACCGGAGCGCCCGCAATCGGCGCTCCCGATCCGCTGCCCTTTTCAGGAAGCGGAACATACGCCGATCCTTTCCTAATAGAAAACACCACCAATTTCGCCTTTCTCAGCTGGCACATCGGAATTCTGGATAAACACCTGCGCCTCACTAACAATCTCGATTTGGAAGACGTTCGCATCCATCCGATCGGCGAATTCGGGCCGTTCACCGGCATCTTCGACGGAGGAGGTTTTGCGGTCGCGAATGGCGTCATCGATCGAGTCGGCGGCGATAAAATCGGTCTTTTCTCCGAAATCGGCCCAGGTGGACGTATTCAATACCTTGGTGCCGAAAACATGCGAATCGCCGGCCAAACCCGCCTCGGCGTACTGGCGGCGGAGAATAACGGCTCCATCATCGGCTGCTATGCCACCGGCACCGTAAGCGGATCGCCCAATCCTGAAACCACCAGCCGTAATGCGGGCGGACTGGTCGGCTTAAACAAGCGCATCATCTCCCGCTCGCACGCCGACGTCGCCGTTTTCGGAGGTGCCAGTTCCCTGTTCGCCGGCGGACTCGTTGGAACCAATAATCGCGGATCGATCGATCATTCCTACTCGCGCGGATCGGTTGTCGGCGGTTATGCCGTCGGCGGCCTCATCGGTGCCACCTACGACGGGGACGTCTATCACTGCTATTCCACCGGCCAAGTCTCCGGCAATTCGGATGACATCCGAGGAATCGCCGGCTTCATCGGCGAAGCGCAGAATCCCGAGCGAATCATCGCCGGATTCTGGGACACCGAGACCAGCGGACAACATCCGCCTCC
>CAZJCL010000112.1:0-8678 GCA_964544025.1 uncultured Opitutales bacterium | reverse complement strand
GCCGATATTCAAACCATGGGTCCAGAAGAAGTAAAAACGCTGGTGGAGGACGCGACGCTCGATTTCGCGCTCGGGGATAACGAAACCGCGATTCAAAAACTCCATCAGGCAATCGCAGCGAAACCCGACAGTTTCGAGGCTTGGCACGCGCTCACTGAAATCCATTTCTCCAGCCGCGATCTCGACGCCGCGCTCGAAGCCGGCCTAAAGGCGTTGGAAATAAATCCGCAAGACATCCACATTCACACCAGTCTCTCCCGCATTTACATGGAACGCGGAGACAAGCCGACTGCCGAGAAACACGGCGCGCAAGCTCGGATGCTCGGCTGGAAGGACGAACTGCAGGGAAACAATCCGGACAACTAGTTCGCGATCCGGGCATTTTGTCCCTTGTTATGCCGGAAATTGTCTCCTAACTTTCACCCTCACTTCCTGAACTATGGAAAAGTCCGAGTATTTACTTGAATTCGAGCGGCCTCTGCGCGACCTGGACAAGAAACTTGCCCAGCTAACCTCCCTCTCCGCGGAAAACAACGTGGATGTATCCGAGGAGATCGCCGCCATCGAACGCAAGATCGAGGCCACCAAGCAACAGATTTACACCAACCTCTCCGCTTGGCAAAAGGTCCAGATCGCCCGCCACCCCAAACGGCCCTACACGCTCGACTACATCCGCGCCATCACCACCGGATTTCAGGAACTTCACGGGGACCGCTGCTTCGGCGACGACCGCGCCATCGTCGGCGGCACCGCCTTTTTCAACGGCCAACCCGTCGTCATCATCGGCCAGCAAAAAGGCCGCGACACCAAAGGAAACCTTCTCCGCAACTTCGGTTGCCCGCATCCCGAAGGTTACCGCAAAGCCCTGCGCCTCATCCGGATGGCCGAAAAATTCCGTCTTCCGCTCATCACTTTCATCGACACCCCCGGCGCATTTCCCGGAATCGGAGCCGAGGAGCGCCACGTCTCCGAAGCGATCGCCGTCAACATCCGCGAAATGAGCCTCCTCACCGTCCCCAACATCGCCGTTATCATCGGCGAAGGCGGCTCCGGCGGCGCCCTCGGAATCGGCGTCTCCAACCGCGTGCTCATCTTCGAAAACGCCTATTATTCCGTCATCTCTCCCGAAGGCTGCGCCGCGATCCTCTGGAAAGACCGCGCCCACGCTCACAAAGCCGCCGAAGCGCTCAAACTCGGAGCCGCCGATCTGAAACGCCTCGGAGTAGTCGACGAAGTCCTTCCCGAATCCCACGGCGGTGCCCACAGTAATCCCGAAGCCGCCGCCGAAACCCTCCGCGACGCCCTCAGCCGACACTTAAGCGATCTCGAAAAACTTTCGCCCGACCAACTCGCCGACCAGCGTTACGAGAAATACCGGGCGATGGGCCAATTCGAGGAAAAGCTCCAAGCCGAGCTACAAAGCGCGCAAAACGCGGAAGAACCTTCTCCCGCGTCCGATCCGGCCGACGTCGAAATCCAACATTAAGTTCCGACACGCTCTCGCCCCCCGTGAAATTACCCCACCACGACTTCGATGGCGCTTGGAAGGAAGCGCTGGAGAAGTATTTTCAGCCGCTGATGGAGATTTGCTTTCCTGAAGTGAGTGCGGCCGTGGATTGGACGATCGCGATCATCTGGATGGATAAGGAGCTCCAGGAGGTTTTCCGCGGAGACGATCTCGGCAGGCAACAGGTCGATAAGCTGGTCCGGGTCAGCCTGCTGGACGGAACCCTCGAATGGATTTTGCTGCACGTCGAGGTGCAAAGCCAAAACGACTCCCACTTGCCGCTTCGCATGTACCGCTATCATCACCGGCTTGTCGACCGCTACGGTTCGGCTGTCGTAAGCCTCGCCATTCTGGCCGATGAAAACCCCGCATGGAAACCGTGCGTCCACAAGGAGGAATTGCTCGGCTGCCGGGTCCGATTCGAATACCCGATCTGCAAACTTCTCGAACTGGACGACGCAACGCTTCAGCAGAAAACCGGTGGAGGATCGCCGAATCCCGGAGCGGTCGTGATTCTTGCCTGCTTGCGCGCTCTCCGGTCCAAGCGTGATCTGACGCTCCGCGAACAATGGAAATGGGAGCTGACCCGGCGGCTTTACGAAGGCGGATTCGGGAAGAAGGAAATCGTCGAACTCTACCGGCTCATCGGCTGGTTCATTGCGCTGCCCGAGGAAATGGAATTGCAATATCACCGTCGGCTCATAGCGTACGAAAAGGAGAAGAAGATGGCCTACATAACTTTTGCTGAAAGACACGGTCGGAAGGAAGGAATGCGGGATGGCTTTGTTAAAGGCATTCGCGAAGCGATTCTCGATACTCTGGATGCCCGCTTCGGAGAAGTTCCGCCCGAGATTCCCCAAATTCTCGACGGCATCTCGGATTATTCCAAGCTGAAGACGCTTCAACGCCGAGCGGCCGTGACCGATTCCCTCGAAGCATTCCGGGCCACTCTCTAGCAGCGCGCTTTACAACGATATCAAGAAGGCGGGAATTGTTCCCGCCTGTTCTATTGGTTTCGTTCAAAGCGAAACGAAGGACGCTCTTCCGCCATGCAAGAAACTTCCCGTACCGGCCCGGCTGCCGAATCGACGCCTTCGCCGGCACTCAACACCGTTTACCCGGTCCTCTTCGCGATCAGCGTTTCGCACCTGCTAAACGACACCATCCAGGCACTCCTGCCGTCGATTTACCCGCTGCTGAAGAGCGGATACCAGCTCAGCTTCTCGCAACTCGGCCTCATCACCCTCACCTTCCAGCTCTCCGCCTCTCTGTTGCAACCGATCGTCGGCCTGGTCACCGACCGCAAATCCCTGCCGTTTTCCCTCCCGATCGGCATGAGTTTCACCGGCATCGGCCTCATCTCCCTCGCGAACGCCTCCAGTTTCCCCCTCATCCTGCTGAGCGCCGGAATGATCGGATCCGGCTCCGCGATCTTCCATCCGGAATCCTCCCGCATCGCCCACATGGCGGCCGGAAAACGTCGCGGTTTCGCCCAATCGCTTTTCCAAGTCGGCGGAAACGCCGGTTCGGCGATCGGACCGCTTCTGGCCGCGCTGATCATCGTCCCCCACGGTCAACCCGCCATCATGGTCTTCTCCGTGATCGCGCTCGTCGGCGTCATCATCCTTTATCAGGTCGGAAAATGGCAGCGCCGTAACAGCCACCGCCTTCTCCGGAAAATTCCCGGCACCGCCCACGCCCGTTCTCCCTATCCGCGCCGCACCGTCGTCACCGCCCTCTCGGTCCTCATCCTGTTGGTCTTTTCCAAATACATCTACCTCGCCTCGCTCACCAGTTATTACACGTTTTACCTGATGGACCGGTTCGGCCTGAGCGAGAAAACGTCCATCCTGCTCCTGTTTCTCCTGCTGCTCTCGGTCGCGGTCGGCACCATGCTCGGCGGCTCCATCGGCGACCGCTACGGCCGCAAACGCGTGATCTGGGCCTCCATTCTCGGCGTCGCCCCGTTTTCCCTCGCCCTTCCGCACGCCGGCCTGTTCATGACCGGCGTCCTCAGCGTATTCATCGGCCTCATTCTCGCCTCCGCCTTTTCCGCGATCCTCGTTTACGCGCAGGAATTGCTCCCAGGAAACGTCGGAATGGTCGCCGGTTTATTCTTCGGCCTCGCCTTCGGAACAGCCGGAGTCGGTTCCGCCGTCCTCGGCGCCGTCGCCGACCACACCGGCATCAACTGGGTTTTCCACCTCTGCGCCTACCTCCCGCTGATCGGCCTTCTCACGGTTTTCCTGCCCAATCTCCACACGGAAAAACCGTCCGGCCCCTCGTAAAAGAGAAGCCGCTCAATTCCTGCAACCGATTCCCACGCATTCGCGAATCGTCGCCGTGAGCGTGTCCGACGCCGCCGATTTCGTGACGTAAGCCGCCGCTCCGGCTTCCAACATCGCGTCGGCCATATCCTCCTTCTCGTGCATCGACAAACCGATGATCTTGATCTCCGGCAACTCCTTCGCGATCACCCTCGCCACCTCGATTCCGTTCATCACCGGCATCGTCACATCCAAAATCACCAGATCCGGCTGAAGCTCCTGCACCAGCTTCAATCCCGCCAACCCGTTCTCCGCCTCGCCCACCACCACCATGTCCGGCTGCTCCCGCAAAAGCTCGCGCAATCCCTGGCGAACCAGTTTGTGATCGTCGACCAACACCAGCCGAATCCGTCCGCCGTTATCCTCCTCGACCGCCGCATTTCCCTTCCGCGATTCCGGCGGCGAAAACGTTTTCCGGATCACCGTCATTTCCGGATTCTCGCTTTCTTTCTCCGGCGGTTGAAACGGCGCGATCAACGTGATCCTCGCCCCGTTCCCGTCCGAGCTTTCCACCCGCATTTCTCCTCCGATATGCCCGATCCGCTCCTCGATACTGAAAAGCCCGAAACAATCCCGCGCGGCCGCCCCGTCCCTTCCTTTTCGCGAATATTCAAAACCGCGCCCAGAATCCTCCACCACGATCTCGATCCGCTCCCCCGCGATCCGCGAAACCGAAACCTCCGCCTTCTTTCGCCCCGAATGCTTGTAACAATTGAACAACAGCTCCTTGACCGCCTGAAACAGAAAAAACCGCAGCGCTTCCGCCGGAGGTTCCGCCTCCGGTTCCGCCCGCAGCCGCACATCCAGCTGATCCATCTCCCGCATCCGCCGCGCCAACCACTCCAGCGCCGGAATCAATCCGCCATCCTGCAAAATCGGCGGACTCAACTCCGTCGTGATCGACCGCGAAGCTCTGATCGATTCATCGAGCAACTCCTCCACTTCCAGCGCCTCGCCCATCAGTTCCGCATCTCCGATCCGCTTCCTCACCCGCTCCGCCGCCATCCGCGTCGCCACCAGCAACTGCTGCAAATCGTCGTGAACAATCTGCGCCAAACGCCGCCGCTCCAGCTGCTCGGCCCGCGTCAACTGCAACGTCAACGCCCCCAGCTGATCCGCCCGTTGCCGCAACTTCTCGTTCAGCTCCTTCAATTCCTCCTCCTTCCGCTGCCGCGCCGTCACATCCCGGAAAATCGTCAACAAAAGCGGCCGGTCCTCCACCTGAAGGAACGAATTCGACAACTGAAAAATCCGCTCCTCGCCGGTCCACAAAGGAACCCGCGAATCCAGCCGCTCCCGCAGCGTCCGCGTCGCGAAACGCTCCCGAAACTCCCGCATCTTCGCCTCCGGATCCGCGTAACCGTAAACCGACACATACGGCGCCCCCTCCAGATCCTCCCGCGCCCGTTTCACCAGCCGGCAATACGCGTCGTTCACCTGCACCACGATTCCGTTGCCATCGATCAAACGCATCGCCTCGCGCGATTTTTCCCACACCGACTGAAAACGCGTCTCCATCCGCTTCAACGCCGTTTCCGTCATTTTCCGCTTCGAAATATTCCGCCCGCCGATGAGAAGCCCTTGCGGATTTCCCGCGTCATCCAGCAAAACTCCCCCGAAACACGACATGTGCGCCCACCCTCCATCCGCCCGCTGTATCCGCACCTCGATTTCCGTCGGCTGGCCCAGACGAAACGCCAGCAACGCCTCCTCCGCCATCGCCCGATCTTCCGGATGAACAAAATCCAGCGCGTTCATTCCCACCAGCGTTTCCGCGTGATACCCGAGCGCTCCCTCGACCGACGGGTGAACCGAGCGGACAACAGCGTCGAGATTCAGCTCGCACAAAATTTCCAGCACCCGGCCGGCGATAAAATCCAAACGTTCCTGCAACACGGCCGCTGACGCCTTGCCGCTGAAGCTCAAAAACTCGGTCTTTTCAGCCATACTTCGTGTTTTCGTCCAAAATCCGGATTCCCCGCCAAAAGCGGAACTCCGTTCGTTCCCGAAGTTTCGGAACGAAAAAGCGAGGGATTAAACAATTTCCCCGCCAGCGTAGGAACCCCGCTTCCGATAGCAATCCCAACCTTAAACCGCCCGATCCCCGCCCCTCCGCGATTTTAATGTTTATCTGCCGCTCGATTTCATGCCAAACTCCCGCCCAACATGAAGTTCCGTTGGCTCCCCTTCTTCCTCCTCGCTCTCGCTCCGCTTCACGCCTTCGCCGAGATCCCCGGCGAACCTCTTCCCGCCGCCGCGCTCCCCGCCGTTTCCGGCCTGCGCGTCTCCAACAACTACGATTTCCCCATCCGCGAAAAAATCAGTTTCCGCCTGAAGCCCGAACTCGCCGCCGAAGACGCCAACCTCCTCGCCGTTTCCCACTCCGTCGTCGGCGGAACCGTCGAAGCCCATTATCTGCCCGTGCAAATCGCTCCGGACACCGGCGCGGAAACTCCCGTCGCCTGGATCGACGTCCAACTCCGCCCCAACGAATCCCGCCAATACACTTTCCAATCCCTCGGAAAAGCCAGCAACAACAACGCCCGACCGGAAGTCGCCGCTCATCACCCCAACGGACTCCCCCACCGCATCACCCTCCCATCCGGAACAACAACCGAAATCTTCGACCTCTCCCTCATCGAAATCCCCGGAAATCCAAAAAACCTCTCGAGCGACCGCATCCGAAAATCCCTCGCCAACACGACTTCCGGCTCGTTCCAACTGATCGACCAATCGCACGGCCCCGTCCTCAGCACCTATCTTTATCGCGGCGAATTCGCGGGCGAAAACGCGTTCCACGCCGAAATCCGCTACGACATTCTTCCCACCGGCGTCACCGAAATCGACATCCGCCTGCAACCCCGAAAACTCTCTCCAAAAGCGGCTTACCTCGCCCTCGCCAAATCCTTTCCCATCTCCGAATCCGAAACCGCCTCCGTTCGCCGCCACGGAAAAATCGAATCCCTCGCCGACGCGCCCGAAACCAATATCCGCTGGCTCGCCCTCCAAAACGAAGCGGAAACCACCATCCGCGCCATCCTCGGCAACGGACAACTGCCCGAACGCGCCCTCGCCCACGAAAACCGCTGCTGGATGCTCACCGAAATCGTTTTTTCGGAAACCGAAGAAACCATCGCGCTCTCCTTCAAAATTCTTCCCGCCAAAGAACAGGATCTGACCACCGTCGACCAAGCCTTCGCCGCTTTCGCCGGATATCGCGGCCACTCAATTGCCGAAGAAGAGCTAACCGTCGATTTCGGCGTCGAAGCCGTCAGCTTCGGCGCGCTTTTCTCCCACACCGAAAACCGCCCGCAAATCGAGCGCGACTTCCGGATCGCCAACGCCATCGGCCTCGAATGGCTCCGCATCGAAGGAAACGAGTTCCTCGAAAATCCCGATTCCCTCGCACCGTTCGCCGAAACCGCGGAAGAAACCGGCCTCCAACTTCTCCTGCCGATTCCCGCCGATCCCGCAGCCGCCCGCACGATCGCCGAACGTTTCGGAAACGCGATTCGCCTCTACGAAATCGATCCCGCCGATTCCGCGCCGGACGCCGTTGAAAAAACCCGAAACGCGATCCTCTCCGTCCAACCCGACGCCGCCGTTTTCCCGAAATCCGCACACCTGCCGATTCCCGATTCCGCCGCGAAAATCCTCGCGCAAACCTTCACCCCGGAATTAACCGCCGATCCCGGAAAAGTCCGCGACGCCGCCCTCGCGCTCGGCGGTTTCTCCTCAATCCAAGGAAAAACACCGCTGATTTCCCAATTCGCCTGGACCGCGCAAGACGCCGATTCCGAAACCGAAATCGCCAACCAATTCTTCCAAGACCACCAAAACCTCCTCCAGCAACACGGAGCCCGCATCGTTTTCCTCTCCGAATTCTCCGAAACAGAAACGCCCTCCGCCACCGCGCCCATCCGCCTCGACGGAACGCCGAAACCCCAAGCACAAGCCCTCTACGAACTCATCCAGCGCCACAGCTCCGGCGACAGCCGCAACAAACGGATCGACGTAAAAATGCCGCTGATCCGCATCTCCCCGAACCGCACCGTCACCCTCCCGGTCACGATCACCAACAAAGGAAACCAGCCCGTGGAAATCCAAACCCGCCCGCTCCTCCCCGACGGTTTGACCGCTGATTCCGAAACCGAATCCTTCACCCTCCGCCCCCGCGAAAGCCGAACCATCCGCCGATCCATCTCCGCCGGATCCGATCTCGAACCGGGAGCGCATCACATTTTCGAGGAAATCCGCTTCCACGACACCGTTCGCCTCGGATGGACCTACGCCACTTTCCGCGAGACCCGCTAACTCCCTTTTTCCCGTAAACGCGACAAAAGCGAAACCATGAAAAAAATCCTCCTCACCCTCCTTTGTGCAGCCACGACGGCCGCCGGTGCCGCCATGGAAATTCCCGAAGATCGAAAAATCGGCGGATTCGCGGTCGGCTGCCAAGCCTACAGTTTCCGCCTTTTCACCGTTTTCGAGGCGATCGAACGAACCGCGGAAGCCGGAGGACGCGTCATCGAGTTTTATCCCGGCCAACGCTTCAGCGCCGAAAACGAGGAAATCCGCTGGGACCACAACGCTTCCGAAGAAATGATCGCGCAAATCGAGAAACACCTCGAACGTCACAACGTCCTCGCGGTCAACTACGGCGTCGTCAAAATCCCCGAAAACATCGATGAAGCCCGCAAAATCTTCGAGTTCGCCAAGCGCCTCGGAATCCAGGCGATCACCACCGAATCGATGGCCTCCCTCGACACCATCGAAAAACTCGTTCGCGAATTCGGCATCCACGTCGCTTTCCACAATCACCCCCGCCGCCCCGACAACCCGAA
>CAZJCL010000111.1:0-8690 GCA_964544025.1 uncultured Opitutales bacterium | reverse complement strand
TCCCAACACATCCGCACAAAATCGTCTTCGATCTCTCCGCGCACCCTTCCAAAATCGTCTCCCACAAAACTCTTCCACGCCGCCGCCAGCGCCCCCGCCTCCCCTTTCTTCTCCAACTCCGACACATACGTCCGGCTCGCCCCCGGAAAAAACGGCAACGGCTTCCGCAACCCTCGCCAATACCATTCCAGCAATTCCCCCAACAACTCCTCCGCGTCCTCCCGCGTCCGCGGCTCCAAAACCACCGTCTTGTCCTCCGCCACCACCACCGTTTCCACCCCGCCTTTCGCCCAACACGCCACCAGATGCTGCACCCACGCCGCCACCTCGTCCTTCGGCTTCATCGTCGCCGGTCGATACACCACCATCCTCTCCCCAAAAAACGGCCCAATCTCCCCCCGAATCCGAAAATCCCCGATCGCCTTATCCACCGCGAAATTCTCCGGCGCCCCCGCGAGTCCGATTTCCGTCTTCAACTTCCCCACAAACCTCTCCGCCTCCCCATGCAACGCCTGACACGTCGCCACCCCCGGATTCCCCAACGGCGCTTTTCCCCTCGCCTGCAACTTCCGCCACTCCGGCCGGTCCCGGTCCTGCACCAGTTCATCCACCGCCCCTTTCTTCAAATTGTATTCATCCAGCGAATTCAGCCCGAAAACCTCCGAATCCTCCAACAGCGTCTCCTCCCGCGGCATCGAAAGCCCCAGCCTCTCCTTTACAAAATACTGCGCCGGATTCCGAAAAAAACGCGCCAACTGCCACACCGAAACCGTCCGCCAACTCTCCTCCGGCTCCGGCAATTCCTCCCCCGAAAACCGCTTCCGCTCCGCCTGTTCCCCCATCAACCGCCGACAAGCCTCCGCGTTTTCCTCCGAATAACTCCGCAGTTTTCCCCCCGAAAAATAATCCGGATGAAACGGCTGCAACCGATGCCGGCAAACCAAAAACTCCCGCGCGCTTTCCCCATCCGGAAACGCGCAAACCGCATCCAGATGATCAAGCAACTCGCTCACCAAAACCGACGGCGGCGTCTCCGACAAATCCCGCGCCGACTGCCCCACATAACTGATCAACAACGTCTCCCGCACCGACAAAATCGTCTCCAAAAACAAATACCGGTCATCCTCCCGCACCGATCGATCCCCCACCCGCCGCTCCTCCCGCATCCGGTCAAACCCCAGCTGCTGCGGCCGCCGCGGAAACGCCAGATCATCCATCCCCAACAAACAAACCACCCGCGCCGGAACCGTCCGCATCGGTTGCAACGTGCAAAACGTCACCCCGCCGCTCAAAAATCCGCCCCCCGAAACCGTGTCGTCGATCGTCTTCTCCAGAAAATACCGCAACACATCCAGGCTCAAGATCTCCGTCGAACCCGCCCGCCTCCCCGCCAAATTCAGCCCCGCCAGCGCCGACCGAATCGCGTCCGCCTCGAACGCCACTTCTTCGACCTCCCCATACAAATTCTCCAAAAGATCCGTCAACGTCTCGCACCACTCCGCCAACGGCCGCGATTTCGCCAGCGTTTCCCGCGTCTGAAACAAAAACTGCAAAACCCGCAAAAACAGATCCGCCAACGGAATATTCCCGCCCTCAATCTCGTCGAACGGAAACGTCCCGCCAAACATCGCCGGCTCCCCGCCCACCGTTTCCCGCATCGCGTATCCAAGAACCCATTGCTCAATTCCTTTCACCCAAGTCGTCTCCGCCAACTCCGGCAACCCATGTTCGCCCCGATGCTCCGCGTCCACCCCCCACCGGATTCCCGTTTCCTGAATCCATCCCCGCAAATGGTTCACATCCCGGTCGCTCAACCCAAACCGCATCCGAAACGCCGGCGACTCCAACAGCTTCACCACATCCCGCGCCGCGAACCGGCTCCCCGCCAATTCCAACAACCGGAACCAGCCGTCGATCGCGTGATATTCCGACCTCGGCCTCCGATCCACCACCGAATACGGAATCCGCATCCTCCCCGTTTCCGGCGCTCCGAAAACCGCCTCGATGTACGGCGCATACGCCTCGATATCCGGAATCATCACCAACACATCCCGCGCCCGCAGCGTCGGATCTTTCTCCAGCAAATCCGTCAACCGGTCATGCAACACCTCCACCTCCCGCATCGGACTGTGACAGCTGTGCACCTGAATCGACCCGTCCTCCTCCGAAACCGGAATCCGCTCCGACTCCCCGCTCCGATCCACCAACTCCAAAATATCCGCCTGCAACCGCCCCAAAATCGTCTCCTCCTCCGGCGCCCGAAAAATCTGCCCCGTTTCCGGTTGTTGAAAATCCTCATCGATCAACAAATTCAGCAAATCCTGCCCCTGCCGCCCCAGCGACGCCACCAGCGGATGCCCCTCCTCCAAATAAACCGCCTCGCCCGCCGGCAATTTCGCCTGCTGCTTCCGCGAAACCAAATCCCCCCAATAACTCTCCGTCGGCTGCAACAAATACAAATGCAACTCCCCGCCCCGGCCCGCGTAATGCCGCAAAATCTCCAGAAACAACGGCGGCAACGAAGAAATCCCAAAAACGCTCAACCGCTCCGGCAATTCCCCCGCCGCGAAATTCCCCGTCGGCAATCCGCGCAGCCGTTCCAACGCCCGCCCCAGATGCATCTCCTCCCCCGCCTCCTCCGCCAGCCGCCGCCAAAGCACCGCCTGCCAATCCTCCTCATTCTCCCCTCTCTCCCACGCCCCCAGCCAATCCGGACGATACAGCAAATACTGGTCGAACAAACCCGCCAACCGGTCCGCCAGCTGAATCCGTTTCAGCAAATCCTCCCCCTCCAGATAATGCCCGATCGCCGCGAACCGCCGGTCCCTCCGAAATTCCCCCAAATGCCGAAAAAGACTCCACACCATCGTCTCCCGCCGAAACGCCGCCCCGCTCTTCCACCCCGGCAGAATCGCCCCCAAAATCTCCTCGATCGCCTCCCGCGGAAACGGAAACCGCACATTCAGACAAACTCCCCGCGCATCCGCCAGCCGCAACGACAACCACCGCGCCATCCCCCGGCTCTGCACCAGCACGCTCTCCCGCGCAAACGGATCCCCCGAAGAACCCGACGAAATCCGCTCCGCCAGCATCCCCGCCAAATCCTCCATCCGGTTCGAAGTAAAAAGAAAAAGCCGTGGTTCACTCATAATTCGCGATAGTCTACCCCATCCACTCGGACATCCACCGTCCCACCATCCAAAAACCCACCCCGCAAAACAACCCCGATCTTCTCCAGCTGACCCAGTTTCCCAAAAAACCCAGCGCCTCAGGCAAGAGTGAGGACTTCAATCCTGCCCCGAGCCCAAGCCAAAGCCCCCGCCCCCCCGCGGAGCCACACCGCCCTCATAGCCGCGCTTGCAAAAACAGGAACAAGGAAGCCGCGATTTCACCGATCCCGGCAGGGATTACAGCTTGTAGCCGGTGGTTGAGCGAGGAACAAGCGACACCACCGGATCCCAGTAGAAAAGCCTCCGCACCCCGGCAGGGGTGCCAGCAAGTTTCTGCGAAGGATCGATCAATTTCTCGCAAAAAATCCGGTATGGAACACGATCTCAGGTATCTGAATTGAAACCTTGCCGCCCTGCCAGGATCCGGGCTTTTTTGGCCATCCTCTAAATACCTCCTTCGACTCCATCCCGGCGGGATGACCGAAAATAGCCCGGCGTTTCAACGCCGGGAATATCCCCCACGAAAAGAACCAGTCCCGAAGGGACGACTGACTGCCCAGAATCCAACAGCTCCGCTTCAATCGTATCCATCCACAAAGCATACCCAAATCTACCGAAGCCTCACAGGGGGACGATCACCGGACGCTTACGCTTAAGTTAGTGCCATTCTACGTTAGATAGTTCGTTCTAAAAAAAACGAAAGACTTCATTCGTAGCAAGAACCCTATATCATTATATTCTATGACCGTATTCACAAGACGAATTCTTTCAAGCTCTTGCGATCCGCTTCCGCACCCTTCACTTTGGCGCACCTTGAAGGGCCTCGAAAAACTCCCCTGAACCTAGTTCTAATCCATTTCCGCACTTCGCGGCTACGGCCCCGGCGGAATCTCCTGATCCGGCGCGTAAGCTAAGGCGACAAGAAAGGGAATCAAAACTGGTCCATATGCTTCTCGCACAGCGGATGGTGAGGCATTGCCCTCCAGCTCCTCACGCGTACGCCCAGCAGCGTTCTGAACCGAGATTTCCTAATTAGCCATATCCAACAGCACACTTATGGCTTCAACGAATTTACTATTCACTTCCTCTGTATACTCATCTAAAAATTCCTTTATTACACTTATTTTCTCCTGCGATTCATAAATTTTCCCACGAAATACTCCATCAACAAAACTCGCGACTACGATAGCAGGTATGAAATCTGGATAAGCGCTATAAACCTCATCCACCCGCACCTCAATCCCGACGTAGTTTTCGGCGACCCAAAGCTGACCGATTTCATCCGAAAAGCCCATAGGCGACAGTCTCTCAGCAGCAAAAACATGAAGAGCCATTGCAATCAAAACCGCACCTAACTGAATCGACCTAGCAGTAAAACTAAGCAAATAATTAAAATGCATAATATTTAGCTTTTTTCTAAAAATCATTAATATGAAAATCACGAACAAATATATTAGGATGATTGGTGTATTGAAGTCCAAGCTCATCAACAACGCTAGAACGAGGAACCTCATAAAACACAGAAAAACCTCGCCCTGATTTCCTCCAAAACCTATTCATTCTAGCAATCCCAACCCTCTCGGGGCCAATCATCACATTATTTGGGTCGAGCTTACGAACTTCCGGAAACTCTTTTGTAATATCCTTTCTCGATAGAGACCTCACTCTTTCCTCTTGCCCATACCTTCTTCGAAGTTCCAGACATTCCTGAAGCAGAGCTTCTGCGTCAGGAATGTCTGGTTCGAAGTAAGTTTCCCAAGCAGCAAATAAAAATACCAAAACAAGGACACCAATGCAAACTATTTTCCCACAAAGACATCTATTAATAAGCATTATCAATAATTTAAATTTGGCCGTGATGCTCCTGATGCCTCGTCCGAAGACGGCCACAATATCTCTTCATAATGTTGATATGGATCCACCAATTCCAAAATTGATTCAGGACTCAATACCGTTGGAGGGACCAAAAGGGACCAAAAGGAGAGGGACCAAAAGGGGTCAAACGTAGAATTTAAACCTCATTCGGCGGCCCTTCTTCCGAGCGACACCAAAATCTTATTTGCGGGAGTGTAATGGGCGTTTCTGGAAGAAAAGCATTTGGCTTTCATTAAGACATGGAGTTCAGAAGAGTGCGGTTCAAATGCCGCTTCCAAAAGTTCCGCGGCGCGCCTGTTGCCGCGCTTTCCTCACCCCCAAAGCGCCCGCTCCGGCAAATGCACCTTCCCGCCCTCGTAGCTCAGCGGATTCTCCCGGTCCTTATCCAACAGCAACGGCCCGTCCAAATCCACGAATCGCGCATACGCCGTCAACAGCGTCGCCGGAGCCATTGCCAGCGACGTCCCCAACATGCAGCCGACCATTACCCCGAATCCCGCTTCCCGCGCTTCCTTCGCCAGCAAAAGCGCTTCGGTCAGACCACCGGTCTTATCTAGCTTGATGTTCACGTAGTCGTACATCCCGCGTAACCGCTCCAAATCCTCCCGCGTGTGACACGATTCATCCGCGCAAACCGGCACGATCCGGCTGATTTCGCGCAACACCTCGTCCTGGCCCGCCGGAAGCGGTTGCTCGATCAACTCCACCCCCATCCGCGCCATGTGCGGCAAAAACTCGCGGCAAAGTTCCGGCGTCCACGCTTCGTTCGCGTCCACGATCAGCCGGGCCCGCGGCGCGGCGTTTCGCACCGCCAACATCCGCTCCACATCGCCTTCTCCACCAAGTTTCACTTTCAACAACGGAGCCTCCGCCCGCTTCCCCGCCGCTTCCGCCATTTTCTCCGGAGTATCGACGCTGATCGTCACCGCCGTCGTCGTCGCATGCGGCTCCTCCAGCCCAGCCATCTGCCAAACCGGTTTCCCCGCCTTCTTCGCCTCCAGATCCCAAAGTGCGCAATCCAAGACATTCCGCGCCGCTCCCGGAGGCAGAACCGCCTGCAACTCCTCCCGGCTCAATCCCGCCTCCAGCCGCGACCGCAGGCGCTCGACATCCGCGACCACCTGCTCCACCGACTCCTGATAGCGGCTATACGGAACCGATTCGCCCCGTCCAATCGCGTCGCCGTCGCGGATTTCCACCGTGACCACATTCACCTCCGTCCGGCTTCCGCGGGAAATCCGAAAAACTCCGCGAATCGGCCAGATCTCGGCGCGAACCGTTACCGTTCTCATATCTCGGACAGCCGGTCGACGATTGCGCCCACACCCGTCACGGCCGGGTCGATACATGGGATTCCAAACTCGTCTTCCACCCGGCGAATCTCGTCGATTGCCGCCTGACGTTCCATCCGCTTCGTGTTCAAACTGATCCCGACGCAGCGAACATTCGGATTCGTCAAACGCCCCGCCCTGATGTTCATGTCAATGCAATCCTGCAAACTCGGCAACGAACGTCCCTTCAATCCCCGCATCGAACTCCGGCCCGGCTCATGACACATCAACAGCGCGTCCGGCTGCGCCCCGTGCAGCAATCCAAGGCTCACCCCCGCGAACGACGGATGCATCAGCGATCCTTGTCCTTCAATAATATCCCAATGATCGGGATCGTTCGCCGGACTCAGCATCTCCGCCGCGCCGGCAATAAAATCCGAAATTACCGCATCCACACAAATCCCGCTCCCGGCGATGAAAATCCCTGTTTGTCCCGTTGCCCGGAAATCTACCTTCATCCCGCGCTTCTTCATCTCCTTCTCCAGCGCGAGCGACGTATACATTTTCCCGATCGAGCAATCCGTGCCGACCGTCAACAACCGCTTCCCCGACCGTTTTTCTCCCGTTCCGATCGGCAGCTGCCCCCGCGGATGGCGAATGTCGTGCAACTTCCGCCCCAGCTTCTCCGCCCGTTCGCGCAATTCCGGAACGTCGATCAGGCGCATGTGCAACCCGCTCGCCAGATCCAATCCCGCGTCAAGCGCCTCCAGAAGATCCGCGACCCACGCCTTCGACAAAATTCCGCCCGCGTTCGCCACACCGACGATCACCGTTTTCGCCCCTTTTTCCGCCCCTTCCCGATAGGAAAGCTCCGGGATGTCCAGCTTCGTCTCGCAGCCCGGCAAACGATGCTGTCCGACGCAAATCTCGGGGCGCCATTCGTAAACTCCCCGCGAGGTTTTCGCGGAAAGATCGTCCTTCACATCGCCCAAAAACAAGAGGTATGGCTTTGCGATGGTTTCGGTGGTCGTGGGTCGTTCGTTCATTCTCTGCCTCAATACCGGATCAAAAGCGTCCCTTTTCCCGGACATCGGGAATTTCGAGGATTGCCCGGACTAAAAGCGCCATCGTTGGCAATTACGGAAAAAATGCAAAAAGAAATTGTCATCAACGCGCACTTACCCGCCCCCTTCCAACATCCGCAAAAACTCCTCCTCCCCGATCACCGTCACGCCCAACTTCTGCGCCTTCTCCAACTTCGAACCCGCCTCCTCCCCCGCCAGCACGAAATCCGTTTTCTTGCTCACACTGCTCGTCACCTTCCCGCCCGCCGCCTCGATTTTCGCCGCCGCCTCGTCCCGCGAATGCGTCGGCAATCTCCCCGTCAACACCACCGTCTTCCCCGCGAAAACCCCGTCGGTCACCGCCGCCCCCGCCGCCGTTTCCTCCCGCAATTTCAACCCCGCCTCCTTCAACCGCCGCACCACCTCCAAATTCCGCGGCTCCTCGAAATACGCCACCACGCTCCGCGCCGTGATCTCCCCGATCCCGTCGATCGCGACCAACTCCTCCACACTCGCCCCCGCCAATTTTTCCAAATCCCCCACCGCCCGCGCCAAATCCTTCGAAGCCGTCGCCCCGATATGCTGAATCCCCAAACCATGAATCAACCGCCACAACTCCCGCCCCCGGCTCGCGTCGAGCGCCGCCACCAGATTCTCCGACGATTTTTGCGCGAATTTCTCCAGCGTCATCAACTCCTCCACCGTCAACCCGTAAAGATCCGGAATCGACGCCACCATCCCCCGCGTCACCAACTGATCCACCACCGCCTCGCCCAACCCCTCGATATCCATGCACTGTCGCGACGCGAAATGCTGTAACCGCCGCCGCACCTGCTCCGGACAACTCAAATTCGGACAACGCGTCGCCGCCTCCTCCGGTAGCCGGATCGCCTCCGTTCCGCAAGCCGGACACGTATCCGGAAACCGAAACGGCTCCGCCCCCGAAGGCCGTTTCTCCTTCACCACCGAAACCACCGCCGGAATAATTTCCCCCGCCTTCTCCACCACCACAAAATCCCCGATACGCACATCCTTCCGCGCGATTTCCCCCGCGTTGTGCAACGTCGCCCGCGAAACCGTCGTCCCCGCCAGCACCACCGGCTCCAGCTCCGCCACCGGCGTCAACGTCCCCGTCCGCCCCACCTGAATCCCGATCCCGTTCAACCGCGTCTCCGCCTGCTCCGCCGCAAATTTATACGAAATCGCCCAGCGCGGCGCCTTCGACGTCGCCCCCGCCTCCTCCTGCCGCGACAACGAATCCAGCTTCACCACCGCTCCATCCGTCGGATACGCGAACGAATGCCGCAACC
>CAZJCL010000110.1:0-8704 GCA_964544025.1 uncultured Opitutales bacterium | reverse complement strand
AGGGGATTGGAGGGGCGGAGCGGTGCGGGGGGGGCGGCGGTCATCGGCGAAGCGCCGATGCTACGGGTTGGATTAGGGTTTTGTGCGTAAAAAAAGCCCGGCGCTGGAGGAGCGGCCGGGCTTTTTGGTAAGCTTTTGCGGTCGGGTTATTGGACGGTGACCGGGACGGTGACTTGGTTGTAGCCGTCCATTTCGATGTAGAGGTGGCCTCGGCCGGGAGTGCCGCCGGTGACGGGGACGTTTACCGAACGGGCTCCGGCGGGAATGATGACTTCCGGCATGATGATGCTGTCGGGAGCGTCGGTGGTGACGTCGATGTAGAGTCCGCCTTCGGGGGCGACGGCGTTGACCGAGAACACCACCTGGGCGCGGTTTCCGGGATTGAGGGAAAGGGCGGAGGGGGAGACGCTGATGGTGCCGGCGTCGACGCGGAGAGTGCCGACGTTGAGGATCGATTCTCCGTCGGACATTTGGACCATGTAGTTTTGGCCGGGTTGGAGCGACGGGACGTGGAAGAAGAGGGAGTTCGCCGACGCGAAGGAGGTGGGGGCGTCGATTCCGCCGATCGTGACGGCGTCGGTTTTCTTGAATCCGCGACCGACGATTCCGACGCGGGCACCGACCGGGGCGCGGGTGACGTCGAGCGAGTAGGCGAAGCGGTTGGCGAGTTTGAAGGATTGGATCGGGCTGAATTCTTCGCGGTTTTTGATGAAGTCGCGGATGTTGACCTGATAGTCGGCGAGGAAGTAGTAGCTGGCGTCCTGGCGGCCGGCTGGCAACGTGTATTCGAATTCGAACAGGTCGCGGGCGAGATGGCTTTGGGTCATCGGGTAGGTTTCGCCATCGATCACGATGTTCATCCGGATGCTTTCCGGAACAACGTTGGTGGTGATGGGTTTAACGGAGGCGGAAATCGTGTAGACGTTGGAATGATTTTCCGCGAGCGTCGCCGGTGTCAGGTTGGTGATGGCGATGTCGCCGTATTTGCATCCGGTCCAGAGGAGGGCGACGGCGGCGCTGAAAAGGCTGAAAAATAGGATACGGTAGTTCATGCTGAGAGGGGCGCATCCAATTTCATTTTGGATGAGACCGCAAGTAAAAGGAATAATGTGTCGCCCGAAACGGGTTTCGGTTCCGTTTTTACGGAAATTTAATGGTGTTTAAACGCGTTTTAATAGCGTTGCATGGAGGGATCGAATTCGCGGGCCCAGGCGTCGATGCCGCCGTCGACGTTGGAGACTTGGTCGAAACCTTGCTGGCGGAGGAATTGGGTGACGCGGAGGCTGCGTCCGCCGTGGTGGCAATGGATGAGGAGGCGGCGGTCGCGCGGGAGTTGGTCGAGGGATTCCGGGACTTGTTGCATGGGAATCGGTTGGCTGCCGGGGATTTGGCAGATGGCGACTTCGAACGGTTCGCGGACGTCGATGAGGATCGCGTCGTTGTTATCGAGGAGGCGTTTGGTTTCGTGGATGTCGATTTCGAGCGGTAGGGAGTCTGGCATGGTATTTTCGGTTTCGGGAATTTCGCAGGTGAAGTCGTAGGCGGCGGGGGCGATTTCGCGGATTTTCGGAGCCGTGCCGCAGAGGGGGCAGGCGGGATCTTTTTTGATGGAGATCCGGCGGAATTGCATGGCGAGGGCGTCGATCACGAGGATACGGCCGGCGAGGGAATCGCCTTTGCCGAGGATCCATTTGATCGCTTCCATGGATTGGGCGGAGCCGACCATGCCGCAGAGCGCGCCGAAAACGCCGGCTTCGGCGCAGTTGGGGACTGTCCCGGGTTCGGGCGGAACGGGGAAAAGGCAACGGTAGCAGGGAGCGCCGCCGGTGGGGTGGAAGACGGAAACCTGGCCTTCGAAGCGGAAAATGCTGCCGTAGATGAGCGGTTTGCGGGCGAAAAAGGCGGCGTCGTTGTTGAGGTAGCGGGTGCTGAAGTTGTCGGTGCCGTCGACGACGAGATCGTATTGGGAGAAGAGTTCGACGGCGGTTTCCGGTTGGATGCCGTCGGGGTGGAGTTCGAGGTTTAGGTGCGGGTTGAGTTCGAGGAGGCGGTCGCGGGCGGATTCGAGTTTCGGTTTTCCGATGGAGGCGTGGGTGTGGATGATTTGGCGCTGGAGGTTGTGTTCTTCGACGCGGTCGAAATCGGCGATTCCGAGGGTGCCGATTCCGGCGGCGGCGAGATAGAGGCCGATGGGGCTGCCGAGACCGCCGGCGCCGATGATGAGAACGCGGGCCTGGAGGAGTTTCGCCTGGCCCTCGGCTCCGACTTCCGGAAGGAGGATGTGCCGGCTGTAGCGGGCGAGCTGTTGAGGCGTGAGCGGACTGTCGATCATGGGAAGACGTTCGAGGTTCCTTGTTCAAAGTTCAAGGTTGGATGCGGAATGTTGGGCGGTGGGCGTTTTTTGAGGTGGGAAATGCGGGGGAGGGCGTTCAATGTGGGTGGTTTATGAAGAATCGTTTCTTGGTGATCATGGCGGGGGGACGCGGGGAGAGATTTTGGCCGGCGAGCCGGTTGCGGCGGCCGAAGCATTTGTTGCCGATCGTGGGCGAGAAGCCGATGTTGACGCAGACGGTGGAGCGGCTGGAGGGGATGTTGCCGCCGGAGAACGTGTTTATCATCACGAACCGGGAGCAGCGGGAGGCGGTGTTGGAGGTTTGTCCGGATGTGCCGCCGGAGAATGTGGTGGCGGAGCCGGTGGGGCGGGATACGGCGGCGGCGGTGGGGCTGGCAACGGTTTTGGTGAAGCGGCGGAATCCGGAGGGGATCATCGCGCTTTTGCCGGCGGATCATGTGATTCACGATGTGCAGGAGTTTCAGGAGGTGTTGCGGCGGGCGTTCGCGGCGGCGGAGCGGGAGGAGGTTTTGGTGACGATCGGGATTGAGCCGACGGAACCGGCGACCGGTTACGGGTATATTCAGCGGGGGGAATCGCGGGAGGAGATCGAGGGGCGGCCGGTTTTCGGGGTGCGGCGGTTTGTGGAGAAACCGGATTTGGCGACGGCGGAATCGTATTTGCGGAGCGGGGAGTATTTCTGGAACGCGGGGATGTTTGTGTGGCGGGTTTCGGCGATCGAGCGGGCGTTTGGGGAGCATGCGCCGGAGTTGGCGGCGGGGTTGGGAGAGTTGGAAAACGGGTTGGAGAGCGGCGGGGATTTGGGGGATTTGTTGGATCGGATTTATCCGGGGTTGAAGCGGATCTCGATCGATTACGCGGTGATGGAGAAGGCGCGGAATGTGGTGACGCTGGCGGCTTCGTTCGATTGGGACGATGTCGGTTCGTGGCCGGCGGCGGCGGGGCATTTCGAGGCGGATGCGGCGGGGAACGTCTCGCGGGGGGAGGTTTTGCTGGAAGAGAGCCAAGGGAATATTGTTTTTGCGAAAGGGAACCATTTGGTGGCGGCGTTGGGCGTGGAGGATTTGATCATTATTCAGACGGAGGACGCGACGTTGGTTTGCCGGAAGGATCGGGCGCAGGATATCAAGAAATTGGTGACGCGGCTGGGGGAGAAGGAGAAGTGGAAAGAGCTATTTTAGATTTTGGATTTTAGATTTTAGATCTGATTGGGGATTTCGAAGCCATGCGGTTTTTGGGGATCGATTATGGGGAGAAGCGGATCGGGCTGAGTTTCGGCGACGATCTGGGGTTGGCGTCGCCTTTGCCGGCGGCGGTGGAGCGGACGAAGGAGGAGCGGCTGGAGCATATCGGGCGGGTGATCCGGGAGCGGCGGATTACGGAATTGGTGGTGGGGTGGCCGCTGAATATGGATGGGACGGTCGGCTTCAAGGCGCAGGAGGTGGAGCGGTTTGTGGCGGTGCTGCGGGAGCGGTTTGGGCTGCCGATTCATCTGGCGGATGAGAGGTTGACGTCGTTCGAGGCGGAGGAGGGATTGAAGAACCGGCGGCGGAAGGTGACGCGGGCCTCGGGGGAGGTGGATTCGATCGCGGCGGCGTTGATTTTGCAGGATTTTCTGAATCTGAAATTTCCGGCGGTCGAGCCGGATTGGGAAGAGGAAGACGAGGAGGAATGGGATTGAGCGGGACGCGCTGGAAATGCGTCTGCGCCTACGACGGGACGAATTTCAAGGGCTGGCAAAGTCAGACGGGGGGCGGCGCGATTCAGGATGTGATCGAGGGGGCGCTGGAGCGGATTTTTCGGGAGCCGGTGCGAATTCACGGGAGTTCGCGGACGGACGCGGGGGTGCATGCGCGCGGGATGGTTTTTCATTTCGACGCGGATTGGAGGCATGGGGCGGAGCGGTTGCGGGCGGCGCTGGGGACGTTGTTGCCTTGGACGATTCGGATCGGGCGGATTTCGCGGGTGGGGGAGGATTTTCACGCGCGGCATTCGGCGACGGGGAAGCGTTACCGGTATTTCATTTATCAGGGACAGGCGGATCCGTTTCGGTTTCCGTTTTGCTGGTCGGTGCCGCGGGAGTTGTCGGTTTCGGCGATGGAGGAGGCGGCGGGGATTTTGCGGGGAAAGCGGGATTTTCAGTCGTTTTGCGCTTATGGAGGGAAGGAGATGGAGACGACGGTGCGGGATTTGCGGGAGTTGTCGGTGAGGCGGCGGGGGCGGGAAATTGTCATCGAGGCGGAGGCGGACGGGTTTTTGTATAAAATGGTGCGGAGTTTGGCGGGGGCGCTGGTGGATGTGGGGACGGGGAAATTGCGGCCGGAACGGATGGGGGAGATTTTGGCGGCGCGGGAGCGGACGGCGCTGGTGGTGACGGCGCCGCCGCAGGGTTTGTTTTTGGAAAAGGTTTTTTACTGAGAGCCGTTTTCGTTTTCGGCTTGGCGGGCCATCAGCCAGAGGAGATCGGAGAGGCGGTTGAGGTATTTCTGGAGGAGCGGGCGGACGGCGACCTGGTTTTCCTGGAGGGCGACGACGCGGCGTTCCGCGCGGCGGGCGGTGGTGCGGGCGAGATCGAGGGAGGCGGAGTGGAGGTTTTTGCCGGGGAGGGCCCAGCCTTCGACGCGGGTGCCTTCGGCTTCGATTTCCTCGACGAGGCGGTCGAGGGTTTGGAGGTGAATTTCGTCGATTTTGGGGAGGCCGGATTCGTCGTAGCGTTCGAGGTCGGCGGAGGGGACGGCGATTTCGCCCATGAGCGCGATGAGGTCGACTTGGATCGCTTCGAGCTGGGCGCGGCGTTCTTCGTTGGCGGTGGTGGCTTTGGCCATGCCGAGTTGGGCGTTGAGGGCGTCGACGGCACCGCAGGCTTCGATTTGCGGGTGGGTTTTGGAAACGCGTTCGCCGTAGAGGAGGCTGGTGGCGCCGGAATCGCCGGTGCGGGTGGAGATCGATCTTTTGGTTTTTGTTTTTGGGTCGGTCATGGTGGGAGCATAATCGCTGTTCGGGGCGGTTGGCAATCCGCGGCGCGTTTATGCGTTGCCGTCGCGGAAAGGGACGAAGCGGACGGGGAGAAGGGAGCGGCGGGTGGTGGATTCGCCGGTTTTTTGAAAAAGAACGAGCTCTTGGGTTTCGGTGACGGGGCCGATGGGGATGACGATGCGGCCGCCGTCTTTGAGTTGTTGGAGAAGCGGCGGCGGGAGATTGGGAGCGGCGGCGGTGACGATGATGGCGTCGAACGGCGCTTCTTCCGGCCAGCCGTGAAAGCCGTTGCCGGAGCGGACGGAAACGTTGCGATAACCGAGATCGGCGAGGCGCTCGGTGGCCTGATTTGCGAGTTCGGGATCGATTTCGACGGAGAAAACGCGGTCGACGAGTTCCGCCAGGATAGCGGCTTGGTAACCGGAGCCGCAGCCGATTTCGAGGATTTTGTCGGTCGATTTCGGGCAGAGATGCTCAGTCATGAACGCGACGATGAACGGCTGGGAAATCGTTTGTCCGCGACCAATGGAAAGCGCGACATCTTCGTAGGCGCGGGGACGCAGGTCGTCCGGGACGAACAAGTGCCGCGGAACGGTTTCCATGGCGGCGAGCACCCGGGGATCTTCAATTTGGTCGAAATTCCACTTTGGGTGCTTGTCCGCCATCGCGAGGAGTCGGATCGGCGGAATTGGCCGCCGGTTGAGAGGGTTAGTGGCCGCGTTGTTGGCCGAGCGGTTCGGAGGCTTCGACGAATTTCGAGAGGGGCAGTTCCTTGCCGTCCTTCCAGAGGGAGTCGAGGCGGTAGAGATCGCGCGTTTCGGGGAGGAAGAGGTGGACGATCACGTCGTGGGCGTCGAGCACCGTCCACCCGCTGGAGGTGCCGAGTTCGGAGCCGACCACGTATTGTTTGTCCTCTTTGAGAGCCATCGATGCGGCCTCGGTGATGGCTCGCAGGTGCGGCTCGGAAGTGCCGGTTCCGATGATCAAGTAGTCGGTGATGGAGGAGATTTTGCTGACGTCGAGGATGCGGATGTCTTCCGCTTTCTTATCGTCAAGCGCTTGGCAGCAAATTTCGACGATTCGCAGCTTTGGGTTGGAGGGCCCTTTGTTTGTTTTCTTCATTCAGTGTATAAATGGTTCTGCCTTATGTAATCTATAACAGTGTCGGGGAGAAGAAAGCGAACTGCCCGGTTTTCCCGCACTCTTTGGCGGATTTCGGTGGAGCTGATTTCGATTTGATGGGAATGGAGCGCGTGGAGGCGGAGGCCGGGGATCGCGGGCGGCGAGGAAATGGTGTGGCCGGGGCGTTGGAGGAAGGCGAAGCTTGTGAGGCGGCAGAGTTGATCGATCTGTCGCCATTGGGGGAGTTTCGCGAGTTGGTCTTCGCCGATAATCCAAACTAGATCGGCTTCCGGGAAGGTTTGGCGGGCTTGTTGGACGGTTTCGATGGTGTAGCTGATTTCGCCGCGCCGGATTTCCCAATCGAGCGTTTCGAATCGCGGATCGGCGGCGGTGGCGGCGCGGAGCATGGCGAGGCGGTCGGCGGGAGTGGCGCGGGCGGAATCGGTTCGCAGCGGGGCTTGGGCGGCTGGCACAAGGAAAAGGCGGTCGAGGTGTAGCTGTTCGTAAGCGTCCTGCGCCGCGATCAGATGTCCGATATGAACCGGGTCAAAACTGCCGCCGAAGAATCCGAATTTCAAAACGATAGAATCGACGCAGTCTTCCGGAGCGGCTTTGTTCTGGCAAACTCTTTATCGAGGTCGGTGCGCTCATCGCCTGCGGCGGAACTGAGTCAGTCGAAGGTCTTTTCGACCCGAGCCGTTTCCAGAAGCCGAACTCAAGACCGATTGGAGGCGAGGGCCGCGATTACGCGAAGATTTCGCTAAGGTAGGGGCCGAGAACGTCTTCCAGCTTTTGGAGAGCGCGCTTTTCGCGCATGCTGACTTGCTGGTGGGAAATGCCGATGGTTTTGGAGATTTCGGCGAGTGTTTTTCCTTCGCCTTGGCCGTTGAGTCCGTAGCGGAGTTCGAGGACTTCGCGCTGTTTATCGGTGAGACTGGCGATCAGGGTGGAAACGAGTTCGCGGAGATCTTTGCGGGCGATTTCGGCGTTCGGGGACGCGCAATCCTCGTCGGCGATGTGTTCGGCGAGCGGGGTGGCGTCTTCGTAGACATCGTTGAGAGAGATGCTTGGCTGACGGAGTTGCTCCATCAGCAAGGCCGTTTTCTTCTCCACCTGTTCGTCTTTTTTGGATTTGCGGCGGCCGGGCGCGGGGGTGGAGTTGGCGGCGGATCCGGAACCGTGACGGAGTGTTTTGGAGGCGAAATTGATGGGGACGTGCACGGGGAAACGTTCGCCCATGATGTAGTTTTTCACCTGCCGCTTGATCCACATGTCTGCGTAGGCGGCGAGGGAGGTGTTGGTGTTGTCCACCTTGTCGATCGCGTGGAGCAGGGCCAAGCAACCCTCCTGCACGCAGTCGTGGCGTTTACCCGGATCGAAGACGATGCGGTTGACGGTCCTCTCGATGAGGCCTTGGTAGGCGTGGAAAAGGATGGCTTGGGCGTGTTTATAGCGCCGGTGTTCGCGGGCCAGGGCGAAAAGGATTTGGGATTGGAAATGGGTCCACTGGCTTTGGGTAAGGTAATCGTCCAAATCGAGACTGCTGAAGAGATCGAGGCCGAAATCGCGGCAAAGCCGGTCCGCGTGGGCGCTGGAGAAGCGATGGCGGAAGTTGTTGAGGGTCCAGCGGATGAGGGAGTATTTGTTTTCGATCAGCAGGGCATTCAATGCGGGGCGGAGGCCGATTCCTTTTCGGGGGCCGGGAAGTTCCAGTTCCTCCAAACCGGCGGCGAAAGTCGCTTCCCATTCCGGCAGGCGGAGAATCCATTCCAAGCGGTGGCGGTAGGTAGCGATGATCTGGCGGGAAACGGTTTCCTGCAGGTCCGGACCGGCTTTCGCCTGACGCGGGGCCTTCGCTGCGTGACTGGAAGGTAACTCCATACTAATACTGACTATACCGGAAACTTATGCTTGGTCAAGGTGGCTGGAGCAGAGGCCGTGCCGGGCGGCGCAGGCGGGCGGAAGGTCCAGCGGGAAAGACTTTGCGTGATGGGATCGGAAGATGCGGGTTGAGGCGGGGATGTCAACCTTCGGGGCGCGGGTGTTTTGGGCGGCGCGGCACGTGGCGGCGGGTTTTCGGCGGGAGGTGAGTTCAAGAAGAGGACTGTGGAGGATTGACTCTGATCGCGGAGCGGTTAAATCCGAAACCTTTCCCGACCTCTTGCCCGGGTGGCGGAATGGTAGACGCTGCGGACTTAAAATCCGCTGGCCGTAAGGCCGTAGGGGTTCGAGTCCCCTCCTGGGCACCAATGG
>CAZJCL010000109.1:4059-8715 GCA_964544025.1 uncultured Opitutales bacterium | reverse complement strand
TGAGATTCCGGCTTTCCTCGATCGCCGGCATCGATGAGGTATCGAAGGTTTCAGGCTGTGGATCGATCGGGATCGAGGAGGTGGGTTCTTTTACGAGTCTTTTGCAGGGGGGTGGGTTGACGGGAGGGGGGGAGGGTTTATCATCGGCAGGTTTCCGCTTGGGGAGGAGAGCGGTTTATTTTTTTTGTATAATGTCTGTGAAGAGAGCTTTGATTTGTGACGACGAAAGCCATATCCGGACCGCGTTTGCCAAGATTTTGAGGGAATGCGGGGTGGAGGAAATCGCGGAATGCGCGGATGGATTGGAGGCGATTGAGAAATCGGATTCGCTTTCGCCGGATTTGGTTTTGCTGGATATCAATATGCCGGGAATCAGCGGGATCGAGGCGCTGGAGAAGATCGCCGCGAGGTCGCCGGCGCCGCGGGTGGTGATCGTTTCGGCGATGGCGACGCGGCGGGTGGTCGAGGAGAGCGCGGCGGCGGGCGCGGTGGGGTATTTGCGGAAGGATTTGCCGCTGGCGGAGATTCGGGACCGGCTCGCTTCCATCGTTTCGGAGCATGAAGCCTGAGTCGTCCAAGCGGTCCGGGGAGGCGGTTCCGCCGGTGGCGGTCCGGTATTCGTTGGCGGAGGTGATGCGTCACGCGGCTCGCGAGTATCATCACGGGGAGCTTTACGAGGCGGATCAGGGACATGTTTCCCAGGAGGAGATTGACCGGATGATGAAATCGAAGGGGAAGAAACCGGCGGGCGGCGCGGGGGATTTATGAGCGGGATTTCGTTATCGGCATTGGAGCGTTTTGCTTCCGCCATCGCCGACAGGAGCAAGCTGGGTGACCGGATTCGCGACGCGTTGATCGAAATGGGAAGCGAGGATCCGAACGCGGCGATCGCCCACGCGATTCAGTTGAAGCTGCTTCCGAAAGACAGCATTTGCGCGCTTTGGGCGGAGATTTTGGGGATCGCTTACGTGAATCCGTTGTTCACGCCGATTTCGCTTCGGCCGGAGGAAACGTTTCCGGTGGAGATCGCGGAGAAGGCGCGGGTTTTGGCGATTTACGAGATGGCGGGGACGGTGACGGTGGCGATGAGCGATCCGCGGGACGCGAAACTGGTGGCTTCGCTTCACAAGATTTTGGGGAGGCCGGTGAGTCCGGTTTATGCGTATCCGGACGATATCGAGCAGGCGCAGAAGATTTTTTACAAAACGGCGACGGCTTTCGAAAGGGCGCTCCGGATCAGCATCGATCATTTGGCTTTGCAGACGGTGGAGGCGGGGCATTTGCCGACGGAGGAGGAGTTGGCGAAAATTTCGGAGCGGCCGTCGGTTTCGGAGAGTTTCGACGGGATTCTGCTGTCGGCGTTGAGCCAGAACGCGTCCGACATTCATATCGAACCGGGGGCGCATTCGAGCGTTTTGCGGTTCCGGATGGACGGGAAATTGCAGGTGATTCGCGAGTTTCCGGTCAGCTTGCACCGGGCGTTTATTATTCGGTTGAAGGTTTTGGCGGGGATGGACGTGATCCAGAGCCGGACGCCGCAGGACGGGCGTTTCAGTTTGCCGTTCGGGGCTTACGAGCAGAATTTCCGGGTGAGCATTCTTCCGGGAATCAATGGGGAAAAGGCGGTGATTCGGGCGTTGGGGAGCGCGGGGCACAAGGTGGTGACGCCGTTGGTCGATTTGGCGCTTCCGCGGACGGTGCTGGAATCGGTGCAGCGGGTGGTCAGCAGTCCGAACGGGATGTTTATCGTGACGGGGCCGACCGGCTCGGGGAAAACGACGACGTTGTATTCAAGCCTTAGTTACATCAACAAGCCGGATATCAACATCAGCACGATCGAGGATCCGGTGGAATACCAGTTGCCGGGCGCGAATCATTTCGCGGTGAAAAGCGGTCAGGGGCTGAGTTTCGCGCAGATCATGCGGGGGTTGCTTCGGCAGGATCCGGACGTGATTTTGCTGGGTGAGATTCGCGACGCGGAAACGGCGAAAATCGCGACGGAGGCGGCGTTGACGGGGCATTTCGTTTTCACGACTTTGCACACGAACAACGCGATCCAGGCGATTACGCGGCTGATCGAAATCGGGGTGGACGCGTATTTGGTGGCTCCGTCGGTGATGGGGGTGCTAGGGCAGCGGTTGTTGCGGAAAACGTGTCCGCATTGCAGCGAAACGTATCGGCCTTCGGATGGGGAATTGGCGAAATTCTTTAGCGATTTCGAGGGAGTGAGCGGGCGTTTTACGCGGGGAAAAGGTTGCGCGCTTTGCCGGGAAACGGGTTATCTGGGGCGGATCGGGGTTTTTGAACATGTGGAAGTGACGGAGGAAATGCGGGTGCAAATCGCGGAAAAAGCACCGCTTCGGGAGCTGGTCGCGACGGCGGCGAAAACCGGTTTCCGGTCGATGCGTTACGATGGGTTGATGAAAGCGGCGCTCGGATTGACGACGCTGGATGAAGTCGAGCGGATGACGATGCCGGAGTTTCATCCGTGATTTTCGCGAAAGGTTTTTTGGGCATATGAAATACGATCCATTCAGTTTTTTTCCTCGGCGGATTCCGAACGAGAATTCGGAGGAACGCGGGGCGGAGCGGGAGTTGGCGGAGTTGAAGGAGGCGCAGGCGAACCTGGTTCATTCGGAAAAGATGGCGGCGCTGGGGCAACTGGTGGCGGGGGTCGCGCACGAGGTGAATAATCCGATCGCGTTCGTGACCAGCAATGTGCACAGCCTGAAACCGATGTTGAACGATGCGCTGGCGGCGTTTCAGGCGTTGGCGGCGGCGGTGGAGGCGTCGGGGGACGAGGAGTTGAAGGCGATGATTCCGGAGATTCGGAAGCGGTTTGATTTGGATTTTATCGAGGAGGACCGGGAGGCGCTTTTCGCGAGTTCGTTGAACGGGTTGAACCGGGTGAAGACGCTGGTGGAGGATTTGCGGGAGTTTTCGCGGGTGGACCAGGCGGAGCGGAAAGCGGTGGAGATCGCGGAATGTCTGGAATCGACGCTCACGCTCGCGCGGGGGAAAACGCGGAATGGGATCGAGATCGTGCGGGAGATCGCGGAGTTGCCGCCGCTCGAATGTTATCCGGCGGAATTGAATCAGGTGTTTCTTAATCTGGTTTTGAACGCGGTCGATGCGATGGGCGGGCGCGGGAAGCTGACGGTTCGCGCTTATGCGGAAGGGGAAAATCAGATCGTCGAAATCGCGGATACGGGACCGGGGATTCCGGTGGAGATTCGGGAGAAGATTTTCGAGCCGTTTTTCACCACGAAATCGGCGGGAGAGGGAACCGGGCTCGGTTTGGCGATTTCGCACAAGATCATCGCCGTCCAGCACGAAGGAAAAATTTCCGTGATCGACAACGAGGCTTCGGGCGCGACTTTTCGCGTCGAATTGCCGACGAATTTATCTGAACAATGACCAGCCATAATGCGCCAGACGAAAAGCTTTTGCGCGAGCGAAACCTGTTAGTAATCGACGACGAACCGGACGTCACCCAATCGCTGCGGCGTCAGTTTCGGCGCGATTATTCGGTGCATCTCGCGGGGAGCGCGCAGGAAGGTTTCGAGATCATGGCGCGGGTGCCGATCCAGGTGATTATTTCGGACCAGCGAATGCCGGGAATGAGCGGTTCGGAGTTTTTCGACCGGGCGAAGCACGATTATCCGGACGCGATCCGGTTGCTTTTGACCGGTTACGCGGATTTGGATGCGGTGATTCAGGCGATCAACGACGGCAACATTTTCCGGTATATTACGAAGCCGTGGGATCCGGCGGAATTGGATACGATCGTGGACCAGGCGTTTGTTCATCACGATTTGATCATGGAAAACCGGTTGTTGATCGAACGGCTGCGGGTGGCGAATCAGACGCTGGAGGAACGGGTGGAGGAGCGGACGCGGGAATTGCGCGAGGCGAACGCGCAACTGGAGCAGGTGAACAAGGTGAAGGATCGGGTGTTGGGGGTGGTGGCGCATGATTTGCGCGGGCCGCTCGGGTCGAGCCGGATGTGCATGGAGTTGGCGCGGGAAACGGAAGAGGCGGAGGAGCGCGACGAGCTTTTGCGGGAAACGACCGAGACGATCGGCAAGATGCAGGATCTGGTAAACGATTTGCTGGACAGCACGGTGATCGATTCGGGCAAACTGGTTTTGAACCGGGAGGCGACGGATGTCCGGGAGTTTCTCGACCGGGTGCGGCGGTTGAATCAGCGCTTTGTCGACCAGAAGAAACTGCGGCTGCGGATCGAGATCGAGGAAGGTTTGCGGTCGGTGAAAATCGACGCGCGGCGGATGGAGCAGGTGCTGGACAATTTGTTGAACAACGCCTGCAAATTTTCGCCGGGCGGGACGACGATTACGCTGGCGGTTCGCGGGGAGGGAGACGAGACGGTGTTTTCGGTGGCGGACGAGGGGCCGGGAATTTCGAAGGAGGAGCAGGAGACGATTTTTCATGAGTTCGCGCAAACGCGGGTACGGGCGACCGGCGGGGAAAAGGGGCTCGGGCTCGGTTTGGCGATTTGCAAGAAGATCGTGGAGCTGCACGGCGGGCGGATTTCGCTGAGGAGCGAACCGGGGGAGGGGACGGTGTTTTTGGTGCGGATTCCGCGGGAGGGGTGATGGGGTGGGGAGTTATTGGTTATTGGTTATTGGTTATTGG
>CAZJCL010000109.1:0-3959 GCA_964544025.1 uncultured Opitutales bacterium | reverse complement strand
GTTATTGGTTATTGGTTATTGGTTATTGGAGGCTTGGGCTGAAGCGTTCACTCTTAGCTTGGGCTTTGGATTTTACCTCGACTTGAGGGGGAGCGGGTTCAGGTTGGGGTTGTTATGAGAGAGTGGATTGAGTTTTTGAGTGGCTATGGCTTTCCGGCGGGAATCGCGGAGGCGACGGTTTTGGTGGGAGGGATTTTGCTGTTGGCGGTGCTGGCGTGGCTGGCGAATCTGGTCGCGAAACGGGTGATTTTGCGGGTGGTGGAGGCGGTGATTCGCCGGTCGCAGCTGGTTTGGTTTCAGGTGCTGGGGGAGGAGAAGGTTTTTATGCGGTTGTCGCATGTGGCGCCGGCGATCGTGATTCAGTGGCTGGCGCCGGTGCTGTTCGCGGAATGGCCGCGGGTTGTCGGTTGGACGCGGATGGCGGTGAATGTTTATCTGATCGTCGTCGCGCTGATGGTGGTGGACGCGATTTTGAACTCGATTCAAAGCGGCTATGAGCGGCGGGGAAAAAGCGGCGGGATTCCGATCAAGGGTTTTATTCAGGCGATCAAATTGATCGTTTATTTGGTGGGGACGATTCTGGTCGTTTCGGTGTTTTTGGATAAGGAGCCGTTCTTTTTGCTTTCGGGATTGGGGGCGCTGACGGCGGTTTTGATGTTGGTTTTCAAGGATGCGATTTTGGGTTTCGTGGCGGGGATTCAGCTTTCGGCGAACGATATGGTGCGCAAGGGGGACTGGATCGAGATGCCGAAGCAGTTGGCGGACGGATTCGTGATCGATGTTTCGCTGACGACGGTGAAGGTGCAGAATTGGGACAAGACGATCACGACGGTGCCGTCGTATTTGCTGATTTCGGATTCGTTCCGGAATTGGCAGGGGATGTTCAATTCCGGGGGGCGGCGGATCAAGCGGGCGATTTACATCGACATGGAGTCGGTCCGTTTCGCGGACGCGGAGTTGTTGGAGCGGGCGAGGAAGTTTCAGTTGTTGCGTCCTTATCTGGAGCGGGTGTTGGCGGAGATCCAGGAGCATAACCAGCAGAGGAAGCTGGAGATGAACGATTTGTTGAACGGGAGACATTTGACGAATATCGGAATTTTCCGGAATTACTGCGCGGCGTATTTGCAGAACCATCCGAAGCTGAACCAGGAAATGATTCAGATCGTGCGTCAGTTGGCACCGACGGAGCATGGGTTGCCGCTGGAGTTTTATTGTTTCACGAGCGATGTTGGCTGGGTGGCGCACGAGGGGGTGCAGGCGGATGTTTTCGATCATGTGTTGGCGATCGTTCCGCATTTTGGTCTTCGGGTGTTTCAGGATCCGAGCGGGCGGGATGTGAAGGAAGCGGTGGCGGCTTTGGGTTCGCGGGAATTGCTTCTGGCGGAGGCGCGTTAGGCGGTTGGGGAAAAGGGCGCGGGGCGATTCGGGGCGGTTGACAGTTTTGCGGGTATCGGGCTACGGTCGCTGTTTTTATGAGCTCACCGGTTGACCAAACTTTCTCCGCGGATGGATGGGACGCGTCGCCCCGGCCGGCGGAGCGGGTAAGGCAGTATTTGTTGTCCTCGTTCGAGGAACGGGGACGGCCGGCGGGAACGCGGCTGCCGTCGGTGCGGAAAGTGGCGAAGCATCTGGGGGTGAGCACGGCGACGGTGCAGCATGTGTTTCAGAAACTGGCGGAGGAAGGGGTGATCCGGTCGGAAATCGGGAGCGGGAGTTTTTGGGTGTCGGCGGAGGAAAACAAGCCGCTGCATATCGGGATCAATATTCCGGCGCCGGTCGGCGATCTTCCGACGGATTGGATGTATTTGATTTACGGCGGGATCATGCACGGGATTTTGCGGTCGGCGCGGCCGGTGGTTTTGCGTTCGATGCCGTGGGAGGCGTTTGATTCGGAGGAAGGGGCGGCGCGGTTTTTGGAGGAGAGTCGCGGATTGGACGGGGCGATTTTGTTTCCGTATCAATTTGTGCGGCGGTTGCGGCGATTGTGTCAGGAGGAAGGGCGGCCGGTGGTGGATTTGAATCCGCCGGTGGAAACGGCCACGGCGAATTTCGTTTCGCCGGCGTACTTCACGGCGAGCCGGTTGTTGACGAACGCGTTGATGCGGGCCGGGCGGCGGCGGATCGCGCTGTTGGTGAGTCCGCGGCTGGAGGAATCGGTTTCGGTGCGGTTGCGATGCGCGGGCGCGGCGGCGGGATTGAGCGAGCATTTGGGGCGGAGCGTGGAGTTGCGGATTTTTGAAACGGAGTCGCGGGAAGTGGAGGCGGGGCGGGAAGGCGTGCGGGCGATTTGGGCGGAGGGATTTCGGCCGGACGCGATTTATTGCGCGGGGGATTCGCTGGCGACGGGGGCTTTGCGGGAGTTGTTCGAAATGGGAATTTCGGTGCCGGACGAGGTGAGTTTGGTGGGCGGAAACGGGCTTGGTTTGCACGGGGAACCGGCGGGGAATTTGACCGCGATGCATCATCCGCTGGACACGTTGGGGGCGGAGTTGATGAAGATGCTTTTGCGGATGATCGAGGAAAAAGGAAACGATCAACCGGGCATGTTTCTTCCGCCGCTGATCAATATCGGCCGCACGACGCGTCCGGAGGAGAACGCGTTGCTGGAGGAATTGGTGGCGACGGTGGCGGGATGAGCGGCGATCGGGATGCTCGGTCGGGGTTGCGCTTGCGAATGTTTCGGGGGCGGATTGGTTGGGAGCGATGAAAGACCGGCAGGAAAAATTTCGCGAAAAGCTTCGGGAGCTCGGCTTTGACGAGGTGCGTTTCGCGGAGGCCGGGGCGGTGCCGGAGGAGCATCGGGAGCGGTATTTGCGCTGGGTGGACGCGGGATTTCGGGCGGATATGGCGTGGATCGACCGGTCGCTGGAGAAACGTTTCGATCCGGAACGGGTTTTGGCGGGAGTCGGGTCGGTGATTTTGTTGGGAGTGAATTATCTGCCGCCGGAGAAGGAGGCGAGGGAGCAGAAGCGGTGGGCGAAATACGCGCTGTATTCGGATTATCACGACACGGTGAAAGCGGGGCTGGTGGCGGCGGGGAAGATTTTGGAGGAGGATTTCGGTTTGGGGAGCGAGGATTACCGGTATTACACTGATACCGGGCCGGTGCTGGAGCGGGGATGGAGCGCGCGGTCGGGTTTGGGGTGGCAGGGAAAGAACGGGATGCTGATTTCGCGGGAGCATGGGAATTGGCTGATGTTGGCGGCGATTTTGGTGCGGTATTCGTTTGCGCCGGATGAGCCGGTGCGGGCCGGGAGGAAGGGGGCGGGCGGGGAGTTTCCGAAGGTGGGAGAATTGTGCGGGAGTTGCACGCGGTGTTTGGAGGCGTGTCCGACCGGGGCGATCGTGGAGCCGGGAATCGTGGACGCGAATCGGTGCATTTCGTATCAGACGATTGAGAACAAGGGGATTATTCCGCGGGAGTTGCGGGCGGGAATCGGGGGGCGGATTTTCGGGTGCGATATCTGTTTGGATGTTTGTCCGTGGAACCGGTTTGCGAAGGCGGGGCGTCAGCAGCTGATGTCGGCGCGATTCGATGTGGCGGCGCTTTCGCTGGAGGAGATTTTGGCGATGGAGCAGGCGGATTTCAGCCGGATTTTCGCGAAAACGCCGATCAAGCGGCTGAAATGGCGGGGGCTTTTGCGGAACGCGTGCGTGGTGGCGGGGAATTTGCGGGACGATCCGGCGGCGCGGGAGGAGGAGATTGCGCGGTTGCGGCCGTTGCTGGTGCGGCTGGCTTCGCATCCGGAGGCGATGGTGCGGGCGCACGCGGTTTGGGCGGTTTTTCGGCTTTGGCCGGGGGAGGCGGCGGATTTGTTGCGGGCGGCGCGGGCGGAGGAGACGGATGCGAAGGTAATGGAAGAATTTTAGATTTTAGATTTTAGATTTTGGATTGGGAGGGGGGGATTCTGGGGTCTGGTTTCTGGTTTCTGGTTTTTGGGTTTGGGGTGGTGGGTGGA
>CAZJCL010000108.1:0-8774 GCA_964544025.1 uncultured Opitutales bacterium | reverse complement strand
GCGGGCTTGGGCGCCGACGTGTTGTTCGAGAACGGTGAATTCGGCGCGGATGCGGCGGGATTCGCGAATGTAGGGGTATTTGGCGAGACCGTCGCGGGTGCCGACGATTTCGGGACGGAGGCGGAGGCCGGGGAAACCGGTTCCGCCGTCGGGGCGGGGGGCGTCGGTTTGCATCCAGTAAAAGAGGGCGAGACTGAGTTCGCGGGCGCCGGCGAGATGTTTTTTGTTTTCCTCTTCGGTGCCCATCATGTGGCCGAGGAGGTAATCGTTTTGCGGCCAGTTGACGAGGGTGATGCTGCCGACGTAAGCGCCTTCGGTGAAGTTTTTCTGATAGGCGATGCGGCGGTAGCGCCACCAGGCGCCGGTGTCGTTTTCGGGATCGAAATCGAGGGTGCGCGGTTCGAGGGTGCGCGGATGCGAGTAGGTGAAACTGAGGAGCGGGCCGGGCCACGGGGGCGACATTTCGGGAACGTAGTTTTTCCAGAAATTGTAGTTGGGGGGCGGATCGCCGACGAAGTTTCCGCCGTTGACGTGTTCCATCGGGAAGCACCAGGTGACGGCTTGGTGGTTGTCGGGATCGGCTTTCTCCGGGGCGTGCATTTCGCCGGTTTCCTTCTGGGATTCGGCACCCATGACGAATTCAGTTTTGGAAAGGGGCAAGACTTCGCCGAGTTCGGTGGCGTCGATGAACCAGGGGGCTTCGAGCGAAATCCGGTCGGCGGAATGGACGTCGGCGGCGGTGAGGGCGCGGATGCGGTCGCCGTCGGAATCGGCGGCGACGATTTTGTGGTTGAGCAGGATTTGGAGGGTTCCGTTGGCGAGATACGGGGCGAGCATCTCGTAAAGGACGGCGAGCGCGACGCGGGGTTCGTGGCAGAGGCGGGAGACTCCGCCGGCGCCGGGATTCAAGTTTTCGGTGGCGCGGGCGGCTTCGGTGAGGGGATAATTGCGGCGGTAGTAATCGCGGATCCGGTTGCGGAGTTCGCGGTAGGAGGCGGTGGCGCCGTGGGATTCGATCCAGCGATGTTCGTCGGGCGGGACGGCTTGGGAGGTGAGTTGGCCCCCGATCCAGTCGGTTTCTTCGGTCATGATGACGCGTAAACCGTTTCGCGCGGCGGCGAGAGCGGCGGCGCAACCGCCCAATCCGCCGCCGGCGACGATGAGGTCGGCGGAGAGCGAAGAGCCGACGGGACCGGTTTTGGCGGAAATGCCGCGGGCGAGCTGGGAGGACCAGAGGACGGCGGGAGTGGTGAGGGCGAGGGTTTTCAGGAAATCACGACGAAGCATCATCAGTTTCTTTGGGTTTGGTTTTTTAGGGAACACGGCGAACCGGGTCAGAACCAGTCATTTCTGAATGGTTGTAATAAAATCGCCAGCTTAAAATTAATCGGAGTGATTCTCGAACTGCTTTATCCGCTTTGGGATTGGTATCCGAAGAGCCGACGGGATTTGACGAGCGACGCGACTTGAGGAGGGACCATGGTTTCCCAATCGCCGGTGTCTTTTTGGATACGCTGGAGGATGTCGCGGGAGAAGATCGAGAGGAGATTGCGGTCGTAGTTTTCGATGGGGGAAATGTAGTCGTTGTCGCGGAGGTGGAGGTAGAGGTGGCGCAGGTGGGGGAAGAACTGGACGTTTTCGGCGGTGACGAGTTCGTGGGGTTCGAGATCGGCGGGGGCGGGATTGCGGCGTTCGCCCATGGCTTGGTCGAGGGCGGCGTATTGTTCGAGCGAGTCGCGGCGCATCGGATACACGTAGAGTTTTACGGTGTTGCGGAAGAGGCGTCCGAAGCTTTCGAGGATGCCGCCGTCGAGGTTTTCGTAATACTTCTCGTTGAAGATTTCGACGAGGTTGTTCACGCCGAGAACGACGCCGATCATGGCTTTTGTGTAGCGGCGGAAGTAGCTGGCGAGGCGGTAGTATTCGGGGTAGTTGGAGATGAGGACGTGGAAACCGAGCTGGCAGAGAATGTCGACGCGGGCGAGGAAATCGGCGGCGTTGACCTCACCGTTGGCGAGCAGGTTGTTCATGGTGATTTCCATGAGGACGACGACATTCTCGCCGCGCACTTCCGGTTCGGTGGAGAATTTCTCCATGCCGGTTTTGAGCATGTCGAGGTTGACGGAAGTGACGGGGCGGAAACTGCCGCGTTCGACGAGGACGGCTTTTTTGTAGAGAACTTCGGAAGGTTGGACGACGTCGGCTTCGGGAGAAAACATGACGGCTTGGGTGAGGCCCTGGCGGACGAGTTCGAGGCTCATGAGCCGGTTGTCCCAATCCCGGAAACAGGGGCCGCGGAAACGGATCATGTCCACTTCGATTCGTTCGTCGGTGAGGTTATGGGAGAGGGATTGGATGAGGGCGGAGGAGTCGTCGCGGAGGTAGAAGGCGGCGTAGATCAGGTTGACGCCGATGATGCCGAGGGCGTTTTGCTGCTGGACGTTTTCTTTGTCGAGCATGCGGACGTGGATGACGATTTCGCTCGGTTCGCCGCGCGGGTTTCCTTGGAAACGGACGCCGAGCCAGCCGTGGCAATCGTTGGTGCCGCGATAGCTTTTGGCGGCGACGGTGTTGGCGAAGGCGAAGAAAGTGGTGGTGTCGCCGCGGGTTTCGGCGAGACGTTCGTTGAGGAGCGCGTATTCGTAATCGAGCATTCGCGCGAGACGCTCTTCGGAAACGTAGCGGCCGCTTTTCCCGTAAATCTCATCGCTGAACTTCATGTCGTAGGCGGAGATCGATTTGGCGATGGTTCCCGCCGAACCGCCGGCCTGGAAGAAGTGGCGGGCGGTTTCCTGTCCGGCTCCGATTTCGGCGAAGGTGCCGTAGCGGGAGTGGTCGAGGTTGATGGAGAGAGCTTTGCGGTTGGTGGTGAGAAGCTGGTTTTCCATTGGGATGGTTATTGGTTAATGGTTATTGGTTATTGGTTGTTGGGGATTTGGGCCAGGATGTCGGATGGGTGGAGGCCGCGGGCGCGGAGGGTGCGGATGTTGAGGGAGTCGTGGCGTTTGGCGAGGCGTTCGCCGTTTCGATCGCGGATCAACGGACAATGATAAAACTCGGGAACCGGGAGGTCGAGGGCGCGGTAGAGGAGGATCTGGCGGGCGGTGGAGAGGAGGAGATCTTCGCCGCGGACGACTTCGGTGATCTCCATGGCGGCGTCGTCGAGAATGACCGCGAGTTGATACGCCGGAAAATCGTCTTTTCGCCAGACGAGGAAATCGCCGAAATCGCGACCGGCGACGAAGGATTGGGGGCCTTGTTTTTGGTCGATGAAGGAGATGGTTTCGCCGTCGGGGACGCGGAAACGCCAGCTGACGCCGGAACGTTCGCGATCGGCGGGGTTGGCGCGGCAGGTGCCGGGGTAAACCGGTTCTTCTTCGCCGGCGTGGGGAGCGCGGAGGGAGGTTTCGGCGATTTTTTTGCGGGAGCAATCGCACGGATAAATGACGCCGCGATCGGCTAGTTGTTGGAAGCCGAGGCGGTAAATGTGGTGGCGCTCGCTTTGGTTGTAAGGGGCGTGCGGGCCGCCGATGTCGGGGCCTTCCTGCCATTCTATGCCGAGCCAGCGCAAATCTTCGAACATCGCGTGGATGAACTCCGGTTGGCAGCGCGCCTGGTCGAGATCTTCGTTGCGGAAGATGAGGGTTCCGTTGGAGTCGCGGGCGCGCTGGAAGGCGGTCCAGAAGGTGGCGGCGTGGCCGAGGTGGAGGTAGCCGGTGGGGGAAGGGGCGAGACGGCCGCGGTATTGCTGGTTCGGCGACGGCATTTTCCGGCGGTTAATTAGCGGGCGGCGGTGTCGTCGGTTTCGGCGGCGGATTCCGGTTCTTCGTCCGCGCCGGGTTCGTCCATCGGAGGGATCCGGTGTTCGCGATGTTTGCGGGCTTCATAGACAAAAAAGCGATAAAGCATATCGAGAACAAAACCGACGCACAAGCCGATGACCGCGCCGCCGAGGAACGTCGCCTGCATGGCACCGAAGATGGGATTCAGTTCTTCACCGAGTCCGACAAACCGCATGATTCTGCGGCCGAGGAGGAAATACATTGGGTAGAGAAAGGGAACGGTGACGGGGTTGCTGATCACTTGCAGCGCGACGGTGATCGGGAGGTTCGCGCGGCAGGCGAGGGCTCCGAGAAACGAGAGCGGGATCTGGATTCCGACCAGCGGGAGAAAGCTGATGATGGAGCCGCAATAGAAGGCGGGGGTGCAGCTGGAGACTTTGAACGACCAGAGGTAGGGGCGTTTTCGGGCGGCCGCGGCGAACCATTTGAGCACGGGATAGCGGTCGATGGTGGCGCGGCGGGGCATCCAGCGCAGCAATTGCTTGACGCGGCGAATGCGGGCGTGGCGTTTGGTTTGCCAGTTTTTATACTCGACGTTCACGCGGTTTTGGAAGGAAGAGTGCCGGATATCTCGCGTGTAGTCAGGAGCAAATCGGCGGTTTTGCAAATAAATGGGGGCAATTCGGAGATTTTGTTGTTTGAAATAGTTTGCTATCGATTCGCGGCGGGAAATGCGTAGGATGAATCCCTCAGTAGGCGATCCGGGATGGTCCCGATGGCGTCGACGATTCCCGCCGCTTATACTGACTCGCAGTCGATTGCTCGGAATGTCCGCGGCGGGCAGATCCCGGTAAGGTTAGTTATCTCCACCAAAAGTCCATTTTAAAAAGGGCGGTTGTATGACCCCATCTGATTCTGGCGCTTCCGGCGAGAGCTGTCGGAGATCGCAGCAGCTACGAGAGGAAAGGTCCGGGATGGTTCCTGGCTGGCGTTCCAATTTTTCGGCGGTTCGGGCGCTGGAGGAGGAGAACCGGCGTTTGCGCGCGGAGGCGGACCGGTTGAAGCTGGAACTCGATCGTCATCGGTCGGATCTTTTGCGTACGGCGTCGGCTTGGCGGGATGAACGCCGGTGGCGGATCCAGGCGGAGCACGCGTGGCGGGAGGGTTTCAGTTCGTTTTTCCGCTGGATCGACAACGCGATTTTCGGGGTGACCTGTTTCTCGAACGACGGGGTGGCCGTGCAGGCGAACCGGGCGGTTTTGCGGTTGCTGGATTATTCTCGTGAGGAATATTTGGGGAAACGGGTGGAGGAGGTCGTTGCGGACGAAGGGGTCGTGGGGAAAATTCTGGAGGCGAGGAATGGCGGGGAGGTTCCGGAGCAATATCCGGTGCATTTGCGGGCGAAGAACGGCGTTTTGAAGCCGGTGATTTTATCGTGTCAGCCGTTCGAAAACGGGCCGATGAGCGGGCTTTGTTGTCATGTTCAGCCTCTTCCCCGGTTCGAGAGGGACAGGGACCGTCACCAGAATCACATGATTTTCCGTCAGTTGGCCGGGAAAATGCGGGAGGTGATTTGGCTGACCGATGTCGAGAAAACGCGGACCTGTTACATAAGTCCGGCGGTGGAGGATATTCTGGGGATTAGTCCGGAAACGCTTTACCGGAATCCGACGGCGTTTCTCGAGGCGATTCATCCGGCGGACCGGGAGCGGGTGAAGGCGGCGCTGCCGAAGCAGAAAACGGGCGAATATTGCGAGGAGTACCGGTTGTTGCTGCGGGACGGATCGACGAGGTGGGTTCGGGATAGGGCGATTCCGGTGTTCAATAAAGCGGGGGAAGTTTACCGGGTGGCGGGAATCGTGGAGGATATCACGGCGTTGAAAGGAGCGGAAATGACGCTGGGGATTCGGGCGAAACAGCAAAAAGCGCTGGCGGATCTGGGGCGGATGGCGATGGAAAAGCCGGGGATGCAGGAGGTGTTTGAGGAGACGGTGGAGTTGATCGCGCAGACGCTGGATGTGGAGTTTTGCAAGATTCTCGAAGTGGATCCGGAAACGAACGATTTTTTGATGCGGGCCTGCGTCGGCTGGCCCGCGGAAATGGTGGGACGGGCGAAGATTTCGCATGGAGAGGCGTCTCAGGCGGCGTTTACGCTGGCTTCGGAATATCCGGTGGTGGTGGATAATTTAATGGCGGAGCGGCGGTTCGAGGGGGCGGGGCTTTTGTGGAATTGGGGGGCGCGCAGTGGTATTACGGTGCGGATCGGACAGCGGAACCGGCCTTACGGGGTTTTGGGGGTGCATAGCCGGGTAGCGCGGAGTTTTTCGCACGACGACGTTCATTTCGTGGAAGCCGCGGCGAATTTGTTGGCGGCGACGCTGGACCGGGTGGCGGCGGAGGCGCGGCAGGAGAAGCTATCGTTGGAGTTGATCATCGAGCGGCAGCGGTTGAACGATATTTTGGCGACGGTTCCGGGAATCGTTTGGGAGCTGCAGTGGGACGATGTCGGGAAGGAGATGACGATCACGTTTGTCAGCGATCATGTGGAGGCGTTGACCGGTTTTCCGCGGGAGATGTGGGTGGGCAACACCGATTTTTGGGTCAAGCGATTGCATCCAGACGACCGGGAAGAAGTGCTGGCGAATATCCGGCGGGGATTCGAGGGAGGAGAGATGGCGGCGAATTCACGGTGCCGTTTAATATCAGCGAAAAACGAGACGATTTGGCTGGAATCGAGGAAGCAGATTTTTCGGGATTGCGCGGGGAAACCGGCGGGGTTGCGCGGAGTGCTGGTGAATATCACGCCGCAGGTGCAGGCGGAAATGGAGTCGCGAACGGCGAGCGAGCGTTTCCGATCCTTTATGGATCACACGCCGGTGATCGCGTTTATCAAGGACACGGAGGGCCGCTATGTTTATGGGAACAAGAGCTTCGACGAGATGGTTTACCGGATGCAGTTGGACTGGATGAACAAGACCGACGACGAGCTTTTTCCCGCCGATACGGCGACCTGGTTTCGCACGCACGATCTGATCGCGATCAACGAGGACCGGACGGTGCAATCGATCGAAATCAAGGAAGACGAAAAGGGAAGGCCGAGGTATTGGGCGGTTTTCAAGTTTCCGCTGACGGATAACAAGGGGGAGAAATGCATCGGCGCGGTGGGCGTGGATATTACGGAACGGCGGCAATTGGAGCAGGAGATTTTGCAGATCAGCGACCGGGAACAGCGGCGGATGGGGCAGGATTTGCACGACGGGATTTGCCAGCATTTGCTCGGGCTGGCGTTGATGAGTTCGACGTTGGCGGACAAAATGGAGCGCGACGAACAGCCGCGGGGGAAGGAGGTGCGGGATATCAGTCAGCTGCTTTACGACGCGGTGGGTTTGGCCCGGGGATTGATGCGGGGATTGCATTTGGTGAATCTGGAAGGAGGCGGTTTGGCGTCGGCTCTTGAGGAATTTTGCCAGACGACGAGCCGGTTGTTCGGCAAGAACGTGGAGCTCTCGATTCCGCGGAATTTCGTGGTGAGCGATCGCGATTTGGCGACGCATCTTTTCCGGATAACCCAGGAAGCGACCAACAACGCGATCAAGCACGGAAACGCGGCTTTGGTGACGGTTGTCGCCGACGAGCATGAAGGGGGATTGCGGATTACGGTGGTGGACGATGGGGTCGGTTTGCCGGAAGAGATTCCCGATACCGGCATGGGAATCCAGACGATGAAATACCGGGCGGAATTGATCGGGGCGACGTTGCTTTTGGAGAACCGGGAGGCGGGTGGAGCGATGATGGAGTGCCATCTGGCGCAGCGGCCGGAAATCGTTTTTGAGTAGCCGGTTTAGCCTTTGACCGCGCCGACGGTGAGGCCGGAAATGAAGAATTTTTGGCCAGCCAGGAAAATTACGACGATTGGGATCAGCATCAGAAGCGAGGCGGCCATCATGAGATGCCACTCGGTGCCGTATTGGCCTTGGAATGCCTGGAGGCCGACGGGAAGAGTGCGCAGGTATTCCTGGTGAGTGACGACGAGCGGCCAGAGAAACGAGCCCCAGACGGTCATGAAGGTGAGGATCGTGATCGTGGCGAGGCCGGGAATGGAGAGCGGGAGAATGATTTTGCGGAAAATCGTCCAGTGTCCGCAGCCGTCGATTTTCGCGGCTTCGTCGAGTTCCCGCGGCAGAGTCAGGAAAAACTGGCGGAGGAGAAACGTTCCGTAGGCGCTGAACATTCCGGGAGCAATGAGGGCGAAGTAGGAATCCAGGCCGACCAAGCGTCCGACACCCGGCGCATCCATTCCGGTGCCGAGGTAACGCATGGCCATCCAGTCGACCATCGGGAGGGAGAATTTGAGAAACTCGGGGAGCAGTTTCATCAGGATGAAATTCGGGATCATGGTGACGGAGCCCGGAATCATCATCGTCGCGAGGTAGGCGAGAAAAAGGGTGTCGCGGCCTTTCCATTGGATGCGGGAAAAGGCGTAGGCGGCCATCGCGCTGGTGACAACTTGTCCGGCGGTGGCGGCCGCGGCGACGAAAAAGCTGTTCACGTAGTAGCGGAGAAACGGAACCAGTTCCCAGACGTCGATGAAGTTTTGCCAGCGAAAATGCTGGGGAACGATCATTTCCCAAACCGAATTGCTCGCCTTCATCGCTTCTTCGGGCGGAGAAAGCGCGGTGGTGAGCATAAACGCGAGCGGCAGGAGGCAGGTCGCTCCGAGAAGAATGAGCGGAATGTGCCAGAGGCCGGTTGTTTTTCGCTCCTTGCGCATCGTCAATCGGCGAGGTTTTTGCCGCCTTTCTTCCAGTTGAGAATGGTGACGCCCAACGTCAGCGCGAACAACACCCACGCGATGGTCGCCGCGTAACCCATTTCAAAATCGACGTAGGCTTTGGTGTAAATGAAATAACCGAGCGTCGTGGTGGCTCCGAACGGACCGCCTTGGGTCATGATCATGACCGCTTCCGCGCCGTATTGCAGGCCGCTGATCAA
>CAZJCL010000107.1:0-8787 GCA_964544025.1 uncultured Opitutales bacterium | reverse complement strand
GTTTCGTAAAAACCGCTGCCCTTGAAAATGATGCCGGCCCCGCGACCGATCAGCCGCTTCAACCCGTCTTTCTCACAAGCCGGACATTTCGTCAGCCGTTCGTCCCGGATCGACTGAAAAATTTCCATTTCATGGCCGCAGTCACTGCATGCGTACTCGTAAGTAGGCATAATTATAATACCGAAAATGAGGATTCAGAACCGGCTCCGTGCCGCGCGTCGACGCGATTGAACACGGAGCAATAAAAATAGAAAACAACAAGTCCGCCCGCAAAGAAGGCAAGTGGAAAAACCGGCGACGCCGCGAAAAGCAGGCCGATATACGCCAGCGTCGGCAAAATCAGCCGCGCCCCCGCTTCCCCTACCAATCGAAACAACTCCGGCAACCGGAATCCCTCCAGAAATTGCCCCGTCAACGAATACCGGTACCAACCAGCGCCCACCAACGGCGGCCCCAACAACACCGCCGGAATAAACGGAATAAAAGCCAGCGGCCCCAGCCATCCCTGGAACGGAAGGCTCACCAGCATCGCCGCCAGAAAAATACCGCCGCCCAAACCGGCCAAAATCAGAAAGTAAAAGAAACCGCGCACAAAAAGCTCATGCCAATCCCCCCACTCCGGCGTCTGGAAAACCTCCCCCTCGGCTCCCGCCCGCGCCACCCGCCCCAAATAACCGAACGCCAAAAAATGCAAAACAGGAAACGCGACCAGCAACGTGCCCAAAAGACACTTCACCAGCCAGGAGGAGTCGGAAAATAATCGACGGCACACTTGCTCGAAGTCGGGCATGATCAATAATCGGCCGACAATAGACAAAGCTTCATGGACTTCAAAGAAAAATTCGACATCTATCGCAGCCAGATAGAAACCGCCATCAATCAACTGGTTCCGACCGCCGACACCCGCCCCGCCCGCCTCCACGCCGCCATGCGCTACAGCCTGGAAGCCGGCGGCAAACGCCTCCGCCCGGTCCTCTGCCTCGCCGCCGCCGATCTTTTCAACCGTGCCGCCGATGCTCTTCCCGCCGCCGTCGCCATCGAATGCCTCCACACCTACACCCTCATCCACGACGACCTTCCGTGCATGGACGACGCCGAACTTCGCCGCGGCCGCCCCTCCTGCCACCGCCAATTTGACGAAGCCACCGCCGTCCTCGCCGGCGACGCTCTTCTCACCCACGCCTTCGGCCTTCTCGCCGAAAGCTATGCGCAACAACCCGCCCTCGCCACCGCCTTGGTCGCCGATCTCGCCACTGCCACCGGAAGCCGCGCCCTCATCGCCGGACAAGCCGAAGACATGGAAGGCGAAAACACCGACTGCACCCCCGAGCAACTCGACTTCATTCACCTCAATAAAACCGCCGCCCTCATCTCCGCCTCCTTGAAAATGGGCGCTCGCATCGGCGGAGCCGAACCCGCCGTCATTGAAAAACTCGCCACCATCGGCCGCCATGCCGGACTCGCCTTCCAAATCATCGACGACATCCTCGACGAAATCAGCGACACCCAAGCCCTCGGAAAAACCACCGGCGCCGACGCCCGCGCCGGCAAACGCACCTACCCGCGCCTCCACGGCCTCGACGCCTCCCGCACCCGCGCCCGCCAACACACCTCCGCCGCCCTTTCCCTCCTAAAAGAAATCCCGGCCGACACCACATTCCTCTCCTCCCTCATCCAACAACTGGAACACCGCCTGAAGTAACTTCTGCATTCTACCTTCTAAATTCTACCTTCTAGAAATTCCCTTCTCGCTATCCAGAACCGGCATTCGTCCGAAAACTCCCGCACGTCCGCCGGTTCCTTCGCGATTTCCGACCGCCGGAAATCCTGTTCGTGCCGCCACCCCGCCGCCGCCAAATCCTCCAAAACCTCCTCCCGCGTCGGAATATGCATAAACGTGCACCCGATCGGCGCCTCATAATACCGGTCCCCAAACTCCACCAGCCGCGGATCCTGCTCCCCCTTCTCCCAACGCTCCCGCTCCGCCTTCCAAAAATTCCGGAACCGCATGTTGTCCCGATCGTGCGTCGTAAAAACGAAACTTCCGCCCGGCCGCACCACCCGGAAAACCTCCGCCATCGCTTTTCGCCGCCGTTCCCGCCCCGGAATCTGCATCAATCCATTGAACCCGAAAATCACGCCAACGAACGCCTCCGCGTCGAAATCCAGCGCCGTCGCGTCCCCCACCCGAAACGGAATCTCACACCCCAACGCCTCGCCCAATCCCCGCGCCCGTTCGATCATATCCCGCGAAAAATCCGCCCCAGTCAGCCGCCGGTACCCGAGATGCCAAAGACCGAAAGCGATCCGCCCCGCGCCGCACCCCAAGTCCAGTAAAACGTCTTCGGGCTTGAAAACCTGACGAAATATCTTTTCTTCCGATATCCATAAACCGAGATTAGCCGCCGCCCGTTCATAGTGGTCCACCGCTCGCCGATCTCGAAAATGTTGTTGAACTGTCTCAGGAGACATAAAAAAAACTTGATTTCCCCAATCCGGGGCTTTCTATTGAATCCTTTTTTATGAAAGCGATCATCAAGACCCAAGGGAAGCAATTTGCTGTTTCCGAAGGCGACATTCTTTTCGTAGACCGCTACAAGGACACCGAAGCCGGCGCCACGATCTCCATCGGTGAAGTGCTCGTTCTCGGCGAAGGCGAAGACGCGAAGTTTGGCGCACCTCATCTGGATGGCGCTTCCGTCTCCGCCACCGTTCTGGAAAACAAGCGCGGCAAAAAAATCCTGGTTTACAAAAAGAAGAAGCGCAAAGGCTACGAACGCAAACGCGGCCACCGCCAGGAAATTTCGGTAATCAGAATCGACAGTATTAAAGGATAACACCAAGCCATGGCCCATAAGAAAGGACAGGGAACTTCCCGCAACGGACGCGACAGCAAGAGCAAACGGCTCGGCGTTAAGAAATACGACGGCCAAGTCGTTCTCGCGGGCAACATCATCATGCGCCAGCGCGGAACCAAGTTCCACCCCGGTCGCAATGTCGGCCTCGGCCGCGACTTCACCCTCTTCGCTCTCAGCGATGGCAGCGTGAAGTTCGACCGCGATCACCGCAAAGTACACGTGATCGCCGCCGAAGCGTAACAATTTCCTCCACCACACAACCCCGGCACGCACCCACCCGCGGCCGGGGTTTTTTCACGCCCAAATCCCAAGTCCCAAGCCCCCAATCACAAATCACCAATAACCAATAACTCCCCTCCCCACTTTCCCACTTTCCCACCTTCTCACTTTCCCACCTTCCCACCTTCCTCCCTCTTCTTCCTCATAAACGAATCCGCCTCCCGCATGTAAATCCGCCGCAAATGCTCCACCACATCCGAAAGCCCCCGGTTATCCGTTAACACCAACGTCCCCGCCCGCCGGTAAAACGGCTCCCGCTCCGCCAGCAAATCCCGAATCCGCTTCTCCGGATCCTCCCCGTCCAGCAACGGCCGCGATTTATTCCCCTGCGTCCTCTGCAAAATCGTTTCGCTGCTCGCGTACAGACAAATCACCACGCCCTTCTCCTTCAACAGCTCGATCATCCCCGGCTGCGTCACCAGCCCGCCCCCGCATGCGATCACGCAACGGCTTTCCGGATGTCCTTCCGCGATAAAATCCCGCTCGTAATTTCGGAACGCCGCCTCCCCTTCCGTCTCGAAAATCCGGCGCACCGGCATTCCCATCCGCCGCTCGATTTCCGCGTCGCTATCCAAAAATTCGTAACCCAAACGATACGCCAGCGCCCGCCCCACCGTGCTCTTCCCGGTCGCCATAAATCCGACCAGATAAAGATTCACTCCAGGCAGAAACTTCGCCGCATATCTGTTTTGTCCACGTTTGATCACAAATTAATTCCCCGGACCATCTAAAGTCGGCCATCCCGCCAAACCAAGCCAAAACGTCGACCTCCCGCGTTTAGCATCGACAAACGCCGTCCCCGTTTCTTTACTTTTCCGATGCCTTTCAGACTGACCAAACAGGAACGCAAGACCCTCAGCGTCGTGCTCTTACTGCTGGCACTCGGTCTGCTCGGATTAATCTTTTTGTAACGCGTTTTTCACCGGCGAAGCCTGCGAAATCGGCCGCCACCTTTTCTAACACAACCATTCATCCATGATCATTAAACCGAAAGTTCGAGGATTCGTCTGCGTCACCGCCCATCCCGACGGCTGTGCCGCCCACGTGCAGGAGCAAATCGACTACGTAAAAAGCAAAGGCCCGCTCAAAAACGGCCCGCGCAACGTCCTCGTCATCGGCGCGTCCACCGGTTACGGCCTTTCCTCCCGCATTTCCGCCGCCTTCGGATGCGGCGCCAACACCCTCGGCGTCTTCTTCGAGCGTCCCCCCACCGCCGAAAAACCCGCCACCGCCGGCTGGTATAACTCCGCCGCCTTCGAATCCGCCGCCCGCGCCCAAGGCCTCTACGCCCGCAGCATCAACGCCGACGCGTTTTCCAACGAGTGCAAACAAGAGGTGATCGACCGCATCAAAGCCGACCTCGGTTACGTCGATCTCGTCGTCTACAGTCTCGCCTCTCCCCGCCGCACCCATCCGAAAAACGGCGAGGTTTACAAATCCGTCATCAAACCGATCGGCGAGGAATTCACCAACAAAACCGTCGACACCGACAAAGGCATCGTCAGCGAAATCACCCTCGAACCGGCCTCCCGCGAAGAAATCGACGCCACCGTCAAAGTGATGGGCGGCGAAGACTGGGAAATGTGGATGGCCGCGCTCGACGAAGCCCGCGTTCTCGGACCCGGCGTCACCACCGTCGCCTACTCCTACATCGGCCCGGAAGTCACCTGGCCCATTTATCGCAATGGCACCATCGGCCGCGCCAAAACCGATCTCGAAAACTACGCGAAACGCATCGACGCCTCCCTCAAAGTCGACCGCGGCCGCGCTTTCGTTTCCATTAACAAAGCCGTCGTCACCCAAGCCAGCTCCGCGATTCCGGTCGTCCCGCTCTACATCTCCCTCCTCTACAAAGTGATGAAGGAAAAGGGAATCCACGAAGGCTGCATCGAGCAGATCCACCGCCTTTTTGCCACCCAAATGTACAACGAAAGCGCGCTCGATTTCGACGATTCCGGCCGCGTCCGCCTCGACGACCTCGAAATGCGCGACGACGTCCAAGCCGAAGTGAAAAAACTCTGGAGCCAAGTGAACACCGAAAACCTCTCCCAGCTCTCCGACCTCGCAGGCTACCGCGAAGACTTCCTAAAACTCTTCGGCTTCGGAATCCCCAACATCGACTACGACCGCGACGTAGAAACCCTAGTCCCCCTGGACTAGTTCAATCACCAGCGCGCGGATTCCCCCCTCCGGAATCCGCGCTCCGAATCCCCACTCCAAAATTTAAAATTTAAAATCTAAAATCTAAAATCCTACCGATGCCTTCCATGCCGGATAATATCCACAATTATCCACAACCCCAAAATCGCCGATAACAAATACCCCACCATCCCCAGCGCCGGATACCCCAGCAAATGCGGCTGAATCCCCGTCGTGATAATCAACGACGACCCGATCAACAGCGAACCGATGATCACCCCCAACGTCACCCGGTTGCTCGCCGCGTTCAGCGAATCGCTCACTTCCTCCAGCCCCTTGTGCTGAAACTGCACCGTCAAATCGTCGTTCTCCACCCGCCGCAGAATCCGCATAAACTCCGTCGGCAACTCCTTCAACAACTGCGCCGCCACGTTGAACGCCATCCCCGCCTCCCGCCACATCACCTTCGGATTCTTCCGCTCCCGCTGCAGCTCCCGGATCGCCGGCACCGCCACCTTCCGGATATCGAAATCCGGATCCAGCTGCTCTCCGGCTTCCTCGATCGACAAAATCGCCTTCGCCATCAGCGAATAATCCTGAACCACATCAATCCCGTTCCGCGCAAAAAGATGAAAAAGCCGCAACACCAGCCGCCCCACTTCTCCCTGCCCCGTCTCGAAATCGATATGCTCGCGCAACGTGAAAATCACATCCTTCTCCATCTTCCGGACGTTGATCTTCCCCGTTGAATACGACATCGAAAGCGCGATCCGCACGATCTTCTCCGCGTCATGCTCCACCGCCGCGATGAACAAATCGGCCAAATTATAACGCATCCGCCGCGTCAACTGCCCCACCATTCCCCAATCGAAAAAACAAAGCCGCCCATCTCCCGCGATCGCCAGATTCCCCGCGTGCGGATCCGCGTGAAAAAACCCCGAAATCAAAATCTGGTGCAACAACGACGCCGCCCCGTTCCGCGCCAGTTGCCGCCCTAATTCCGGACTCAACGGCACCGCGTCGATCCGCGTCCCGATCACCCGCTCCATCACCAGCATCCGCCCCGTCGTCAAATCCTCCCGCACCGCCGGCGCGAAAACCCGGTCCGGAAACGGATTCTCCGCGTTGAAAAAGCGCATGTTCCGCGCCTCGTTCCGGAAATCCATTTCCTTGAAAATCGCTGTCCGCAGCTCATCCAAAATCGCCGGTAAATCGAACGGCTTCAGCCCTTCCACCCGCTGATGCAACTGACGCGCGAACCACCGCAAAATATCCAGATCCGACTCCACTTTCTTCCGGATATTCGGACGCTGCAACTTCACCGCCACCTCCTCCCCCGTCGCCTTCAACCGCCCGAAATACACCTGCGCCAACGACGCCGCCGCCACCGGTTCCCCAAACGGCTCAAAAACCTCCTCCAAATCCCGCCCCAACTCCTCCCGCGCCACCTCCCGCATCTCCTCCAGCGAATTCGGCCGCACTTCATCCTGCAACTTCCGGAATTCCAGCACCAGCGGCTGCGGAATCATATCCGGCCGCGTGCTCAGAATCTGGCCAAACTTCACAAACGTCGGCCCCAAATCCTCGCACGCCATCCGGAGCCGCTCCCACGTGCTCCGGTTTTCCTTCGGCCTCGGCACGATCCTCTGCAACAGCGCCGGCGCGTTGTCCAGATGCTGCAAAAGATCGCTGAAACCGTGCCGGGCCAGCACGGCGGCAATCTCCTTGGCACGGACAGCGCTAAAGTAGAGGTCGAGAGGATTCAGCACAAAGGGTCAAATAGAGGCGGCCGGAGGCGGCGGAGGAGTATCCGAATGCTGCTCCGATTTCTCCTCGCTGATCTTCCTCAAACTGCGCGTCGCCTCCTTCTCCTCCAGCAAACTCACCCGCAGCTCCAACTTTCGGAATTCGCTCTCCTTCACCACCTTCTCCTTTCCGAACATCTGCTGGAAATTGTTCGAAATCTGCTCCTTCGTCCGCTCAAACTCGGCCTTCCCATCCCTGGAAATTTTCTCCGCCATCCGCTCCGCCTCCTCCTGCGTCAGCTTCCCCTGCTCCACCAATTCGTGAAGCATCGCCTGAACGCGCTCCTTCGTCGTCACCGCCGCGCCGATACCGGCAAACACAGTTTTCTTCAGAAGTTCCAGCATAGTTTTCTCCTTTTCGTCTTTTGGATTAACGTTCTTCTAACGAGAAAATAACGGCTTCAAAACCTCGCCCCAAAACAAGCAAAGAACCAAAGCCGCATTCATCTTGTACATAAATCCCGCCCAAGTCAGGCCATAAAGTTCACCGCCCACCACATCCCGAATCTCATCACCCGTAGCATCGGCGCTTCGCCGATGACCGCCCCGCGAACCCGTCCCGCAACGAACGCACCCCTCACATTTCCCCCTCCAACACCGTCTCCTCCGTCGCAGGCGGCGGCTCCAAATCCAGAATCCTTTCCCCTCCCCATCACGCCATCCACCGTAGCATCGGCGCTTCGCCGATGACCGCCCCGCGAACCCGTCCCGCAACGAACGCACCCCTCACATTTCCCGCTCCAACACCGCCTCCTCCGGCGGAGGCGGCGGCTCCAAATCCAGATCCGTCACCGGCGGCAACTGCGGCGGCGACCCATCCGGCTCCCCAACCTCCTCCACCGGCTCTTCCACCACGACCGGCTCCTCAGCTCCCGTTTCCTCCACGTCCTCCGCAACCGGCTCCTCCACAACCGGCGCGACCGGCTCAGCCACCGCGCGCGGTTGCGGCGGCCCTCCAAAAATCTGCTCCCGTAACGCATCCCCCAACTCATTTCCCGCCTGCTCCCGCAATTCCGGCGAAGCCCGCACCTCCACCAGCGCCGCCTGCGTCAACAATTCCTCCTCCTCCCCAATCTGCTCCCGACGCGTTTCCAACGCCCGAAATTCCGGCGCATCCTCCGGCACCCGCGTCATCGCCTGCTCAATCCGTTCCGATTCCAGCCGAATCTCCCGAAACCGGTCATCCATTTCCCGCAACCGCGGTTCCGCCTGCACGGCGTTCTGCCACAACTCCGAAACCCGCCGCGCCTCCTCCGAAATCTCCTCCGGCAAACTTTCCGGATTCAACCGCGCCCGCTCCGCGATCAACCCCGGCGTCTCCACCAACGGCGGCGGCTCCGCGCTCGGCGTTTGCCCCTCCGGCAACGCCGCCACCGTTCCGCCGCTCAAAAACAACTCCCGGCTTTCCCGACCGTCACTCACCACCAGTTTCCCCTCCTCCTCCGAATACTCCACCGCCTCCACCCCGTTTTCCGTTTCCCCCAACCCGACCCAGAAACTCGTCTGCGACCCCGTATCCCGCAAACTAAACTCCGCCTTCCCGTCCAAAACCGTCACCCCGCGCCACTCCAAACCCGCCAACCCACCCACGGCCTCCCCCGTCTCCGCGCCAGCCGCCACTTCCACGCCCCTCGCCACGTCCCCAACTGCCGGCCTATCCACCGTTTCCGGCCCCCGCCCCCCCAGCCCCACCACCGAAAACCCCC
>CAZJCL010000106.1:0-8917 GCA_964544025.1 uncultured Opitutales bacterium | reverse complement strand
CATTCGTGGTTAAAAAAGCAGAGCCTCCGCCCCCCCTTCTTCTTCCCCTTCCATTTCCCATCTCCACCGCGCCCACCCCCGAAATCTGTTTGTCCCCGCCCCAAAACCTCTCTTTAGTTCTCCCCTTCGCCGCAGCCCAATCGCCGCGGCCCTTCTAGCCATGCGACTGGGAATTGCTCAGATCAACACCATCGTCGGCGACCTCGCCGGAAACCGCGCCAAAATCATCCGCGCCTACCGCGAACTCTGCGACCGCGGCGCCGAGCTCGTCCTCTTCCCGGAACTCGCCCTCTGCGGCTATCCACCGCGCGACCTCCTCTTCAAACGCCGCTTCGTCTCCGACGTCGAAGAATCCCTCATCATCGTCGCCAACGAAATCGGCGAAATCCCCGCCGTCATCGGCTTCACCGAAACCAACCCCGGCAATCCCCGCCGCCCCATCCTCAACGCCGCCGCCTTCTGCCGAAACGGCGAAATCGAGGAAATCGGACGCAAATGCCTCCTCCCCAACTACGGCGTTTTCGACGAAGAACGCTACTTCCACCCCTTCCCCCAACCCAAAATCGTCTCCTTCGCCGGCAAAAAAATCGGCCTCACCATCTGCGAAGACATCTGGACCCACGCCCCGCTCCCCGAACAAGTCCGCTACGACGACGCCCCCCTCCGTTTCCTCCAGGAACAAAAAGTCGATCTCGTCCTCAATCTCTCCGCCAGCCCCTGGTATTCCGGCAAACAAAACGTCCGCCGCCAACTCGTCGCCAGCGCCGCCCGCTTCTGCAACGCCCCCGTCGCCCTCTGCAACTCCATCGGCGGAAACGACGAACTCATCTTCGACGGTGCCAGCCTCGTCGCCAACGCCGACGGCCAAATCCTCGCCGAACTCCCTCCCTTCCGCGAATCCCTCCAAATCGTCGACCTCGCCACCGCGCAACCCGCCCCCGCCCGCGAAACCTCCGAAATCGCCGCCATCGAAGAAGCCCTCATCCTCGGCCTCCACGACTACGTCCGCAAAAGCGGTTTTCAAAAAGTCGTCCTCGGCCTCAGCGGCGGACTCGATTCCGCCGTCGTCGCCGCCCTCGCCGCCAAAGCCCTCGGCCCCGAATCCGTCATCGGCGTCGGCCTCCCCTCCCGCATCTCCAGCGAACACTCCAAAACCGACGCCCGCGATCTCGCCAAAAACCTCGGCATCCGCTACGAAGAACTCCCCATCTCCCAACTCCACGAAGCCGCCGAAAAAACCCTCGCCACCCTCTTCCAAAACCTCCCCCCCGACACCACCGAAGAAAACCTCCAGGCCCGCGCCCGCGGCCTCCTCCTCATGGCGCTCTCCAACAAATGGCGCGCCCTCCTCCTCACCACCGGCAACAAAAGCGAACTCGCCGTCGGCTACTGCACCCTCTACGGCGACATGTGCGGCGGCCTCGCCGTCATCTCCGATCTCTACAAAACCAAAGCCTACGAACTCGCCCGCCACCTCAACCGCGACCGCGAACTCATCCCCGAATCCACCATCACCAAACCGCCCTCCGCCGAACTCCGCCCCGACCAAACCGACCAGGATTCCCTCCCCCCCTACGAAATCCTCGACGCCATCCTCGAACGCTACATCGAACGCGGCGAATCCACCCGCGACATCGTCGCCGCCGGCTTCGACGAAACCACCGTCCGCGAAGTCATCCGCCTCGTCGACCTCAACGAGTACAAACGCAAACAAGCCGCCCCCGGCCTGAAAATCACCCCCCTCGCCTTCGGCGTAGGCCGCCGCCTCCCCCTAGTCCAAAAATACATCAGCTAACTCCATCTCTCTCTTCCCAAAACCTTCGCATCATCATCCCAAAGCCCAATCCTCTCCGTGCCCGAAAATTCCCCTCACCGCAACTCCCGCCGCCAAAACGCCATCGGCTTCTCCGAATCCTCCCTCTCCCCCAAATCCGGCCACGCCAGCATCGTCCGCAACTCCGTCTTCTCATAACCGCGCTTCCGCCAAAACGCGTCCAGCGCCCGATACTCCCCCGGCCGCAACGGATGATCCTCCGGCCGCTCCACCGCGCAAAACGTCGTCCACCGAAACCGCCCCAACTCCCGCGCGAACCTCTCCCGTTCATCAAAAAACCGATGCCCGATCCCCCGCCCCCGAAACTCCCGCGCCAACACGCTCTCCCCAAAATAAAAATACTCCCCCGCCTCCAGCCCCGCCCGCTCAAACGGCTCCCGAAACTCCGGCAATTCCCGCTCCAACGGCATCCCCGTCGAACATCCCACCAGCCGCTCCTCCGCGTCGAAAATTAAAACAAAAACACTCTCCCCGCACCCGAAATACCGCCCCAGATACTCCTCCTCATATTCCAGCGATCCCTCGTACAAATACGGAAACTCCCGAAACACCGCCATCCGCAGCTCCGCCATCCCCCGCCAAAAACGCCGCCCCTCCTCCCCGCAAACCACCCGCAAAACCCCATCTTCCATTCCCATCATTCGTGTCAATTAGTGTCCATTGCTTCGCCATCTTCGCGTCGCTCCGTCGTGGTTAAAAAACCGAGGCCAAGCTCCCCTTCGAGCAATTCCCCAGATCTAAAATCTAAAATTTAAAATTCACCGAAACAGCCCCCGCAAAACATCCTCCAAAACCGGCCGCTCACTCCCCGTCCGCTCCTCTCCCCCTGAATCCGTCTCCTCCCGCGTCCCCAAAAACCGCATCGCCGTATCCGCCAACAACCGGTAAAACGCCGCGTTATCCGGTTTCGCCGGCGTCCCCGTAATGACAAACTCCTGACGCATCAACCGATACCCCAACGAATCCGTCTCCTCCCCCAAAACCCGCACCGCCCCCAACAACCTTTCCAGCCCCCCCTGCGCCCCCAACTGCAACTCAATCCGCATCGGCTGACGCAACGCCGCCAATCCTTCCCGATACCGCACTTCCCCCACGCCCGCCAAATGCAACTCCGGCGAAATCAGCCGAAAATCCCGCAACAAAAAATTCAAATCCTCGTCCCGCTCCAAAAACAAATTCATCTCGCTGAACGGCACCTGCGACAAATTCCGCGCGATCTCCACCACCGCCCCCACCTCCGGACTCAGCGACCCCAAAATCCCGCCCACCGCCATCCCCAAACCCGCCACCGGATTATCCGTCCGGAACAACCGCAAAACCCCTTCCCCCGCCCGCATCCGCATTTCCCCGCGAGCCCGTTCCATCAAATCCCCCAAATTCTCCCCGTCTCCCCGCAAACTCGCCGAAACCCCAAAAATCCCCTCCACCGTCGGCGGCTGATCCGGCGCTTGCTGACGAAAAAACGGAGCCGCGCTCAACTCCGGCGCTTCCAAATTCCCCGTCAACGCATACGGCATTTCCTCCCCACCCGCAAAAACCACTTCCCCCGAAACCTCCACCGGACTCTCCAACATCCGCCCCGCCGCCGCCACTCGCATCGCCGCTTCCTCCACCCGCAATTCCCCCCGCAATTCCTCCAGCGGATGCCCCCCCGGCAACCGCAAATCCTCCATCGCCAACGCCACCGTTCCCCGAAATCCGCTCCAGAACGGCACCTCATCCCGCCCCGCTTCTTCCCCTTCTGCCGTTTCCGTCTCCGGCGTTTCCTCCTCCGCCTCCTCTCCCGAAAACGCCGCCGCCACCGCCAGCAAATCGTCCACCCGCAAAAACGAACTCGTCAACTCCACCGCGAATTCCGTCAACTCCCCCACCGTCGAAAACGTCCCCGCCACCCGCGCGTCCCCCGGCTCTTCCCCCGCCACCGCCAACGGCGCATCCACCGTCCACCGGCCCTCCGCCGTCTCCGCCACCTTCACCGATAACGTCAAATCCGGCGCCGTCTCCCGCTCCCGCCGCAACCGAATCCCGCTCGTCCGCGCCGTCACTTCCGCGCTCATCCGCTCCCCGAAATCCGCCGCGATCTCCACCGTCGCAATCCCCTCCGACGCGTTATTCAACTCCGCCAAAACCGGCTGCGCCAGCAAAGCCGGCAACGCCACCCGCACGCTCGCCTCCAATTTCCCCCCGTCGAATTTCCAGCTCGCATCCAGCATCGGCGCACGCCCGCCCAAAACCCGCAACCGCTCCACCTCGCCCGCGATTTCCCCATCCGCGATCCTCCCCCCAAAAACCGCCTCCAACCCCACATTCCGCAAAATCCATTCCTCCCCGTCCCGCATCCCAATCCCCTCCGCCCGAATCGCCTCCACCGTCCGGAAAACCGTCCCCCCGCTTTCCAATCCCGCCCGCAACTCCCCATCCAAAATCCCTCCCGCGAAAACAGGCCCCGTCCCGCCTTCCGCCGCCGCCAAAAACGCGTTCGCCATCGCCAACGGAAATCCCCGCGCCGAAACCGTCAGCAAATCCGCCCCTTCCCCGCTCCCCGAAATCTCCCCCGATTCCAGCCCATAACGAATCCCCTGAAAATTCCGCACCTCCAAAATCGCCCGCTCCCCATCCCGCGCCTCCACCGCCAATTCCCGCAACTCCACAAACTCCCCGCCCCCCGCCAACGCGAAATCCGCACGCATCGTCGCCCCCGGAAAATCCCCCCAAACCACTTCCCGCAAATTCCCCGTCGCCGAAAACTCCGCCGTTTCCTCCGCCAAATTTGCCGCCAAATCCACCGCCAATTTCCCGCTCATCTCCCCCGCCGCCGCCAAAACCGGCTGGCCCGCCCACGCTCCGATTTCCCCCGCGAAACTCAATTCCGCCCGCCCGTTTTCCCCGTCAAAATTTCCCGTCGCCCGCAACAACTCCGCCCCCGCTCCCGCCAAAACCAACTCCTCCAATTCCGCCACCAATCCCGCTTCCCGCAACGCCCCCGAAACCACCGCCCGCAGCGAGATCTCCCGCAAAATCTCCTCGCCTCCCGACCGCACCGCCACCCCTTCCGCCACCAGCGGCCGCGCACTCCGAAACGAAATTCCGCCCTCCTCGACCGATACCGAAAACTCCCCATTCAACAATCCTCCTTCCACCGCAACCGATTCCTCCGGCGTCTCGCCACCGAGAAAAACGTTCGCCCACTCCACCGGCAAATCCCGCAAAACCGCCGACGCCAACTCCGCCCCTTCCTCCGCTTCCGCCACCCGCGCCTCCTCCACCAGATACCGCACCTCACGCGAATTCCTCACCTCCAAAATCGCCCGCCCGCCATGCGAAATCTCCGCCGCCAAACTCGTCACGCGCACCTCCTCCTCCCCCGCCGCCACATCGAAATCCGACCGCAACGAAAACGCCCCCAGTTCCCCCAACTCCTCCGAAAAAACCCGCAAATCCGACGCCTCCGCCGCCAACGTCCCCGTCACTCCGAATCCCTCCGCTTCCCCGTAAACCACTCGCCCGCTTCCTTCCGCCAAAAACTCCGGCAACGCCAACGCCGCCCCCAACGCCGCGATTTCCGCCGAACCAAACCGCAACGCCCAATCCGCCGTCAACAACCGCTCCCCATCATCGAAAGCCCCGTCCACCGTCACCAGCGCCGCCCCTTCCCCGTCCGCCGAAAACACCCGCGCCGCGTATTCCTCCCCGCCTTCCACCGCCCGCAAATCCGCCGTCAACCGCAACCCGCTCCCCGCGTTCCCGGTCCCATTCAACGTCAACTCTATGCGCGAAAACCCGCCATCCGCCGTCTCCGCCGCCGACAATTCCGCCGCAATCTCCAGCAACTCCGCTCCATTTTCCCCGTTCTCCGCCAAATTCGCCGCCAAAGAAAACTTCCCCTCTTTCCCCGGAGCCAATCCGCCCCCGCGCACCGAAAACGCCACTTTCCGCTCCGGCAACGAAACCACTCCATCCACTTCCGCCTTCTCCAAATACACCGGCATCGGCAACCGCAACCCCTCCAAAATCCCCTCGAAAACCTCCTCGTCCGATTCCTCGTCCTCCTCGTCCTCCTCGTCCTCCTCCTTCTCCGACAAATCAATCGCCACCCCAACCGCCCTCAAATTCCCGATCCGGATTTCCCCGCCAAAAACCGCTCCCATCAGCGAAACTTCCGCCTCCAATTCCCCGACCCGGTAACTCGCGTCCGGCTCCGTCAGCACCAATCCCCGCGCCGAAACCCCGCCCAGCCCCGCCCGCAAATATTCCACCTCCAGCGTCCGCTCCTCATCCGAAACCACCCGCGTCACCACGCTCTTCTGCACCGCCGGCACGAACAGCAACGCCACCGCCACCACCAGAAGCAGCAGCAATCCCCCAACAACCAGAAGGCCAATTTTGAACGCTTTCACCCCTCAATTCCAACACGTTCAACGGCTTCTGGCAACCCCCGCTCACTCCCCAAACCGCGCGAACGCCGCCACCAGCCGAAAAATCATCGAACCCACAAACAACACCACCAGAGTCAGCAGAATGATCGTTCCCACCAGATTCATCCCGGACAGCGCTCCGCCGCGCCCCTCCGGCACTTCCTCCTCGTCCTCATCCCGCCACTCGAAATCCTCCCGTTCCTCGTCCTCGTAACGCATAATCCAATCCCCTCACCCTACCCGCCCCCCAAAGAAGTTCAAAGTTCGAAGTTCAAAGTCTCCCCCTCTTTGAACGTTGAACGTTGGACGTTGGAAGTTGAACGTTCTCCCCCCCTTCGAACCTGAAACATCAAACTTTGAACCTTAAACTTTAAACTTCGAACTTTGAACTTTGAACTTCGCCCTCCCCTCTGCGAAAATCTCCGTTTGTCCGATTCCACCGTTCCATCCATGCCCAGCAACGCCAAACCCGAACGTCCGGCCCACGTCAAACACAACGGCAAGTTCGCCTACTTCAACCGCGAACTCAGCTGGCTCGCCTTCAACCGCCGCGTCCTGGAACAAGCCACCAACCCCGACACCCCTCTGATGGAACGGCTCAAATTCCTCTCCATCGTCAGCTCCAATCTCGACGAGTTTTTCGAGATCCGCGTCGCCGGTCTCATCCAGCAGGTCGAATCCGGAGTCATCGAGGTCGGCGTGGACGGTCTCGGCCCCCGCGAGCAACTCCGCCGCATCCACGATGTCGTCGTCTCCCAGGTCGGCGACCAATACCGCTGCTTCCGCGAACAACTCGTTCCCGCTCTCGCCGAAAACGGCATCTTCTTCCTCACCCCCGATCAACTTACCAAAACCGATCTCACCTGGGTCAACCATTACTTCCGCGAGCAAGTCTCCCCCGTCCTCACCCCGCTCGCCATCGATCCCACTCACCCGTTTCCCCAGATCGCCAACAAAACCCTCAACGTCCTCGTCTCCCTCGAACATCCCGACGCCCCCGACGCCGATCCCCTCATGGCGATCCTCCCCGTCCCCCGCATCCTTCCCCGGCTCGTCCGCATCGAAGCAGGCGAAAAAGACCGCTTCCGCTTCGTCTTCCTCAGCGACATCATCAAACTCTGCGCCGGATACCTGTTTCCCGGATACACTATCACCACCGCCAGCGCCTTCCGCATCACCCGCAACAGCGATCTCTACATCGACGACGAGGAAGCCGAAAACTTTCTCGAAACCATCGAGGAGGAACTAAAACACCGGCAAAAAGGCGCCGCCGTCCGCCTCGAAATCGAATCCGGAGACGACGAGGAACTCCTCCACCGCCTCCTCGGCTACATCGATCTCCCCACCGAATACGTTTTCCGCATCGACGGCCCCATCAACCTCCTCCGCCTCATGCGCGTCTACGACGTCATCGACCGCCCCGACCTCAAATTCAAACCGTTCCAGCCCGCCACCCGACCGAGCCTCGCCCAAAGCCAAAACATCTTCCGCGTCATCTCCGCCGAAGACATCCTCCTCCATCACCCGTTCGATTCCTTCAACCCCGTCGTCGAATTCGTCCAGCAAGCCGCCAAAGACCCCCACGTTTTCGCCATCAAACAAACCCTCTACCGCACCAGCGGCGACTCCCCGATCGTGCGCGCCCTAATGGAAGCTTCCCGCAACGGAAAGCAGGTCACCGCCCTCGTCGAACTCAAAGCCCGTTTCGACGAAGCCAACAACATCCAGTGGGCAAAACAGCTCGAAGAAGCCGGCGTTCACGTCGTCTACGGAATGATCGGCTACAAAATCCATTGCAAATGCTCCCTCGTCGTCCGGCGCGAAGGCGGCGGCCTCCGCCGTTACGTCCACCTCGGCACCGGAAATTACAACCCCCAAACCGCCCGCCTCTACACCGACCTCAGCTTCTTCACCGCCCGCGAAGACATCACCGCCGAAGTCGCCCTCCTCTTCAACGCCCTCACCGGATTCGCCCTCGCCCCCGAATTCAACCGCCTCCTCGTCGCCCCCTTCAACCTCCACACCAACCTCCAGGAGCTCATCCGCAAAGAAGCCGAAAACGCCTCCCAGGGAAAACCGTCCCGCATCATCGTCAAACTCAACAGCCTCGTCGACCAATCCACCATCGACAGCCTTTACCGCGCCTCCCAAGCCGGCGTCCCCATCGATCTCATCGTCCGCGGCACCTGCTCCCTCGTCCCCGGCATCCGCGGCCTGAGCGAAAACATCCGCGTCCGCAGTATCGTCGGACGCTTCCTCGAACACAGCCGCATCTACTATTTTCTCAACGACGGCGGCGATTCCATCATGGTCGCCGGCAGCGCCGACTGGATGCCCCGCAACTTCTTCCGCCGCGTCGAAGTCGTTTTCCCGATCGACGAACCCCAGCTCAAAGACCGCCTCCTGGAGCTCCTCCACACCTACCTCCACGACACCGCCCAAGCCAAACTCCTCCAACCCACCGGCGCCTACATCCCCGCCCCCCGCGAAAACACCGCCCCCTCCTTCTCCGCCCAAACCCACCTCCTCGACACCGCCTCCTCCTAAAAAAAACTCCCGCGCATTTCCATCATAGACGCGTCCATCCTGGCGCGTTTCCCCAAAGCCCCTTTCCCTACTCGTTGCCCCCGAACTCCATCGTAGACGCGACCATCCCAGCGCGTTTCAA
>CAZJCL010000105.1:0-9032 GCA_964544025.1 uncultured Opitutales bacterium | reverse complement strand
CAAAGACATCGACTCCCCCGAAACGCGGTGAAATAACCTCCGCATGAGACTCGCCTCCGCCTTCCTTTGCCTCGCCCTATTCGTCGCCGCCCCTTCCGCTTTCCCCGCCGCCGCCTGGGAACTTTTCGAATCGCAAAACCCGCCCGCCGGCTGGAGCGCTTCCGGAACCGGCAGCCAAATCCGCACCGTCGCCACCCGTTCCCTCCAAGGCACCCGCGCCCTCGAATGGAGCTGGACCCAGCCCGCCACCTCCGTCACCTGGAACATTTCCCCCGCCACGTCCGGCTCCGGAAACCTCGTTTTCTCCCAATGGGTTCGCCTCGAAAATCCGATTCCCGGCGGCCAGCTCCGCGTCGAACTCCGCTCCACCGACGGCGGCGTCCGCGCTTTCCACATGAATCTCGATTTCACCGGCTGGCGCACCGTCTTCGTCCCGTATTCCAGCATGTCCGGAAACGCGAACAACAACGTCAACCGCGTCACCTGGAGCCTCGTCGGCATCCGCCCGCTCTCCGGCACCATATACCTCGACCAGATCATCCTCGGACACCCGATGGACGACCGTTTCCAATACGCGGACCTCCAAGTGCCATTCGTCTGGCAAAACGAGCCGAAAAGCATGTGGGAAAGCCGCGTCCACTGGCACCACGCCCGCCCCGATCCCGTCGCCCCGACCGCCGCCGAAAATTCCGCCGTCCAAAATCTCCTCCAAACCTGGGACGCCATGCTCATCGGCTCCGGCTCCGTCACCAGCGCCACCGTCGACGGCTGGCAAAACGAATTGAACCGCTACAACGTCCGCCGCGAAAACGGCATCGTCCGCGGCAACCAAATCTACTACCGCCAATATCCCGGCAACGCCTACCCCTCCGCCCTCGCCTCCCTCATCAGCGGCAAAGAGGGCCCCAACGCCTTCCAGGATTTCACCATCCTCATGCTCAACCTCGCCCGCGGCTGGCACCGCACCACCGATCCGCAACTCCGCGCCCGGATCGCCAGCATGATCGTCCTCATGAGCGAACACCTGCTCGACCAAGGCTGGGCCAGCGGCAGCAACCAAGGCAGCCTTTTCCTCCTCGGCTACCAAAGCCGCGAATACATGCGCGCCGTCTACCTCGCCCGCCACATTTTCGCCGACGCCGGAATGCTCGACGAAATGGCCGAAGCCGCCCGCTGGTACAGCCAAACCGGCAGCCTCCTCGACGATCGGACCGCCCCCAACATGGATTTCTTCAACACCATGATGCAGGGAATGCTCCTCTCAATCCTCATGGAACCCGACAACCAAATTCGCGTCGCCTGGCTGCGCGCGTTTTCCGAGAAAATGAGCGACCGGATCGTCGACAAAGGAGTCGGCGACGTCAACGGCTTCAAACCCGACGGCACCGCCTTCCACCACAGCGGCCACTACCCCGCCTACGCCAGCGGCGCGATCCGCGTTCTCGGCGAAGTTTTCGAAACGTTCCACGACACGCCGTTCGAACTCCGCGACGACGCCCGCATGCGCTTCCGCGACGTTTTGCTCGCCCTCCGTCTCCATTCCCAAAAACTGGATTGGCCCATCGGCATCAGCGGCCGCCATCCCTTCAGCGGAAACTACGGCATCGCCCAAAACGCATTCGCCGCGCTCGCGAAATATCCCGATCCCCAGCGCGAAACCGCCCCCGACCGCGAAATCGCCTCCGCTTATTCCCGAATTTGGGGCACCCCCAGCGGCACGCTCGGCACCCTTTTCCGCAACGCCAACATCCGCGCCGAAACCCTCGCCGGTTTCTCCACGTTTCCCTTCGCCAATCTCGCCGTCTATCGCGGCGACAACTGGATGGTCAGCATGAAGGGCTACAGCAAATACGTCTGGTCCTCCGAAATCTACGCCGCCGACAACCGCTTCGGCCGCTACCAAAGCAACGGCTCCGCCGAAATCCTCCTCGAAACCGGACGCGCCGCCAGCGGATTCCAGGAAAACGGCTGGGACTGGAACCGCCTCCCCGGAACCACCTCCGTCCACCTCCCGCTCAACGAACTGGAAAGCCCCACCACCAGCCAAATGCTCCGCTCCACCGAAGTCTTGGCCGGAGGCCTCACGACCGGCCCCGAAGGCGCGTTCGGATTCATCCTCAACGAATCCCGCTTCGGCCACACATTGCGCGCCCGCAAATCCTATTTCGCCGCCGACGGCATTCTCGTCGCCCTCGGTTCCGAAATCGAATCCACCCACACCACCGCCCCGGCGGAAACCACCCTTTTTCAAGTCGCGCTCAACAACACCCGTCCGCCCATCACCGTCTCCACCAGCCCCAACGCGCCGATCAGCACCTTTCCCTGGGAAACGAATCTCCAACCCGGATCGCCGATCTGGCTGATCGATCCCGTGGGCAACGGTTTCTGGATCCCGTCCGGACAAAAAATTCACCTCTCCCGCGTCCGCCAAACGTCCCGCCACAACAAAACCGAAAGCACAACCGCCGGCGATTTCGCCGCCGCCTGGCTCCAACACGGCACCGGAATCAACAACGCCACCTACCAATACGCGATAATCCCGCAAACCAGCGTCAGCGAGATGTCGAACTTCCAAACCCGCATGGCCGGCCCCGCCCCCGCTTACGAAATTCTCCGCCAGGATCCCCAATTGCACGCGATCCATTTCCCCGATCCCAACCGCTACGGCTTCACGATCTTCGAACCCGGCGCGTGGGAAAACCTGCCGCATCTCCTCGAAGCCGACCGCCAATCCCTCCTCTGGATCGAAAGCGAAGGCGATAATCTAACCGTTTCCGCCGCCAATCCCGATCTCAACCCCGGAACTTCCGAAAACCTCGTCACCCCCACCGGCTTCCTCCTCGGCGGACTCTGGTCGCCCGCAGACCCGGAACAAACCGGCGTTCTCACCTGGCACGAAAACCACGACACCCGAATCGTCTTCCCCGCCAAGGAAGGAGCCACGATCACGGTCGTATTGAAACCCGTAAATCAACCCGATCTCTGGCAACAAGACCTCCCCGGCTCCGATCCCGAAACCGTCGCGAATTTCCGCCTCCTCGCCCCCGGCGCTCCGCTCCTCGCCTGGAACGCCGCCGACGAATCGATCCGCGGCTACATCGTCGAACGCGCTTTTCCCGCCACCGGACCGTTCCAACCCATCGCGCTTCTCGACGCCAAAGAATCCGAATTCTGGGATCCAAATCTGCCCGCAAACGCCCTCGCCTACTACCGCGTCCGCCCCTGGACCGCGTCCGGCGCGGGCGCGGCCAGCCGTTCTCTCCTCGTCCATTCCCAAAGCGAAGGAATCCAAACCTACGATTTCCTCAAAATGAATTCCACCGACGAACTCCGCGCCCGCGGCTGGACCAGCTCCGGAATCTTCTCCGCGCAAGACTGGTTCTTCACCGCCCAAGGCATGTTCATGATCGATACCTCCCCCAGCCACACCGCGAATCTCGTCATTCCGATCTCCGCGAACGAGTCCGGCCGCATCTCCGCCCGCATGGGAACCGCCAACACTTCCCTCTACCGCGCCAAATTCGAACTGCTCGCCGGCGATCGTTCCCTCGGAATGATCGAGCTCTACAGCCAAACCGCCGGAACCCTTTTCGGTGCCTCCGACGTCCCCTTCACCGATCTCAACTGGGACGTCACCCGCGGCGGCACCACCCGCGACATCTCCATCGAATGGCGTCCGATTCCCGAAACCAACCGCCTCGAAATCACCCTCCGCTACAACGGAACCACCGAGGAAGCCAGCGCGGTCAACCGCTGGGAAATCGCCAATTCCCCCACCATCCGCCCCGACCGCATCCGCCTCACCTCCGGAACCAACAGCAACGTCAATCGCGGACTCGTCCTCCAAAAACTCCTCATCATTCCCGGCCAGGAAACCTCTCTCGACGCCGCCTACCGCGCTTGGGCTGAGGAATTTCTCGGAAACCCCGACGCCGCTCCCGCCGCCGACACCAACGGCGACGGAATCTCCAACCTCATCCAATTCCTCTGGTCCCGCGACATCGCCGATCCAACCGCCCCAATCCGCCCGCAAACCCGCGCCGAACCCACCGCCGATTCCGTTCAATTCAGCTGGGACGTTCCCGATTTTCCCGGCGTCCAATACCGCGTCGAATCCGCCGAAAACCTCGGTTCCTCCTGGCAAACCGTCCCTCATTCGCAAAATCCCCTCCCTTCGCTCCCCGGCTGGCTCCAACTCAAAACCGCACCCTCCATCGCGCCCCGTTCGTTTTACCGCCTGATAATCGCCGCCGATCTCGACACCTGACGCCCGCAAACGAAAAAGGCCGCGCCCTCCGAAGAGAACGCGGCCAATAAAGATTCCCGAAAAAACCCGCTCTTACGCCAACGATTTCGCCGCCTTCACGACCGACGCCGCTTCGATTCCGAGTTCCTTCATCACGATGTTCCCGGGAGCGCTGATGCCGAAACGATCGATCCCGATCACCCGGCCATCCAGCCCGACATACTTATACCAAAGCGCCGAAACTCCCGCCTCGATCGCCACCCGGCGACGGCAAGAGGAAGGCAAAACCTGTTCGCGATATTCCGCGCTTTGCCGGTCGAAACGCTCCATGCACGGCACCGAAACCACGCGAACTCCGTCGCCGATTTCGTCCGCCGCCGCCATCGCGTGCTGCACTTCGCTTCCCGCCGCCAGCAAAATCACCTTCAAATCGCCCTTCTCCCGGCGCGCGATGTAACCGCCTTTCAGCACCCCTTCGCGACGCTCCTTCACCGAAACCGTGTTCAACATCGGCACGGCCTGACGCGTCAGCGAAAGCAGCGTCGGCCCCTTCAACCGCTCCATCGCCGCCACGAACGCGCCCGCCGTTTCCTCCGGATCGGCCGGACGGATCACGTCGAGTCCCGGAATCAGCCGCAACGCCGAAACCGTTTCCACCGGCTGGTGCGTCGGACCATCTTCCCCGACTCCCACCGAATCGTGCGTGAAGATGTAAAGCGTCGGCACTTCCGCCAGCGCCGCCAAACGGATCGACGGACGCAGGTAATCGGAAAACACCATAAACGTCGCGCCCGAAGCCCGGAAAAGTCCGTCGTAAGCGACACCGTTCATGATCGCGCCCATCGCGTGCTCGCGAATCCCGAAACGGATGTTCCGCCCGCCCGGAGTTTCGCTGCCGTAATCGCCGCCGTCGTTGATGTAGTTGAGCGTCGATCCGTGCAAATCCGCGCTGCCGCTGATCAACAACGGATGCGCCTGCGCGATCGGTTGCAAAACTTCCGATCCCGCTTTCCGGGTCGCGATCTTCGAATCCGCCGGAAACTCCGGAATCTGCGCGAAAAGCTCCTCCGCGCTCAAACCCTTGTTTTCATAACCCGCGTCGAGCATTTCCGCCCGCTCCGGATTCGCCTTCCGCCACGCCTGGTAAGTTTCGTTCCAGGCATTGTAATCCTCCTGCAAGCGCTTCTTGTGATCCGCGAAATACCCGCGAACCTCGTCCGAAACGAAAAACTTCTCCTCCGGCAAACCGAGATTCTTGCGCGCCTCGTCCGCGAATTTCGCGCCGCCTTCGCCGTGACCTTTCGAAGTTCCCGCCACTTGCGGAATTCCCCGCGCGATTTCCGTCTTCGCCTCGATAAACTGCGGCCGCCCCGAAGTCGCGTTTTTCGCCTTCTCGAACGCCGCGAGAAACGCCTTCATGTCGTGCCCGTCCACCGTCTGCACGTCGAAACCGTAAGCCTGGTAACGCGCCGCCGTGTCCTCGCTCTGCGTTTTGTCTGCCGAAGCGTCGAGCGTCACGTCGTTCGAATCGTAAATCAGGATGTAGTTATCCAGCTTGAAATGCCCGGCAAACGCCGACGCCTCCGCCGCGACCCCTTCCTGCAAACAACCGTCGCCCGCCAGCACCACCACTTTGTAATCGAAAATCTTGTGGTCGCCCGTGTTGAAACGCGCTTCCGCCATCTTCGCGGCCATCGCCATGCCGACGCCGTTGCCCACGCCTTGCCCCAGCGGACCGGTCGTCGCCTCGACTCCCGGCGCGGCATCCTCGCGAGGCGCTTCGCCCCACTCCGGATGTCCCGGCGTCATGCTGTGCAACTGACGGAAATTCCTGACGTGCTCCAGCGGAAGCGCGTAACCGGAAAGGTGCAGCCAGCTGTAAAGAAACATGCTGCCATGACCGGCGGACAGGATAAACCGGTCGCGGTTGATCCAGCGCGGCGAATCCGGATTGTGCCGAAGAGCGTGGCCGTAAAGAACCGCGCCCATCTCCGCCGCGCCGAGCGGGAGGCCGAGGTGGCCGGAATTGCACGCGTGGACGGCGTCGATGGAAAGGCCGCGCGAAATCGTCGCCGCCTTTTGCAGGGCCTCGATATTCAGCTCGCGGGAAGCTTCGGTGTTTGCAGACATGGTTATGTTACTTAGGTTGATTTAAATTGGCGGCCGAATCTCGCACCGCGAAACTCCCGCGCCAAACGCGCGCGGAATTAAAAGGGAAGAAACACTAGGCGTCCCCGCGGAGCGGCGCAAGTCCCGATCTCCCTGCGAAAAGAACCGCCGCAAAGCCCCGCCCAAACCCGAAACCGTCTTGATCTAAATCAAGGAGCGCCGCGAATTTTTGTGCCATTTTGGGAAATGAGTCGTTCCCGTGGATCCAGTCCCGCGCCGCTACCCGGAATCCGTTTCCAGTTCGCCCAACCTCCCGCCGGTCCGAACCGGTGGCAACAATTCTGGACCGATCCGTTCCGCGCGTTTTTCCTGCTCGGCTGGTTAATCAGTCTCGCGGCGCTGGCGGTTTGGCCGCTTTATTTTACGGGCGCGATCTTCAGATTTCCGGCGCTGAGCCATACCTACCTGATGATTCAGGGATTCTTCGCGGCGTTCGCGCTCGGATTTCTTTGGACCGCCATGCCGCGAATGCTCGAAGTCCCCGGTCCAAGCATTCGCTGGAAAATCGCCGGACTTCTTCTAATCGCCGCCAACACCACCCTGCATCTCGCCGGATTCTTCGTCGCCGGACATCTGGTTTTTCTAGCATTTCTCGGAATGCTCGCCGCCTTCGCGATCCACCGTTTCCCCGCCCGCCGCGATCTTCCGCCGCCATCGTTTCTCCTCGTCGGACTCGGACTTTTCTGCGGATTCGCCGGAACCGTTCTGGTGGCAATCGGCGAAGCGGGATTCGGCACCGCGTTTTCCTACCAGTTCGGACGCCTCCTCCTCACCCAGATTTTCCTGTTCCTTTTGGTCATGGGCGTCGCCGCCTTTCTCGCGCCGCGTTTCCTCGGCCAACGTCCCCGCCAAGGTTTCCCCGGAAGCCGCACTCCGACCGCGCAATGGAAAAAACAAGCCGCGCTCGCCGGATTGGCCGCAGCCGTCGTTCTCGTCGGCACGGGTTTCCAAGCGGCGGGAATGATCCGAACCGGATCGCTGCTGATCGCGCTGTCGGTTTCCGCCTACATCCTCGGTCACGTCGCGGTCTGGCGGTTTTCCTCCGGCGGAAACTGTCTCGCGATGGGCATGCGGATCGCGCTGATTTGCAGCATGGCGGCGCCGTGGCTGCGGTTCGCCTTTCCGGAAGCGCGGGTCGCGGCGGCGCATTTGCTTTTGCTCGGCGGGTTCGGGCTGATGACGTTGATCGTCGGCGTCCGGGTCACTTTCGGACACAGCGGCTACGAACATCTGTTTCAAACGCGGCTCCGCCCGGTCGGCGCGATGATCGCGCTTTACCTGCTTTCGCTGGCGACGCGATTGGCCGGAGAAATCTTCCCGGACGCGTGGACCGTTCTGCTGTTTATATCCGCTTCCACCTTGATCGCCGCGCACCTGCTCTGGGGAATCATCGTCATCCCGAAAATGCTCCGCCCCCGGCCGGAAGAAGAAGAGACGCCAATTTCCGCGAACCATTTGGCAATTCCCGCACGGCGATTCCCGCCGTTCTCTGGCAAAGTTTCGCCCGGTGTCAAAAGAGAATCGCGAGCAGGATAGACCGCCGCGCGCGAATCCACCTTTCCAGGAAAAATGAGCATGTGTAGAAGCGGCATTTCCGCCAAAGAACTTTCCAAAACGCCGGAACGAACGATCGATCCAGCGAAACCGTCCGCCGCGCTCCGCCCGCTCGCCTCGCCCGGTTTTTCCCGATGAACGCCATTCTCCTCACCGCCTTCATCGGACTCGTCCTCGCGACGCTCTTCATCGTTCTTTTCCTCTATCAATTAGACAGCCGGAGATTCAGCAGCAACGAGCGCGAATCCCTCATGCCGCTTCAGGACGAAAAAACCCGTCCCCACTCGGCTCAGAAAAAAGATGCGAAACATCACTCCTAACGCTCTCCACGCGGAGGCGGCCGTCCTCGATGCGCCCGCCGCGGAACTGCCACTCGCTCGCGACACCGGGCGCAAACGTCCGGGCGCTCCCGCCGGCGCCGGCCACGGCGGCCGCGTCACGATCGAGTACAACGATTCCGTCGTCCGCTACTTCCTGATCGCCTCGGTCGCTTGGTCGCTCGTCGGAATGCTGGTCGGCCTCCTCGTCGCGGCGCAACTCGCCTTCTGGCAAGCCAACGCCGACACCTCCTGGCTCTCGTTCGGACGCCTCCGGCCGTTGCACACCAACGCCGTGATCTTCGCCTTCGTCGGCAACATGATCTTCGCCGGGGTTTACCACTCCACACAGCGTTTGGTAAAAGCGCGCCTCGCCTCCAACTTCCTCAGCTGGCTGCACTTCTGGGGATGGCAATCGATCATCGTCGCCGCCGCCATCACGCTTCCGCTCGGCCTCAGCCGCTCCAAAGAATACGCGGAACTGATCTGGCCGCTCAACATCGCCGTCGCCTTCATTTGGGTAATTTTCGGGATCAACTTCTTCTGGACCCTCGCCCGCCGAAACGAACGGACTCTCTACGTCGCCGTCTGGTTCTACATCGCGACGATCATCACGGTCGCGGTTCTTTACATCGTCAATCACCTGCAAATCCCGACGAGCCTGTTGCACGCGTATCCGATTTTCGGAGGCGCGCAGGATGCATTAATCCAATGGTGGTACGGCCACAACGCCGTCGCCTTCGTCC
>CAZJCL010000104.1:5174-9090 GCA_964544025.1 uncultured Opitutales bacterium | reverse complement strand
TCGGCTTCGGCGAAGCCGGGTTCGCGCACTTCGGTGGTGTCGAATTCGGCCTTGACCGACTTGGGATACGAGCGGCGGATCACCGGGCGTCCCTTGCGGCCGATGAGGTAGAACTCGACCGTCTTGCCGGCCGCCTCCAGCTCACGCGCTTTGGTAAGAGCGGCGCGCACGATGTTGGAATTGAACGCGCCGGCGAGCCCCTTGTCGGAGTTTGCCACGACCAGCAGGTGGCGCTGGTCGGAGCCGGTTCCGGCGAGCAGGCGCGGCGCGCTCTCCTGGCCGGCGACCTTGCCGGCGAGAGAGGCCATGACGGCGGAGAGCCGCTCGGCATAAGGACGCGCGGCTTCGGCCGCGGCCTGCGCCTTGCGCAGCTTCGCGGCAGCGACCATCTGCTTGGCCTTGGTGATCTTCTGGGTCGATTTGACCGAGTTGATCCGCCCTTTGAGTTCCTTGAGTGAAGCCACTCTACCTACGTCTCCAAATTCCCGCTTCCCTGGAAGGAAGCGGGTCGGGGCAAGGGGGCTGCCGCCGCCTCCAACTGTACCACCCGAGAGATCAGCGAACCCGCTCCGCCCCCGGGTCCGCTCCCCCGCAGGGGAGCGGCTTCAATCAGGCAAACTGCTTCGCGAACGCCTCGAGCGCCGTGACCGTCTTGCCCTTGACCTCGTCGCCGAAATCCTTGGTCTCGCGGATGGTCGCGAGCACGTCGGCATGCTCGGACCGCATGTAGGCCAGCATCGCGCGCTCGTATTCCGTCACCCGGTTTACCGGCACCGTATCGAGGAAACCGTTGGTGCCGGCGAAGATCGACACCGTCTGCTCTTCGAACGGCATCGGCGAGAACTCGGCCTGCTTGAGCAGTTCGGTCAGCCGCGCGCCGCGGTTGAGCAGGCGCTGGGTTGCCGCGTCGAGATCCGAGCCGAACTGCGCGAACGCCGCCATTTCGCGGTACTGCGCGAGCTCGAGCTTGATCGACCCGGAGACCTTCTTCATCGCCTTGGTCTGCGCGGCGCCGCCGACGCGGCTGACCGACAGGCCGACGTTGATCGCCGGGCGGATGCCCTGGAAGAACAGGCCGGTTTCGAGGAAGATCTGGCCGTCGGTGATCGAGATCACGTTGGTCGGAATATAGGCCGAGACGTCGCCGGCCTGGGTTTCGATGATCGGCAGCGCGGTGAGCGAGCCGTTTCCGTTGTTCTCGTTCACGCGGGCCGAACGCTCGAGCAGGCGGGAGTGGAGATAGAACACGTCGCCCGGATACGCTTCGCGGCCGGAAGGACGCTTGAGGATCAGGGAAATCTGGCGATAAGCGACGGCGTGCTTGGAAAGGTCGTCGTAAACGATCAGCGCGTCCATGCCGTTATCCATGAACCATTCGCCGATTGCCGCTCCAGCGTAGGGAGCGATGTATTGGTTGGCTGGATTGTCGGCGGCGGCGGCGGCGACGAGAATGGTGTAATCCATCGCGCCCGCTTCTTCGAGCTGGGCGATGGTGCGGGCGATGTTGGCATTCTTTTGGCCGACCGCCACGTAGATCGAATACACCGGGCGGAAGCTCGGATCGCCGGAAGCGAGGCCGACGCGGTTGATGTTCGCCTGGTTGATGATCGTGTCGATCGCGATCGTGGTTTTGCCGGTTTGGCGGTCACCGATGATCAGCTCGCGCTGTCCACGTCCGATCGGAATCATCGAGTCGACGGACATGATTCCGGTTTGGAGCGGCTGGGAAACGGATTTCCGGGCGATGATCCCGGGAGCGATTTTCTCGACCGGGTAAAATTCCTTGCTGTCGATCGGGCCTTTGCCGTCGACCGGATTTCCGATGGCGTCGACCACGCGGCCAAGGAGGCCCTTGCCGACGGGGACTTGTAGGAGGCGGCCGGTGGTGCGGACTTCGTCACCCTGTTTCAGCTGGCTGTAGTCGCCGAGAACGACGCAGCCGACTTCGTCTTCTTCCAAGTTGAGCGCGATCCCGTAAACGTTGCCGGGAAACTCGATCATTTCGTTATACATGACCTCGGAAAGGCCATCGACCTTGGCGACACCATCGGCGACGGTGACGATCTTGCCGGTGTTTTTCTTGACCGTTCTGGTCTCGAGCTGGGCAATCTGCTGTTCGATTTGTTCGATAACGGAACTCATGGGATCGTATGTTTTGTAAAGTGGATTTAGCGGGCGGCTTTCGCCAGTTCGTTCAAGTGGTTGGCGACGGATGAGTCGTAGACGTCGGAGCCGATGCGGATGCGGACGCCGGCGAGAAGAGCCGGATTTTCTTTCGGAACCGCGGTGATCGGCCGGGCATAGCGAGCGGAGAAAGAGGCTTCGATATCGTTGATCAGGTTGGCCGGAAGCGGGCCTGCGTATTCGACGACGGCCTGGGATTGCGCGACGTGTTTGCGAACCTGGTCGAGATATTCCCGCATCACCTGCCGGTAGTTGCGAGGTGGGCGCGCGTCGATCGCTTTGAGAACCGCCTGGACGCGCTCCTCGGAAAGTTCGCCGTCCTTCAGGCTGAGCTGAAGGAGGTCACGACCGATTTTCCTGATTTGCTTATTGCCTCTCATGAACGATTAGACGTTGGCGAGTTCCTTCGCGGCGGATTCGCTGTAGCGGCTGCGCTCTTCTGGAGTGAGCTCGCGGCTGAGGACGCGGGAGGAAGTCAGTACCACCAAACGCGCAATTTCCTCGCGGACTTCCGCGAGCATTTTCTTGCGCTCCAATTCGGTGGCCTGCTCGGACTTCTTCATCATGAGTTCCACCTTGGCGGTCGCGTCCTGAGTTTGCTTTTCAAAATACTCTTTCGCGGACCGGCGGGTATCCTCGATGATTTGCTGGGCCTCGAGCTGAGCTTTCTTGATCGTCTCGGCCTGCTGGCGTTCGGCCTCGGCGAGCTTGGTCTTCATCTCGTCGGCGTAGCGGAGACCCTCTTCGATTTTCTTCTGTCGCGAATCGAGGGTGGAAATCACCGGCTTGAAGGCAAATTTGTAAAGTCCGAAGGCGACGATGGCGAAGCTGACCATCTGGGCGATCAGGTATTGCCATTGCACTCCGAATTCGGCGGCGAGATTGGAAACGGGATTTCCCGCGGCGGCGAGGATGAAATCTGTGTGGATCATGGTTCGCGATGATGGAATCGAAATGGCGCGCCGTGTAAAGACGGCACGCCATCTAGTTTAATTATCTTCCGAGGAAGAGGGCGTAGAACGCCACAGCTTCCGCCAGCGCCATACCGATAATGGATTGCACCAGGATCTTCGGGGAAGCGCCGGGATTGCGTCCGACGGCTTCCACAGCGCGAGCGCCGACCCAGGCCACACCAAAAGCGGCGGCGAGACAGCCGGCCGCGCCCTGGATTGGCTGAAGATTGACTGCGGTTTGAGCGAGTACTTCGATCATTTTCTTGTATTTTATTTAGCGGTTTATCCCGCCGCCCACACTCTTTTGGCATGGTCCCGGACGGGAAAAGTCATCAATGGTGTTCGGCTTCGTCTCCGTGGTTGCAGATCAGGCCGATGTAAACGGCGACCAGGAGCGTAAAGACGAGAGCCTGGACGATACCGATGAGGAGTTCCAGCACGTAGAACGGAATCGGAAGTCCCCACGGGAAAAGGTGGAACATCGAGTGCAGGAGGTTTTCACCCCCGAAGACGTTTCCGAAGAGACGGAAAGATAGGGAAACCGGTCGGAAGAGGATCGATATGATTTCGATGAATCCGACGGCGATGAAGAGAAGGGTCAACGGAAGGAAGATCGCGATGGGCACTTCCCGCTTGTCGGCCTTGTTGCCGAAGAGATCATAGGCGATCGCCCGGATGCCGGCGTAACGGATAATGTAATAGAGCCACGCGATAAAAGAAACGAGCGCGAGCGCGAGCGTGGTGTTGAGGTCGGCGTGGCCGGGGCGGATCAACTCGCG
>CAZJCL010000104.1:1674-5074 GCA_964544025.1 uncultured Opitutales bacterium | reverse complement strand
CGCGGCGCTTGCGGCCGGGAGAAGGCCGAAGAGACCGAGAAAAAAGGAGAAGGCTGTAAACGTCTTGTACCTGAACATGGGATCTATAACGACCTTTAATAGTAAGAGGTAGGTTCCTGCATCATAAGCGCGAAGTCGTCAACTACTGAAATCCAATAAGTTTTGCTTGAACAAGGGCTCCCTGATAGCAAAAGTCGTTCGTAATGCGCGACTTGTAACTTGTTCAAGCGAAACATTTTTCGATTGGCCCTATTAGAGCGGATTGACAGAAGAATTAATATCGCAAAAGAAAAGGAATGGCTCGCGAACCAAACGAATCCAAAGATGTCCAACCGAGGCCGATCGCATTGGACCCCTTTTTCCTCTTCACTTATTCGCTTCTGGTGCTGACGGGACTGGTTCAAGTTTTTCTAATGGTTTGGATGGATGTCTTTTAGTCGCCCCCTCCCCTACCCGATTCGAACCGCCGCGAGCGAAGAATAGCTCTCCGCCCGTTTCTGGAAAACCGTCGGCATTTCGAACGGCCACAGAAGATTCGGATCCGGTTGCCAATCCCGGTGATTTGAAACCGTCTCGAGAGCGGCCTCGAAATAAGGATGGTGGTCGGTGCGGAAATACAGGTCGCAATCCGGGCTGGTCCGTTCGGCGAGCCGGGAGAGAAAATCGGCGGAAATGAGCCGATTTTTGTGATGCCGGCGTTTCGGCCACGGATCCGGGAACAGGATAATCACACGGGAGATCCGGTTCGCTTCGGGGAGAATTTCCAGAAAATCCGCAGCGTCGCAGCGGAAGAAAAAGAGATGGGAAAGCTTGGCCCGATCCCGCTTGCGAAGCGCACGGGCGATCCGATCACGACAAATATCGATTCCCACGCAAACCTCACTTCGATCCCGAGCGTAAGCGGTCAGATAGTGCCCGTGCCCGCAGCCAATTTCCAAAGTGACGGGCCCCGACGGTAAAGCCGCAATTTCCGCCGAAAGTGCCTCGCGCCGGGCCTCCAGCCGATCGCGATAATCCAGAGCGAGTTCGATGGTTTCCATTTCCGCGATGTCTCCGCTCATACCGTTGCCGGCTCCAAACCGCGGTGCTTCCCCGCCTGAATCGTCACCATCAAAACATGAATATCGGCAGGATTCACCCCGCTGATTCGGGAGGCTTGGCCCAACGTAAACGGCTTCATCTCCGCTAATTTCACGGCGGATTCCCGCTTCAGGCCCTTGACTGTCAGAAAATCCAAGCTCGGCGGAATACGAAGATCCTCGAGGGTTGCCATTTTAGAAATCTGGTTCAATTCCCGGTTCAAATACCCTTGATAACCAACCCGATAAAGCACCTCGTGCTGAATTTCCTCCGTTTCCTTCCGGAATGCTTCGGGAAGTGCCAAATCCGCTTCCCGTCGCCGAATCCGGTCTCCCCACGTTCCTGAGGAGGTGCGCGTTTGGTTGAGTTCCTCGCTCCACCGTTCGATTTTTGCCCTCTTTTCTTTGATGCGGGCGATACGGTTCGGTTTCACCAAACCATATTTCTCCGCGTGCTCCAACAGACGCATTTCGGCGCTTCCGTGATTAAATAGAAGTCGATGCTCGGCCCGGCTGGTGAACATCCGATACGGTTCCTGGGTTCCTTTAGTGACTAAATCGTCTATTAGAACCCCGATATAAGCCTCGTGGCGCTTGATCACGAAAGGCTCTTCGCCGCGCACCTTCAGAACCGCGTTCACGCCAGCGACCAGACCTTGGGAGGCCGCCTCTTCATAGCCGGAAGTTCCGTTGATTTGGCCCGCGAAAAACAGATTCTCCACCTTTTTGCTCTCCAACGACGGGAAAAGCTGCGTTGGCGGCGCGAAATCGTATTCCACGGCGTAGGCGGGGCGTAAAATCACCGCATTTTCGAGTCCGGGAATCGTTTTCACGATCTGGAGCTGCACATCGAACGGCAAACTCGTAGAAAAGCCGTTCACGTAATACTCATTGGTATTCCGCCCCTCCGGTTCCAGATAAATGCGGTGCTGGGGTTTGTCGGCGAAACGAACGAATTTATCCTCGATGCTTGGGCAGTACCGCGGCCCGACCCCCTCGATATCTCCGGAATACATCGCGGACCGGTGAAGATTACCCCGAACCAGTTCCGCCGTCTCCGGCGAAGTGTGCGTGATCCAGCAGGAAATCTGGTCCTTCCCCGGCAGCCAACCCAAACGCGTTTCCCCTCGATGTTCCACGTGGAACAATTCTTCCTCACCACGGGTGTCGTAGAATCCGAAGAGGCTCGGTTTCTCATCGCCCTTTTGTTCTTCCATCACGGAAAAATCGAGCGATCGGCCCAGAAGCCGCGGCGGAGTGCCGGTTTTCAGCCGTTGCAACTCGATTCCCGCTTCCAAAAAGCTCGCGGAGAGGTTTTTCGCGCTAAAATCCCCCATCCTTCCACCTTCCGTCTTGTTCTGGCCGATGTGCATCAGGCCGCGTAGAAAGGTTCCAGTGGTGACTACGACCGTTTTTCCGTGGAAATCGATATCGAGATTAGTCCGGCAGCCGACGACGCGCCCTTTCTCAAAAAGAAGCTGTGTTACGGTCGCCTGAAAGATCGTCAAATTCTCTTGCAGCTCCAGCGTGTGTTTCATCCGGAGCTGATACGTCTTTTTGTCGCTCTGCGCTCGCGGCGCTTGAACGGCAGGGCCTTTGGAAGCGTTGAGCAACTTGAACTGAATCGCGGTCACATCCGTATTCACCGCCATTTCGCCGCCCAAAGCGTCGATTTCCCGGACAATGTGGCCTTTCGCTTGGCCACCGATCGCGGGATTGCAGCTCATTTGGGCAATCGTATCGATATTGCCGCTCAAAACCAGGGTTTTGGCTCCCATGCGGGCGGCGGCGAGCGCGGCTTCACAACCGGCGTGGCCGGCGCCGCAAACGATTACGTCGTAAACTTCTCTGGTGCTGTGCATTTATTTTCCGATGCAGAAGGAAGCGAAGAGTTTGTCCAACATCGCTTCGTTGTCCACTTTGCCGGTGATCTTTCCGAGCGAATGAAGCCCGTCGCGCAGATGACTGGCAACCAGTTCTGCCGGTTCCTCCCGCTGAAGAAGATTGAGCGCGGTATCGATATTGTCGCGGGCTTCCTCCAATGCCGTGGCGTGTCGCGCGCCGATCGCGACGAAATCTTCGTCCGCGAACGGATTGAACGCGTCGACCATCTCTTTGATCCGCGTTTCAATGTCCGAAACCCCCGCACCGGTCAGGGCCGAGGCGAAAACCTGCGGCAATCCGCGCCAAGACGGTAATTTATCCCGATCATTCACCAAATCGACCTTGTTGTGGACCACCAACGCGTTTTCCGAAGTGAGTTTCGCCAAAACTTCGGCCGGAAACGCGGGGTGGGGGAGGGTGGCATCGAGAATCAGCAG
>CAZJCL010000104.1:0-1574 GCA_964544025.1 uncultured Opitutales bacterium | reverse complement strand
CCAAAACTTCGGCCGGAAACGCGGGGTGGGGGAGGGTGGCATCGAGAATCAGCAGAAAAAGATCCGCGCGATCCACCTGTTCCATGGTTTTTTCAATACTTAGCACCTCAAGCCGGTCTTCCGAAGCGCGAATTCCGGCAGTGTCGAGTAAACGGATACTGTAAGGACCGATCGTCAGGACTTCTTCAACGGCGTCGCGCGTCGTTCCGGGTTGATCGCTCACGAGCACGCGCTCATGGCCGACGAGCCGGTTAAGCAAACTACTTTTTCCCGCGTTGGGAGCGCCGAGTATAATGATCCGAACGCCTTCGCGGAGGATCGTTCCGTAGCGACTGGTGGCGGACAATCGCGTGATGCGAGACACCAGATTCCGGAGTCGCCGGATGTGCAGACTATCCTCTTCCGCCGGTAAATCTTCCTCAGGAAAATCGATGTAGGCTTCTATGTTGGCTATCGCTTCTAACAGATGATCAACGAGTTGCGCAACTTGACCGCCCAAGGCTCCCCGGAGCTGATGGTGGGCAGCGGCCAAGGCTCGTTCGCTTCGCGCGCGGATAATATCGACCACCGCTTCCGCTTGGCTGAGGTCCATTCGGCCGTTGAGAAAGGCGGTGCGCGTGAATTCGCCGGGTTCCGCGAGACGGCATCCGCGACGCACGAGATCCTCAAGAATCTTTTGCGCTATCAGCGGATTTCCGTGGCAGGAGATTTCCGCCACGTCCTCGCCGGTGTAGGAATTCGGCGCTTTGAAATAGGTGTAGAGCGTGTCGTCGAGAACGGTGCCCTGGTTGTCGCGGTAGTCTCCGCGCACGACCCGGCGCGGGGAGAGCGTCTTCTTTTGGTAAATTTCGCGAAGCAAGCCGGGCACGAGAGGGCCGCTGAGGCGGATCACCGAGATCGCCGCCTCGCCGCCAGCCGTCGCTTTGGCCGCTATGGTGTCTTGTTTTTGGTTGGACATCCGGAAAAACGCGTACCGTAGCACATTCGAATTCTTGTTCCACACAAATTCAGGGGAGGGCGGCGGCGATGGGTTGTGTGGGTTGTGTGGGTTGGAGGTTTTGCGGAGGTTTGGCGCGTATGGATGTAACGTAAGCGCTGGAAAAGCGGGGTGGGGACACCCCCGCACTCCAGGGACGAAAAAGGCGCTCCCTTGTTACGGGGAACGCCTTGGGTGGGAGGAAATTGCTGTTATTACTCTTCTTCGCCGTTGGAGGAGCCGTTGGCGCCGGCAAGAATGCTTCCGGCGGCGACCTGAACTTTCTCCATGATCGTTTGTTTCAGTTTCTCAGCGACTTCAGGATTATCCGCCAAGTGTTGTTTGGCGGCTTCGCGGCCTTGGCCGATCAGCGTTCCTTCGAAGGAAATCCAAGCGCCCTTCTTTTCGAGAATCTTGTTGTCGATCCCTAAGTCGATGATGGAACCGTTCTTAGAGATTCCTTCCGAATACATGATGTCGAATTCGCATTCGGTGAAGGGCGGAGCGACCTTGTTTTTCACGACCTTCAAGCGGGTGCGATTTCCGATGACTTTGCCGGAGCTGTCCTTGATTTGGCCGATGCGGCGGATATCCATGC
>CAZJCL010000103.1:0-9172 GCA_964544025.1 uncultured Opitutales bacterium | reverse complement strand
CGTTTGCCGCAACCGCATTCTCTGACGGTGAATCTGAGGCAAGAGGACCACCAGCGGAATCAGGCAGATCGAGACGAGGAGGAGCTTCGGAAGCATAAGGAACCGTTTCCGTTTTCATCCGAACCGTAAAGGGCAAAGCGACGGGGTTTGAACGACCTCTGTCACGGGTTTGAGCTCCGTGAATTGGAGGTGTCGGCAGCGAAACGGATGGTAAACCAAGAATTACCCTCATCCGCGAAATCCGCGGTCAATCCAGCCTTACCAATTCGTGTTTATTCGTGTCTATTCGTGGTTAAATCGGAGCCCCCGCTGATCCGATTCAAAATCTTGAATCGGTCTTTAGGGTTGAGTGTCAGTCACCCGCAAGAAAGCCGACGGCAGGCCGACGGTGTCGAAGCGAATCTCGATCGTTTCAATTCCGTCAACGGCTCCCAGGATTCGCTCATCGATCGGCCGCGTCCACTCAAGCAGGTCGGTTGACGCCGAGGCCTTAACGGCATACCCCGTTGGCATCGTTTCGAGACGCGAATAGTTCAGCACAAGCCATCGGCCTTCCAGGCGCGGCTTTCCTTGCCCGCGGTCGGCCGCGTCTCTTGGATCACTGCCACGAATCCACTCGCGCCAATTCTCCATTCCGTCACCGTCCGGGTCGGCCGCTGGCCCGGAGACTGAGGAGTCGCTTAACTCCGGGGCTGAGAACTGTTGCTCGGCCCACGAGGCAAAATCGAGGGAAAACGTGGCGGTGAGCACCTTGTTTCGGTCCATTTCGAGCGAGACGTGGGCATCTGTTTCGGAGAGGGCACCGCTCCAACCGGCAAAGGTCCATCCCGGCAGCGGCACAGCCTGGACTTCGACGATTTCGCCCAGCCCGTAAATGCCGTCTTCCGACGTTTGCACCACCGAGCCTCCGCCGCGGGAAAATACGGTCAAGGCGGCGGTGGAGATGAAATTAGCCAGAACAGTTTTGTCGGAATCGAGAACGATCAGACTTTCGCTCAGGGTGCCAACCGCATCTTCGCCCCAGCCGGCGAAACGGGCGCCTTTTCCGGGACGGGCCACGATGCCGATGCGGGCGCCGTGCGGGTAGTATTCAGAAATTTGGTCGGTGAGAACGGTTCCGTTGCCATTCGTCAGCATTGTCAATTTGTGCTGCGGGATAGTCGCTACGGGTGACTCGGAGAGGGAAACGTTGTTGGAGCGATTGCGGTCCCGGACTTTTTTGTCGGGATCGAGAACAAGAATCAGGTGGGCATCGCCCGGCCGGATCTGCCCTGGCAAGCGGAAGCCGATGCTCGTAGTAATCTCTGTCCCTATGCCGGGAGCGGAAACATCGAGCGGGACGCGGCCAAGGTAAATGTCGTTGCCGTCGCCGAAGAAGCGGTCGGGGGAGAGCCAGCCATCGACCTCAAGCGGACCGTTGACCTCTTCAATCCCAATATTGCGGAGGATGACGTTTGTCTCGAGCGTATTGCCGACACCCAGCGTGGCGGCAACGGCCGGCGCCAATTCGATTTCCAGATCGACATCCGGCCATTCGACGACGCTGCCGGTGGCGAATAAAAAGAGGCGTCCTTCAAAGGAGGTTCCCCATTGTGTGTCGTTTTGCGGACGCGGCACTTCTTCCCATGTCTGCCCGTCGAGGCTCCCTTGGAACATTTGCCCGCGACTTTGACTGGAGCTATACGGGGTGGCGAGAGTGAAGCCGTTAGCCGACGGTGCCACCCAGTATTTGGAATTGCTGACAAAACTATTGTAGTTGCGGAATTGCTGCCAGGAGCGCCCATCGGTGGTGACTACGGGTGGATCGGTCCGGTTCCAGACTACCAGGCTGCCATGACCTTCGGTCCGGAAGTAGTCGTTGGAGATGTGGTTTAAGCCGTTAGGACCTTGGGAGGTCCAGGTGGTGCCGTCCGGAGAGCTCCAGGTGTGCGAAACCGTCCCGCCGGTCGGAGCACCGAAGATCAGCCATTCGTTGTTGAACCATGCGACGGCTCGCGCCGTAGCCATCGATGCGCCGGCAATCGGTTGCCATGAGACGCCGTCGTCTGAGGAGCGCAAAATAGCTCCTTGCGCACCCACGGCAATCCACGTGCCCGAACCATCCCCGGCAACGTCCACCGTTCGGTAGGTTGCGAGGATTGGCAGCGGGTGCCAGTCTCTGCCATCGGTGCTCCGAACCGCGACCGGGATGTCGCCGGTGCGCACGATGGCGGTGGCCAGGGCGACATCGCCGGCAACTTGCACACGGCTGAAGTTCCAGTCGTTGGGTACGGGAGCACCGTTGACGGTGGCGGGTTGCCAGCTTGCGGCATCGTCGGTGCTAAACGCCAGCATCCCACTGGTTCCTGCCAAAAGAACGGTATCGCCCAGTCGGGCCATTTGCTGTCCCAGTTGGTGGCTGGTATCGGTGGTGCCGCTGGGCCCGCCAAAATCCTGTTCCCATACCACGGCATTATTGGAGGACCAAGCGGCGCCGTCGGCGTCAATCACGAGGTAACGGTCACCATTGGCAGCGAGTCGGAAATTGATTGCGGTCGTTGGACCACCCTGCGCTTCGTGCCAGCTCACACCATCGTGACTCCATGCCATTCCGTTTTCGCTGCGGGCGACATAGCGCCCCAGCTCGTGGATGATAGCATCGGAGTGTAACGGAGTCTCAATTTGCTGCCAGGTAACGCCATCCTCGGAGGTGAAGAAGAACTGCGTTACGGATCCGGCGAAGAACCGGTCGCCGACGTGGCGAATGACAACGACCGGAGCTGGCGCGGGGGGTAAGTTACCGGCGCTCCATGTGCGGCCGTCGGTCGATCGCCAAATCCTGCCGTCGCTGAGTCCGGCGAGGAAAATACCGTTCCCGTGGCCAAGGGCGAAACCAATGCTTTCGGTATAATGACGGGAAATGCCCGGAATTGCGGTCCAGTTGTGCCCGCCGTCCGCTGACCAAACCGCCTGCTGCCCATTTCCGTTCGCGGTATCGTGGACGGAAACAATTACGCCGTTGTGGCCGGTCACCGCTTTATTGGAGTCGTTGAAAACAGTCGCCGATTGCCAGTCGAGCCCGTTGGGCGAAGTGCGGTAAATCACCGCTCGCATACCGCCAACCTGTTGCAGAACCAGAAACTGACCGTTCATGAAGGTGATCGGCTGGTGAATTATGGCTCCGGTGAAGGTGTCGGGACCCGCCTGGATCCAATTCACGCCATCCCGCGTGGTGTAGAGGACGCCCCACTCGGTTTGGGCGACGAGGCTGCCGTTGCCAGCCGCGAGTCCCCGGAAGTTGGAGGCGAGGGATGGCAGAAGGACGGGTTCCCAATGGAGGCCATCGATCGACCGCCGGATTCCTTGTTTGCCGGCGGCATAGAAAGCGCCGTTGAATTCGACCAAAGCGACGTTCGGCAAGTAATCGGTTCCCTCGGCGGAATCGATCAGATTAATACCTTGAGGCGGGGTGACGGTTATCCGCAACTCATCGCTCCCAACGAGCCCGTAGGCGTCGGTGGCGCGAAGCTGGACGAGGTGGCCGGTCGGCTCGGTTCCCCGGAAGCGGAAGCGGAACGGACCGCTGTCGCTCGAGCCCACGCGTTCTCCATCGACGAAACATTCGACGGTCACGGGGCCACCTTCGGGATCGAAAGCTTCCCCCACTACATCCATCCAGGATCCGGCGACGACGCCACTGAGATGGACTGGATAATTGATTTGCACGACCGGCGCCGCGCCTCCCGATGTCGGGGAGCCAGCCTGCAGAATGGCCCCCGTGGAAGTATAGCCGACAAACTGACCGACGCCGGTGGCGAAGCTAACGAGAGGGGTCGGCGTATTCACGGGAAACCATGACTGGCCGTCTCGGGAGAAGTAAAGTGTCCGGGGAGTGCCGACAAGCGCGACGAGAGAATCGCTAAAAGTTCCGAGCTGACGTATTTCGGTTCTCGGAAAACCATTGGTCGAATCGAACGGGACCTCCGACCAGGTCAACCCGTTGTCGATGGATTCCCAGCCCCGTACGGTGGGAGACCCGCTATTGCCCTCCAAGCCATAAAGCTTGTCCTCGAAACGAACAATGAAGCCAGGTTTACCGTTGGTTTTCGTCCAGTTCAGACCATCGGTCGAGTAATGAACGAAGCCGGTCTGGTAGCTGTAATCCGGATCGCCGTTTGTGAGCAGCCAAAGTGGCCCAGAGCGAATGACGCTGGTGCTGAGAGAGGATTGTTGGCTGAATTCGGGAGCACCCAAAACCTCCTGCCAACTTGTGCCGCCATCCGTGCTTCGGTAGAGCTTTTGGTTGGTGACGGCGAGCAACGTATCGCCGTCGGCCACGAGCGACCGGATGTATTTCGGCAACCCATTGGCCTCCGCATTCTCCGGCATGGTGTGAGGTAGCAAGCCTCTTGGCGGTCCGGCGGCCTGTGAGCTCGAACCAGACCCCCAGAAGTGACCGCCACCGAACCCGGCGATTGGATACGCGGCTACGCGGTTATCTCCGTCCGATAGCCAAGGGCGCATTCTCCGCCAATGCGCGCCGTCACCGGAGACCAGGGGAGTTCCGTTACGAGTCCCGTTGCTGCTGGCCTGGAGGGCGAAAAACTGGTCATCGGCAAAGACGATTTGGTCGGGCACCGTCACCTGGCTCCCAAAGGGTTGCAGGTCCGTCGGGTTCGCCAGTTGCCCGAGGAATCCGCGCTCGGTGCCGTAGACGACTTTCCCGTTGAAGGCGGCGAAGGCGGAGACGATGTCTCCGCTTGGTGGCCTGATAAAAGTTTCGGTAGCGTTCCAGGGAGTGTCCGACCAGGCGACGGAAATCCCGTCGAACTGGGCACCTTTCATAAACACGAAATCGCCATCAAGATCGATGCCACCGGACCAGGAGGACCCGTTATGAACGGTCCAAGTCATCCCGTCGAGGGAGGCCCAGCCATGGCTGCGGCTGACACTGAAGAGCACAAACTGGCCGTTCCAGCGGATGGCACCGCGCGAAGCGTCGTTTCTAACATTGTTCGCGACAGGCAAGGTGAATAGTTCCCAAGTCAAACCGTCGCTGCTGCGGTAGGCGCGCGCGTTTGCTCCGCTTCCACTGTTTCCGGCGATGACCATGTCATTCCCCACCGCGAAAGGACCGTCGAGGGAGAATGCGCCGGAGGTGTCCTGCCGGATGGCATTGGTCCACACGAGTCCATCGGTAGAGGTAACGACAGTCCCATAGGTGTTACCCTTTCCGGAGACCGCCTGTCCGAGCAGACGCCCATTGAAAATCTCCAGCCGGGTGACGTGGAAAATGGGGGAAAAGGCCGTGTCGGATCCGGGGAGTCCGCTGGGGGTGTGCAAAGACCAGGTTTCGCCGTCTGTGGAGATCGCGATCCGGCCGCTGCCGGCGCGATTTATGCCGGAACAAATCCAGAGGTCATCGAGTTTGGCGAGGGCAACTCCTTCGAAGAAAGGCGGCAGGATCCAAGGGCTCCAGTCAACTCCGTCGGCACTGACCAGGATGCGGTCGCCGGCGACGGCGTAAGCCTTTCCGTCGATCACACGGATGTCTGTGACAGGTGCCCGGGGCATGGAATCCAGCCGCCATTCCCAGGATTCGAACGGAGAGTTGACGAGGTTGACGGCCATTTTCGCCTTCGCTTCGCCCGCGGCATTCGAGACGCGGCATTCGTAAACTCCCGCGCTTTCTGTCGATAGGTATGGAAGGATCAGGGAAGACGCGGTCGCCCCCGCGACCACCACGCCGTCGTGTCGCCATTCGTAAAGTAGCGGGGCGGAACCGCGTGCCTCCACTCGCAGTTCAACGGAAGTGCCGGCGACGGCTGATTGATCTCCACTCTGCCAAGTGATTTCCGGCGGTATAAGCTTCTCCTTTAGGTGCGCTGCGCGACTGGTGGCGACCCCGAAGGCGTTTCGGGCTTCCACGGTATAATCCCCGAAAGACTCGATGGTTACCGGGTCGATCAAGAGGCTGCGGTTCCAGGCTCCCGGAATGGCTTTCCCGTCTCGAAACCATTGGTAGCGGACGGCGGGATTGCCGGTTGCATCGACGCTGAAGACGGCGCGACCGCCAAGCACTACCTCGATATCGGCCGGTTCGGTGACGATGACCGGTGGGACAGGCCGCATTCCATGGAGGCTAAAACTGCCGGGTGTTCCACCTAGAGCGGTATCCACTGCGATGTAATAAACCGTCTCCTCGACCGTGGAAAACACCACCTGACTCCAACGATCCATCGCGCCGGCATCATCGTTGGCAGCGATTTCGACAAAAGTTTCCGGATGCAGCGGGTCGCCCGTGTAGACGGCCAGCACGGTGTCGGTGTCGCTGCCTTCGGTCGAGATGGAAAAGGTATCGGCGAACGAGGCTGTCCACCGATACCAGAGACTGTGGCCGGCGCCGACTTCGGCATGGGGACGGTGGACTTCAAATGGCTGCGCGGTGGCACCCCGGTTCGACCCTTGAACGTCAAATTCTTCGCCGGTCAGAATAAAAGCGTGGCTCAAAACATCGTGGGCGGCGGTTAACGCAAGTTGCAGATTAATCAGCTCTCCGCTCTCGCTGCCGCTCGCCAGCAGGATGCGGTATTCGCCGCCCGCTTCCGCCCAAAAGCGTTCCACCGTTTCGGGCGTCTCCGCCGATTGCGGACCGCTGTCGGCGACAATCGCCAAGGTGTCACGGTCTTCTCCGCGGAAGATGAGAACACGTTGGCCCGCTCCGAGGGAAGAGGTTGTAAGGGTGGCGTATCCATCGCTCGGGGCGTGCCAGGCGAACCAAAGCGTCCGCTCTTCGGTCACTGGAGGAAACCCAGCGTCGGCCGGATCCGCTATCGCGTTTTTATTGCTGCCACTCCAAATGGCGTAAGCCCCTGTGAGGCGGAGGGCGTGATCAAACGATTTGTTCGAAACCACGGGCTCGCTGTCGGAGAGGAGGCGAAACAGGTTGAGGCGTCCACCGGAGGCAACCTTGTCATTCAGGGACGGAAGAAGGTCGGCCGATCGGTAGAGGCGCGCGATCAGCTCATCAGCGGGGTCATCGGGAAAGTGAGCCCGAGCCAGCGCGAGGGCTCCAGCCACATATGGGGTCGCCATCGACGTTCCCTGCAGGAATCGATAGGCGGAGGAACTTTCATGATGCGTGGACCAGATCTGCCAGCCCGGCGCGGCGATGTGAACGGTGTTCCGGCCGTAGTTGGAAAAAGCAGTCAACTCGTCACTGGCATTGCTCGCGGCAACTGCCACGAGATTGGGCAACTGAAAGCTGGCCGGAAAATGCGGAGCAGAGTCGTTGTCGATGCCGTGATTCCCCGCTGCGGCGACGAAAAGAATTCCGGCTGTCGCGCAATCGGCAATTGCCTGGCGCAGCATCTGGCTTTCGCCGCCGCCTCCCCAGCTGGCGTTGATGATATCCGCTCCCATTTCCCGCGCGTAATCGATAACCCGGATCGCGTCGGAGGTCGTCCCGCCAAAGGGTCCGAGGAATCTGCCGCTCATTAGCTGGATGTCCCAGGCGACGCCGGTTGTGCCCAAAGAATTGTTACCCTGGGCTCCAATAATGCCCGCAACGTGAGTGCCATGGCCGAGGGTATCCATTGCATGGCCATTCTGGTGCAGGGCGTTGTAGCCAAAAATATCGTCGATCACCCCGTTGCCGTCATCATCCAAGCCGTTGCCAGCGATCTCGCCCGGGTTTTGCCACATGTTGGAGAGAAGATCCTCATGGTCCCACCGGATCCCGGTATCCGTTACTGCAACGACGACGCCGGGTGCATCGTGACGGACGGCCCAAGCTTCAACGGCGTCAATGTCGGCGCCGGCAACGTAGCCATTAACGCCGCCCGGATTGAGGAGCCCCCATTGCTTGTTTTCCTGAAATGCGGGATCGTTGGGTGCCAGACTTGGAAAGACCAGGTAGTCGGGTTCGGCAACCTGAATCAGATCATCCCACTCTTCCAGCCGGGCGATTTGACGCGGAAGTTCGGTGGGGTCATCAATCGCATCCGCGAAGGAAACAAGGAGAAAGCCGCCCGAGTGGCGATCGCGAACCGTAAATCCGGCGGCCGTCAATCGCGCTTCCAGTAGGGCATCTGCCGCATCATTCGAAGGAGCCACCAAAACATGATCGCCCACCATCACCACCCGCGATAGCATCCGCCCTGTTTTTCCGGACCATCGCTCGGTTAATCGCAACCATTCGTAATCAAATTCGCTGCTCCGGAAAGTTGCCGTTCTGTTTTGATTACCGACAGCATCGGGCTCGCTCCATTGCTCGCGAACGAGTTGAGCGGTGGCCAGCAAAGCGTCGGAGGGATGACCGGAAGAGCTGGCCGCTGGCTCGATCGACGGCCGATTTTGGGAGACGATAGCCTTCTCTTGCCCAACACCACCCGCCAATGATCTGGATACATCAGGCTGGTCGTCTTCGGGTTGTGGATTGTTCGCATGTAAGGGCGCTTTTGTTTTTAGAGAATCTATCGCCGCGAGATCGTCACTTACAGAATCGGTTGCGAAGTTTCTGAGAAACAAGGCAGCTAGGAGAGCCAGGAATAATAAAACGATGGGGGGAAAACGTCGGGAAACGGGAGCAAGCATGGGGTGGCATTCTCAGCCAACGTGGAATTCTGTCAATCTTCTGGCGGAGGGGGGCAACGGTGTTCTCTGCTCTGTCCTGAGAAGCGGTGGTGAGAACGGAAGCGCCCTTGTACCTGGGCTCATCCCGGAAATCTGTGGTTCATTCCCGGTCCGCCAAGGCGGATCAAGTTGTGGTGCGGGGTGGGGTTTTGCCGCCGCGAACGGCGAGCCAGCCGCCGATGCTGAAGATGACTCCGGAGAGGAGGAATAGGACGTCGAAGATGGATTCGCCTCGTGCCTCCACCACGTGGTGAAGGTGCAGGATGTGGTGGGAGAGGAGGCCTTCTACCAGATTGAAGAGGCCCCAGCCGAGGAAGAGGGAGCCGGTGAACAGGCGGCCGCTCCAGAGGATGTTGGGGACGAAGTGGGCGCGGAAGAGGAGGATCAGGCCGATGAGGGTCAGCATCCAGGTGAAGGCGTGGAAGAGCCCATCCCAGAACATGTTGATTTCGACGTTCGCGACGGTGTCTTTGGGAATCCGAGCGGTCAGCAGGTTGTGAAATTGGAAAATCTGATGGAGGAGGATGCCGTCGACAAAGCCGCCGAGGCCGGCTCCGAG
>CAZJCL010000102.1:0-9305 GCA_964544025.1 uncultured Opitutales bacterium | reverse complement strand
ATCAGCGTCCGTTTCCGTGTCTTCGGATCCGGCTTGGCGAACGCGTAAAAGGTGAAGCCGATCAACAGCAACACCGAAAGAATGTGCACAAATTCAAAAACAGAATAGTTCATAATATATCCGAGACGGAATTAAACCAACAACCCCTTCGTCGAAGGCAATTCATTCGCCACTCGCTCATCAATCCGCGTCGCCGCGTCAAGCGTCTTCGCCAAGCATTTAAACAAACATTCCGCGATGTGATGCGGCTCCTCGCCGTATTCAAGTTTCACATGCAGATTCGTTCCCGACGCGTTCGTAAACGCCCGGAAAAACTCCTTAATCAAAATCAAATTGAAATCCCGCACCAAATAATTCGCCGTCTCCACATCGTACACCAAAACCGGGCGATTGCTGAAATCCACCGCGATCCGCGACAAACATTCGTCCATCGGCAATATGAAAAAACCATAACGCCGAATTCCTTTCTTATCGCCCAACGCCTCCCTAAAAAGCGCGCCCAAAACCAGTCCGACATCCTCAACCGTATGATGATAGTCGACCTCGATATCCCCTTCCGCTTTCACCTCCAAATCGAACAACCCATGCTTGGCGAATAGCACCAGCATGTGATCGAAAAACGGAATCCCCGTCGAGATTTGCCCTTTCCCAGTTCCATCCAATCCGAGACGCATAAAAATCCGCGTCTCCGCCGTCTCGCGACGCATTTCCGCTATTCGTTTTTCAGCCATAGTTCGATCTTCTCCGCCAAAGCCAGCATTTCCGAATCGCTGCCCACACTGATTCGCAGAAAACTGGAGGTCAAGTCGTGACTCGGGAAGTAGCGCACCAACACCTTATGCTCCGTCAAAAACCGGTACAACGATTCCGCCACTTCCTTCCCAAACCGCCCGCTCGCATCCCGCGGTTCCGTAAAAATAAAATTCGCCTGACTCCGATACGTAAACCATCCGCGCCCCGCGAAATCCTCCTGATAATAATCCCGCGTCCGCTTGATCTTCCCAATGATCGCCGAAAAATACGACTGATCCCCCACCGCCGCCAACGCCCCCGCCTGCGACAACCGGTTCACATTATAACTGTCGCGCACCCGGTCCAAAATCGCCACCAGCTTCGGATGCCCCAGCAAATACCCGACCCGCAACCCCGCCAGCCCATACGATTTCGAAAACGTCCGCGTGACACAAAGATTCGGATACTTCCGCACCAACTCCACCGCCGTCTCCTCCGCGAAATCCGCGTAAGCCTCGTCCACCACCACGATTCCCGGAAACCGCTGCACCAGCCGCTCGATCTCCGCCAACGGAAAACCAACTCCGGTCGGCGCGTTCGGCGACGTGAAAAACAACAACCTCGCCTCGACCGCAGCCACCTTTTCCACATCCAACTTCATCGTCCGATCAAACGGCACCTCAATCATCCGGCTCCCCTGAATAGCCGAAATCACCGGATACAGCGAGTAACTCGGAAACGTCATCGCCCCCGCCCGCTCCCCGTCGCAAAACGCCCGCGTCAACAAATTCAGCAAATCGTCCGACCCGTTCCCGATGCACGCCCAATCCGCCTCCAACCCGTGAAGCGCCGCCACCGCCGCCCGCAAACGCGACGCCCGCGGATCCGGATACAACCGCAAATTCTCCCCCAGCTCCGCCCGAATCGCCTCCTCCACCCGCGGACTCGGCGGATACGGATTCTCGTTCGTGTTCAACTTCACCCACCCGCTCTCCTTCGGCTGCAACCCCGGCGTATACGCGTGCAACTCCCGAACGTGCGGCAAAGCCAATTCCTCTATCGAAATCGATTTCATAACAACGAAAGCCCCCAAATCACGCCTCAAAACGGATCGAAGCCGACCGCCCGTGCGCGTCCAAATCCTCCATCTCCGCGAAAGTTTCCACCGTCTCCAGCGCCTTCCCCAGGCTCTTCTCGCTGTATTCGACGTAGCTCGTTTTCCGGAAAAAATCCCCCACGCGCAAACCGCTCGAAAACCGTCCGCTCCGCCCCGTCGGCAAAACGTGACTCGGTCCCGCCACAAAATCCCCCAGCGTCGTCGGCGAAAAATGCCCCACCAAAATCGACCCCGCCGTCGTGATTTTCCGCAAACATCTCTTCAAATCCGCGCCCGCCACCTGCAACTCCAAGTGCTCCGGCGCCACGAAATTCGCCACCTCAATCGCCTCCTCCAAATTCGCGACCTCCACCCCCGCGTATCCGGATTTCAACGCTTCCCGCAAAGTCTCCCCGTGCGAAAGCATCTCCGCCTGATCCTTCATCTGCCGCTCCACCCGGTCCAGCATCTCCCCCGAAAACGCCACCAGATAAATCCGCCCGTTCGGCCCGTGCTCCGCCTGCGACAACAAATCCGCCGCCACAAACGCCGGATTCGCCTCCTCGCCCGCAATCACCATCACCTCGCTCGGCCCCGGCAAAAGATCGATTCCGACCCGCCCAAAAAGCTGCCGCTTCGCCTCCACCACATACGCGTTCCCCGGACCAAAAATCTTGTCCACCGCCCGAATCGTCCGCGTCCCAAACGCCATCGCCGCCACCGCCTGCACCCCGCCGATCCGGTAAGCTTCCTTCACCCCAAGCAAATTCAGCGCCGCCAAAATCTCCGGCGCCACTTCCCCCGCCGCATTGCACGGCGTAAAAACCGCGATCTCCGGCACCTTCGCCACCTTCGCCAAACCCGCCGTCATAATCGCCGTCGAAGCCAACGGCACTTTCCCGCCCGGCACATAAATCCCCACCCGCTCGATCGGAAAAAACAATTCCCCCACCGTCGCCCCGTGCGCGTTCTTCGCCTTCCAATCCTTCGGCAACGCCCGCCGCGCGAAATCCGTCACCGACCCGATCGACTCGCGAATCGCCTTCTTCCGCTCCGCCGGCAACTTCCGCGCCGCCGCCCGCATCTCCTCCTCGGAAATCCGAAACTGCGCCGGCTTCAACTCCGCCTTGTCAAACTTCGCCGTCAACTCCGCCACCGCCTTATCCCCCCGCTTCTCCACATCGGCGATGATCCCCGCCACCGTCTCCTCCAAATGCGCCGACGCCGAAACATTGCGGCTGAAGCGATCCAGCTGTGAACGAAACCGGGGCGAACTGAATTGAAACCGTTTCATAACAAAAAATAAGAGGCGGAAAAACCGACCCTCCAAATCCCAACCACAAACCACCCCCAAACGCCACCCGAAAACAAATCCCCGTCCCCACCCTCCAACAACCACTCCCACAGAGCCCGCCTCCCCACAAAAAACCTCGTAACCCAACCCAACCAACGAAAAAGTAACACCCCTCAATTCTCACACCAACTCGTCACCAACATCCTGACCAAAACTCCGAACCAAAATGCTCCCAACCTCCTAATCCCACCTCCCGCCCCCAATCCAAATTCCAAATTCCAAATTCCAAAATTCCTTGACCTCGCTTCCCATCCACGACCTCTCCGCCGAAATCGCCGACGCCTTCCGCACCGATAAACGCGTCATCCTCGAAGCCCCCACCGGATCCGGAAAATCCACCCAAGTCCCCCAAATCCTCCTCGACACCGGCGCCGGCGGCGACCGCCAAATCGTCATCCTCCAACCCCGCCGCCTCGCCGCCCGCATGCTCGCCGCCCGCGTCGCCTCCGAACGCCGCGTCCCCCTCGGCGAAGAAGTCGGCTACCAAATCCGCTTCGACAACGTCTCCTCCGCCCGCACCCGCATCAAATTCGTCACCGAAGGCATCCTCCTTCGCCAAATGCTCGAAAACCCCGCCCTCCCCGAAATCTCCACCATCCTCTTCGACGAATTCCACGAACGCCACCTCTTCGGCGACATCACCCTCGCCCGCTCCCTCCAAATCGCCGCCAGCCACCGCCCCGACCTCCGCATCGGCGTAATGTCCGCCACCCTCCAATCCGCCCCGCTCCAAAACTACCTCGCCCCCTGCCGCCTCCTCACCTCCCAAGGCCGCACGTTCCCCGTCGAAATCACCTACCTCGACCGCCCCCACAATCCCGAAAAAACAAAACTCTGGGACCTAGCCGCCCAAGAAACCGACCGCCTCCTCGCCGCCCACCCCGAAGGCGACGTCCTCGTTTTCATGCCCGGCGCCTACGAAATCTCCCGCACCATCTCCGCCCTCCAAGCCACCCCCAACGGACGCCACTGCACCGTCCTCCCGCTCCACGGCGAACTCCCGCCCGCCGCCCAGGACGCCGCCGTCAACCGCTCCGACCGCCGCAAAATCATCGTCTCCACCAACGTCGCCGAAACCTCCCTCACCATCGACGGCGTCCGCCTCGTCGTCGATTCCGGCCTCGCCCGCATCTCCCGCTTCGATCCCTACCGCGGCATCAACACCCTCCTCATCGAAAAAATCAGCCAAGCCTCCGCCGATCAGCGCGCCGGACGCGCCGGACGCACCGCCCCCGGAATCTGCCTCCGCCTCTGGACCGAAAAAGAACACACCCATCGCGCCCCCCAGGAACTCCCCGAAATCAAACGCGTCGACATCTCCGAAACCGTTCTCACCCTCAAAGCCAGCGGAATCACCGACATCCAAAACTTCCCCTGGCTCGACGCCCCCGATCCGCGTTCCCTCGAATCCGCCGAAAAACTCCTCCGCGAACTCGGCGCTCTCCGCTCCGACGGCGCCATCACCCCGCTCGGCCGCCGCATGCTCAGCTTCCCCACCCACCCGCGTTTCTCCCGCATGCTCCTCGCCGGAGCCGATTCCAACTGCGCCGCCCCCATCGCCCTTGCCGCCGCCCTCACCCAATCCCGAAACCTCCTCGTCCGCCGCGCCGCCTCCCACACCGAGGAAAAACGCGACGACCTCCTCGGCGAGGAAAACCAGTCCGATTTCTTCCTCCTCATGCGCGCCTGGCAATTCGCCGCCGAAAACCGCTACTCCGTCGCCGCCTGCCAACAAGTCGGCATCCACGCCCAATCCGCCCGCCAAGTCGGCCACACCTTCCAACAACTCCTCGACATCGCCAAACGCCAAAACATCGACGTCTCCCAACGCGAATTCTCCAGCGAAAACTTCCGCCGCGCCCTCCTCGCCGGATTCTCCGACCACGTCGCCCGCCGCGCCGATTCCGGCACTCTCCGCTGCACCCTCACCGGCGGACGCCGCGGCACCATCGCCCGCGAAAGCAGTGTCCACAAAGCCCCCCTCGTCATCGCCACCGAAATCCGCGAAGTCGAAACCCGCGGCAAAGAAGTCACCGTCCTCCTCAGCAACGTCACCGCCATCGAGGAATCATGGCTCGCCCAAATGTTCCCCGACGACTTCGTCCGCCAAAAACAAATCCTCCTCGACCCCTCCCTAAAACGCGTCGTCGCCCAGGAACAAACCCTCTTCCGCGATCTCCTCCTCGAAACCAAAACCCGCGGCGAAGCCTCCCCCGAAGAAGCCGCCCCGATCCTCGCCGAAGAAGTTCTCGCCGGACGCGCCACCCTCAAAAACTGGAACCACGCCGTCGACCAATGGATCGCCCGCGTCAACTGCCTCGCCCGCTGGATGCCCGAACTCGCCCTCCCCGCCTTCACCGCCGAAGACAAACGCTACCTCGTCGAACAAATCTGCTACGGCGCCGTTTCCCTCAAAGAAATCAAAGAAAAACCCGTCCTCCCCACCTTCCGCGACTGGCTCTCCCCCGAACAACAATCCCTCGTCGCCCAATTCGCCCCCGAACAAATCGCCCTCCCCTCCGGCCGCCAGCCCAAAATCGCCTACGCCGAAGACGCTCCCCCCACCATCGCCGCCCGCATCCAAGACCTCTACGGCCTCGAAAAAAACCTCACCCTCTGCTCCGGCCGCGTCGAAATCCTCATCCAAATCCTCGCCCCCAACCAACGCCCCGTCCAAGTCACCACCAACATCGCCGACTTCTGGAAAACCTCCTATCCCGCCATCCGCAAACAACTAGCCGGCCGCTACCCCAAACACGACTGGCGCTAAAAATAACCGACTGCCGCCATGAGTAAAAACCCGAATCATAACTCCCATAATTCCCATCCTTCCCATCCTTCCCATCCTTCCCATTCCCCGCCCCCCGAGCGCGTTCTCCCTCCACGCGGCGATTACCAAACCCTCCTCTCCTTCCAAAAAGCCGAGGTCGTTTACGACATCACCCACCGCTTCGCCCACAAATATCTCTCCCGGGGCGACCGCACCATCGATCAAATGATCCAGTCCGCGCGGTCCGGAAAGCAAAACATCCTGGAAGGCAGCAAAGCCGCACAAACCTCGAAAGAGATGGAAATCAAGCTCACCAATGTTGCGCGCGCCAGTCTGGAAGAGCTGCTCGCGGATTACCGCGACTATCTCCGCGTGCGGGATCACATCATCTGGGACAAAGATTCCAAAGAAGCCCGCTTCGTACGACGCCAAGGCTGCAAAACGCCGCAAACGTTCGAGATCTACCGTGAGTTCGTCGAAACCCGTCCACCCGAAATCGTCGCAAACATCGCAATCTGTCTGCTCCACCAAACCAATTACCTGCTAGATCAGCAGCTCAAGACATTAGAAAAAGAGTTTATCGAACAAGGCGGCCTCCGCGAGCGCATGACCCGCATAAGACTCGCCAACCGAAACCGCCCAATGAAATAGGAAAAATGGGATCTAGGTGAACCATGGGAAATATAGTATTCCCATCCCCCATACCTCCCATATTTCCCATAAATCCCATCCCTCCCATTCCCCCTCCTTCTGCATTCACCCCTCACCCTTCTTCCTTTCCTCTAACTCCCCCCCCAGCCCGCTCCGCACCAACAACGCGTTCAAATCCGGATCTCGCCCCATAAAATCCCGGAACAACACCGACGGATCCTCCGAATTCCCCCGGCTCAGAATCTTCTCCACAAAATCCCGCCCCACCGCCGGGCTGAAAATCCCCTCGTTCTGAAACCGCGTAAAAGCGTCCGCGTCCAAAACCTCCGCCCACTTATACGAATAATATCCCGCCGCGTATCCCGTCGAACTCCCGAACAAATGCGTAAACCGCCGCAAAATCGTCGGCGACTCCGTCTTCATCCGCGGCAAATACTCCGCCAGCATCGCCCGCACCTCCGCCTCCAAATCAGCGTCCGCAAGCCGCTCGTAATTCACGTGCAACTCCAGATCCAGCTTCCCGAACGACAACTGCCGCATCATCGCGCTCGCCGACCGGTAATTCCTCGCCGCCACCATCTTCCGGAACAACACCTCCGGAATCCTCTCCCCCGTCTCGAAATGCCTCGCGAACAAATCCAGACTCTCCCGCTCCCAGCACCAGTTCTCCATGATCTGCGACGGCAATTCCACAAAATCCCACGCCACATTCACCCCGTTCAGCGACTTGATCTCCACCTCCCCCAGCAAATGGTGCAGCAAATGCCCGAACTCGTGAAAAATCGTCTCCACTTCCCGATGCGTCAGCAACGCCGGCCGGGTCCCCACCGACGGCGTCAAATTCCCGCAAATCAATCCCAAATGCGGCTCCCGCACCCCCGTCGCCTCCCGCGCCGGTTCCCCCGTTAACAAATAATTCATCCAGGCCCCGCCCCGCTTCGACTCCCTCGGATGCCAATCCGCGTAAAACGACCCCAAATGCCGCCCCGCCTCATCCCGCAAATCGTAAAACTTCACCTCCGGATGCCAAACCTCCACCGCCCCCTCCGGAATCTCCCCCTCCGTTCCCGGCTCCCGAAACACCGCCTCCCGCTCCTGAATCCGCAACCCGAATACCCGCTGCACGATCTCGAACATCCCGTCGATCACCCGCCCGATCGGAAAATACGGACGCAATTCCTCCTCATCGAAATCGAACAACGCCTTCCGCTGCTTCTCCGCCCAAAACGCCATCTCCCACGGCTCCAGCGGCTCCAACTCCGTCTTCTTCTCCGCCGCCCGGAAAACCTCCAACGCCCGCGACTCCTCGTCGAACGCCGCCTTCGCCCGCCCGAACAAATCCTCCCCAAACTCCAGCGCCGCCTCCCCCGTTTTCGCCATCCTTCTCTCCAGCACCAAATCCGCGAAATTCTCCTTCCCCAGCAACCGCGCCTTTTCATGACGCAGCCGCAAAATCCGCGCCACCAATTCCGAATTATCCCACTCCCCCCGGCCGCCGATCGTCGTCGCCCCTTCCCACATTTTCCGGCGCAACCCGTCATCCTCCAAATACGTCATGAACGGCTCCTGCGACGGCATGTGCAACGTGAACCGCCACTTCGGCGCCTCCTCCGTTCCAAGTCCCTTCGCCAGCGCGTTTCTTCTCGCCGCCTCCTTCGCGCTCTCCGGCAACCCCTTCAACCTGCTCTCCTCCTCGACGATCAACTCCCACTCGTTCGTCGAATCCAGCACGTTCTCCGAATACTTCTGCGTCACCTGCGCCAGTTCGCTCTGAATCTCCTCCAGCCGCTTCTTCTTCTCCGCCGGCAAATCCGCCCCATACTGACGAAAATCCTTCACCGTCTCCTCCAGAAACCGCCGCCGCGCCCCCGTCAATTTCGCCGCCTCCTCCGTCGCCTCATAGCGCTTCACCACCCCCCAAAGCCGCTCGTTCAGCGGAATCTTCGCGAAAAACGCCGACACCTTCGGCAACATCCGGTTATGCGCCTCCCGCAACGGCTTCGAATCGCAAACCGACGTCAAATGCGACACCTTCCCCCAAGCCAGCGAAAGCTCCTCCGTCGCCTCCTCCAGCGCCAGCAACACATTCTCAAACGTCGGCTCTCCCTCGGGCCCCGCCTCCAGCGCCGCGATCCGCTCCTCCGCCCGCGCCAGCGCCCGCTCGATATCCGGCGCCACCCGCTCCGCCGTCAGCGCCGACCATTGAATCTGGAAATCCGTAGCAAGAAAAGACATACCCCAAAAAATGATCCCAATCCGCCCCCACCGCAAACGCAAATCCCCCAAAACCACTCCACTCACCCCGCCTCCACCATCCACAGCAATCCCTGCCAGTCGCGTCCGTCCCTGTCAGTCCGCGTCCGTCCGTGCCGCGCCCCGTCACCCATCCCGCTCCCGTTGTGTCCGGCATTCCAGCGTTGCAAATCGAAGAAAAATAGTGACATTAAGTTATTAATACCCAAAACTGGTGTTTTCTAACATCTACCTGTTATCCAATTCAAAAAAACCTCTATGAATACCCGCCGTTCTCCAATTCTTCGCGCACCTGAAGCGCGCGGTTTCACCCTGATTGAACTCCTCACGGTGATCGCGATCATCGGCATCCTCGCCGCGATCCTGATTCCCGTCGTCGGCGAAGCCCGCGAGCAAGCGCGCTCCGCCATGTGCCAAAGCAACCTCCGCCAAATCGGCGCTGGCGTTCA
>CAZJCL010000101.1:0-9321 GCA_964544025.1 uncultured Opitutales bacterium | reverse complement strand
CCCCGCTCCCCCCGCAACCCCCGCGCCTCCCGCAACTCCACCCGCGACACCCCCCCCCGCTTCTCCTCCCTCTCCCCCCGCGAATTCAAAATCTCCACCACCGTCGGACGCGCGAAATGCGCCCGCTCCCCATCCACCCAAAGACCGCACGGCCGCGCCCCCGTCTCCACCGAATGCTCCACCCCGATCGGCACCTGTTGCAGACTGAACAACCGCTCGCACGCCGCCACCGCCTCCGCGAACGGATTCCCCCCGCGCTCCGCCGCCCCTTGCATCACCCCGATCAAACTCGGCCAATCCACCTGACGCGCCCGCTGCAAATGAAGCGGACGCGCATCGCTCAACCTCGGCCGGTCCGGCGCCACCAGCACATAACCGATCTCGTCCAACCCTCTCCGCCCCGCCCGGCCAAACATCTGCAACAACTCGTCCGCCCGCACTTCCTCATGAAAATGGTGCAGCCGGTATTCCCGATCCGTCACCAAAACCGAGCGCATCGAAAAATTAATCCCCGCCGCCAATCCCGTCGTCGCCACCACCACCCGCAACTGACCCGCCTTCGCCAACGGCTCCACCAATCCCGCCCGCTGCCGGTAACTCAACCCGCTGTGATGATACGAGACCCGCGCCGCCAACATCTTCGCCAATTTGTCCCCCGCCAGCAACTTCTGCTCCGGCGTCAAAATCAACGGATCCTCCACCGGAAACGCCGCCGCGAATTGACGCGCCAACGTCTCCGCCGCCCGCCTCTGCGGCGCGAAAACCAGCACCGGCCCCAAATCGTTCATCAACGCCTTCGCCACCATCCGCGGCCAAAACCCCGTGATCTTCCCCGGAACCCGCCCCGGCAACGCATCCAGAAAAACCTCCTCCTGCGGCACCGCCCGCTCCTCGTGCGACACCAAAACCGCCTCCCGCCCGATCCGCCGCAACCAATCCACCACATGCTCCGGATTCCCCACGCTCCCGCTCAAAAGCAGCAACTGCGTCTTCTCCGGCAACAAAGCCAAGGCCATCTCATAACTCACCCCACGCGCCGCGTCCCCGATCATCTGATATTCGTCCACCGCGAAAACCGCCGGCCCTTCCCGCTTCAAAAACTTCGCCTTCTGCGTCTCCAGCGTCGCCACCACTACCTTCGCATCTAAATTCTCCGCGATATCCCCCGTCGCGATCCCCACATCCCAACCCCGCTCCAGCCACTCGTTCCGCTTGTCATTCGCCAGCGCCCGCGTCGGCACGGTAAACACCGCCTGCTTATTAAACCCCGACTCCACCAGCATCTCGAAAATATACGTCTTTCCCGCCCCCGTCGGCGCATGGACCACGACGTCCTTGCCCTCCCGCAAAAACCGCAGTGCCTCCTGCTGCCACAAATCCGGCACCTGAAGATTGATTTCGAGCGCATTCATCGAGATCGTCCCAGAATCTCCCGGCAAAACCGCCCCCCGGCAAGCCCCCATTCCCCTTTTCCTCCGGAGCAAAGCAAAAGCCCAAACCACCCCATCTTCGCAAAATAAAAAACCGTAGTTGAAATCCTCCGCCTACTCGCGATAATCCGATTTCGACAGTCTGACGCTCTCCCTGGCGCTCCGAAAACTGTCGCTGAAAACGTATGAGTGTTGTTTGGGCCATTTTCATATCCGCACTGCTTGGCGCCATCTTCACTGCATTTCTCGTTTGGATCCTCACCGTTCGCAACCGGAAGCTCGAACTCGAAAAATCCAAAGCCACCCTCTACTACGCCAGCAAAGAAGCCGAACTCGCCGCCCGCGAAATCCGCAGCAAAGCCGAAATCGAAATCGAAAGACGCTGGACAGAGCTCCGCCGCGCCGAAGACAAACACCGCGTCGAATCCGAAAACCGCGAACGCGATCTCGCCCACCGGGAGAAATCCACCGCCCAAATCTCCGCCGACCTCGAATCCCGCCGCGAAAAATTCGAACGCGAATCCGCCTCCCTCAAACAGGGCCGCCAAACGGTCAGCAACATGCTCCGGCTCTACCGCCGAAAACTCGAAATGATCGGCCAGCTTTCCGCCGAAGACGCCAAAAAACAACTCCTCGAAGAAGTCGGCCGCGAATGCCAGGACGAAATCCGGCACTACCGCCGCGAACTCCTCGAACGTTCCGAAAAAGAGGTCCAAAACCAGGCCCGCTCCCTCCTCGTCACCGCGATGCAACGCGTCGCAAGCCGCCCCCAAAGCGATGTCACCGCCGCCACCGTCAGCCTCCCCAGCGAGGACATGAAGGGCCGCATCATCGGGCGCGAAGGCCGCAACATCAAATGCTTCGAAGCCGTCACCGGCACCACTTTGTTGATCGACGAATCCCCCGATTCCCTCCTCATTTCCTGCTTCGATCCCGTCCGCCGCGAAGTCGCCAAAATCGCCCTCGAAAGCCTCATCGAGGACGGACGCATCCACCCCGCCAGCATCGAAGATCACCTCGCCCAAGCCCAGGCCCGCGTCGACGCCGAAGTCATCCGCTACGGCGAGGAAGCCGTCGACCGCCTGAATCTGACCGGCGTCCACCACGAAATCCTCACCGTTCTCGGCCGCCTCAAATACCGCTATTCCCTCAACCAAAACGTCCTCGACCACTCCATCGAAGTCGCCTTCCTTTCCTCCATGCTCGCTTCCGAAATCGGTCTCGACCCGATCATCGCGAAACGCGCCGGCCTTTTCCACGACATCGGCAAAGCCATCGGCGAAGAATACGAAGGCAGCCACGCCCTCGTCGGCAGCGATCTCCTCCGCGCCCACGGCGAACCGCACGCAGTCGTCAACGCCGTCGCCGCCCACCACGAGGAAGTCCCCGCCGAAAGCGTTTACGCCGGTCTCCTCATTGCCGCAGACACCCTTTCCGCCACCCGCCCCGGTGCCCGCACCGAAGCCCAGGGCAACTACCTCCAACGCCTCGAACGCCTCGAACAAATCGCCGCGAATCTGCCCGGCGTTCTGGAAGCCTACGCCATCCAGGCGGGTCGCGAAATCCGCGTCGTCGTTTGCCCTTCGGAAGTCGACGACGAGGAAGCGCGCAAAATCGCCCGCACGATCCGCCAAAGAATCGAAGACGAACTCCAATACCCCAGCGTCATCAAAGTCACCGTCATCCGCGAACAGCGCTACACCGAAACCGCGAAATAACCGCCGCAACGTCCGCGCATAAGTCCCCGCAATACCCCCGCCGACCTTCCCCCCGCGCTTGCAGCCACCCCCGACAACGCGCAAAGTGAGTTTCCAACCATCTCACCTTTCCGCCACATGACCACGCCAGCCGCCGCGCCAAAAATTTCCTGGGAAAACATCCGCAACGATTTCCCGATCCTCGACCAGCAGGTCAACAAACACCCGCTCGTCTACCTCGACAGCGCCGCCACCTCCCAAAAACCCCGCCAAGTCGTCGACGCCCTCCGCCACTACTACGAACACGACAACAGCAACGTCCACCGCGGCATCCACGCCCTCAGCCACCGCGCCACCGTCGCCTACGAAGCCGCCCGCGAACGCGCCGCCCAATTCCTCAACGCCGCCTCCCCCCGCGAAATCGTCTTCACCCGCGGCACCACCGAAGCCGTAAACCTCCTCGCCCGCACCTGGGGCGACACCTTCCTCAAGCCCGGCGACACCATCCTCCTCACCGAAATGGAGCACCACAGCAACATCGTCCCGTGGCAACTCCTCGCCCAGCGCACCGGCGCGAAACTGGATTTCATCCCCATCACCGGCGACGAAGGCCTCCTCGATCTCTCCCGCCTCGACGAGCAACTCTCCTCCGCCAAAATCTTCGCCTTCACCCACATTTCCAACACCCTCGGCACCATCAATCCCGCCGCCGAACTCTGCCGCAAAGCCCGCGAAAAAAACGTCGTCACCTTCGTCGACGCCGCCCAAAGCGCCGGACACGGCCCGCTCGACGTCCAACAAATCGGCTGCGATTTCCTCGCCATTTCCGGACACAAAATGTGCGGCCCCACCGGCATCGGCGCACTCTACGGACGCGAACAACTCCTCAACTCCCTCCCCCCCTTCCACGGCGGCGGCGAAATGATCTCCCACGTCGATTTCCACCAAAGCCAATACAAACCCGCCCCCTTCCGCTTCGAAGCCGGCACCCCGCACATCGCCGGAGCCATCGGCCTCCACGCCGCCATGGATTATCTCGACGCCCTCGGCCGCCCCGAAATCTTCCGCCACGACCAGGAACTCGGAAAATACGCCTTCGACCAACTCTCCGGCCTCGAAGGAATCCGCATTCTCGGCCCCCGCGAAAACCGTTCCGGCATCGTCAGCTTCCATTTCCCCGAAGTCCACGCCCACGACATCGTCACCTTCGCCGACCAAAAAGGCGTCGCCCTCCGCGGCGGCCACCACTGCACCCAGCCGCTCATGAAACGCCTCGGCCTCGATTCCACCACCCGCGCCAGTTGTTACATCTACACCACCCGCGCCGAAATCGACCGCCTAACCGAAGTCATCGCCGGCATCCACCGCTTCTTCACCTGACCCCCAAAAAAGTGGCTCACGCTTCCAGCGTGAGCGGCCCCACCACATCCAAATATTCGTGTGAATTAGTGTCCATTCGTGGTTAAAAACAGAGCTTCCCTGCGTCATCCCCGATGAAAAATCACCCGATCCAACTCCGCGAACCGCGGCTGCACCGGACGCCGTAAATCGAACCGCTCCCGCGCCCCCGCGTCGATCAAACTCCCGTTCCGCTCCGCCGCCACCGCCAAATAACAAAGCAAATCCACCGCCCCATCCTCCAGCGGATAAATCTCCACCAATTCCCGCAAACTCACCTGCGACCGCTCCTCCAGCGCCTCATCCACCCTCCGCCGGAATTTCGGCAAATCCAGCGGCTTCCCGATCCGCCGGATCGCCGCCAGCACATCCTCCGTTTCCCCATCGTCCCCCGTCTCGATCTCCTCGAATTTCCCCGAAACCGGCGGCTCCCAAAACGGCGCCTCCATCAAATTGTTAAACCGCAAATTCTCCTCCCACTCCAAAAATGTCCCCGCCGGCGGATCGAACCGCAGCTGATACGCCGCCGACCGGATCTCCCCCATCAACCCCAGCATATACCGCGTCTCCTTCAACGCCTGCTCCTCCACGATCCGCCGCAACTGCCCCGAAATCCGCCGATACGCGTCCTGCACCACCGTCACTTCATTGAACAAACGCGGCAACAATCCCTCAAAAATCCGCCCGTCCAATCCCCGCGCATCCGCCAGATCCGCCACCCGCTCCACCAACTCCCGCAACTCCTCCCGGCTCTTCACCGACCGGATCAGCCGCCGAAACCCGTAATAACTCCGCCCCTGATCCTGATTCCGCAACGCCTCGTCCGCGTCCAGCGCATGCGCGATCAAATCCCCCTTCGAAACATTCCGCCCCAAATACAGCTCGTGAATCTCCTTCGCCTGCTCCTTGAAGTTGTCCTCGATCTCCCGGAAATCCGCCAAAAACGACGAAACCATCTCCTCCAAATCGTGCAACGCATCCTTCACCTGCTGCGGATTCAGCGTCGCCACCACCCCCTTTTCCTTGATCCGCGCGATCTCCTCGTCCACCTCCGCCCGCTGCGCCCGCAACTCCGCCAGCCGCACTTCCGGATTCGTGTTCGTCTCCCGCTGCAACCGCCGCATCTCCCCCACAATCCGCGAAAATCGCGATTCCGAAGTCGCGTAACCCCGCTTCTCCCCCGCCCGCAACTCCTCCATCCAGCTCAACGCCTTCTCGCTATGCCGCGTCAGCTGATAAACATAACACCCCTGCGCCTCCGAAAACGCCTTCCGCAAATACACATGATCGTCGTCGCACCACAGCCCCAGATAATGCTTCGCCTCCGGCCAATGCGTCTCCGGATCCTCCTCCCGCAAAACCTCCAGATGACTCCCCAACGCCACCTCCAAATCCTCCTCCGGAATCGCCGTAATCCCCGGCTCCTTGAAGACCTCGTAAAGAAACCCCAGCACAAACGCCGCCTTCTCACTCCGCAAAAGCTTCAACGCGGGCGAATGGGCAAAAAGTAAATCGTAAGGTCCGGCCATAATTTCCCGCAAAACCTCACACCCCGCCCCCCCAATTGACAACCGTTTTTCGCACCAACCTGGAGGGTCTGTGTCCTCACAGACCCCACCCGCGGCAACAAACTTCACAACCCCCGAAAACAATCCCCGTCACCCAAACCGCCCAAAAAAAAAGCCCTGCCCGCCAAACCGGCGAACAGGGCTCCAATCAACAATCAACGGCTACCTAATAACCATTAACCATTAACTAATAACAATTAACCAACACCACTCACCGATTCGTCGCTTCGTCCAACAAATCGCCGAGCTTCATCAAATCTTCGCCGTCCTTGATCGAATCGTAAACAGCGGCTTCCGCGGCCAACTCTTCCGAGCTGTAGTTCGCGGCCTTGATGCTCAAGCCGATCCGGCGCTCGTCGCGATCGATCTTGATCACGCGGGCCGTCACGTCCTGACCAGGCTTCAGATGATCCTTCACCTTCTCCACCCGGTCTTCCGAGATCTGGCTGATATGCACCAAACCATCGATCTGGTTCTTCAACTCGATGAACGCGCCATAGTTGGTGATCTTGGAAACCTTGCCGGTAACCACGTCGCCAATCTTGAAGTGCTCCTGGATCGCTTCCCAAGGATCGCCCGCGAGCTGCTTCATCCCGAGGGAAATCCGCTGCTGGTTCGGATCCACATCGAGAACGATCGCCTCGATCTCGTCGCCCTTTTTGACCACCTCGCTCGGGTGGTTGACCTTGCGGGTCCAGGACATGTCGGAAACGTGGACCATCCCGTCGATCCCTTCTTCCAACTCCACGAACGCGCCGTAAGTCGTGATGTTCCGCACCTTCCCCTGCACGCGGGAGCCGACACGGTAGTTGTGCTGCACCATATCCCAAGGATTGGTGTCCAGCTGACGAACCCCGAGGGAAATCTTCTGGTCGTCCTTCTGGATCCCCAGAACAACCGCGTCGATTTCGTCGCCCACCTTGAGCACTTCGCTCGGCTTGCTGATCCGGCGGGTCCAGGAAAGCTCGGTAACGTGAACCAAACCTTCGACACCCTCTTCCAACTCGATAAACGCGCCGTAAGGAACGAGGTTGACCACGCGGCCATGCACCTTGACTCCCACCGGGTATTTCTGCTCGATCGCGTCCCAAGGATTCTTGGTGAGCTGCTTGAGACCGAGGGAAACGCGCTCTTTGTCGCGATCCACTTCGATGATCATCACTTCCACTTCCTCGCCCTGCTTCACCATCTGGCTCGGATGCGAAATGCGGCCCCAGCTCATGTCGGTGATGTGGAGCAAACCGTCGAGGCCGTCCAAATCGATAAACGCGCCGTAGTCCGTGATGTTCTTCACCACGCCGCGACGGGTCTGGCCCGGAGCCACGCTGTCGAGAAGCTCGCGACGCTTCTGCTGGCGCTGCTCCTCGATCAACTCGCGACGCGAAATGACGATGTTCTTCCGATCCAAATTGATCTTCAGAACCTTAAAGTCGTAAGTCTGGCCGACATACTGGTCCAGATTCTTCGGCGGCTGCACGTCCACCTGGGAAGCCGGCAGGAAGGAATCCACGCCGATATTGACGATAAGACCGCCCTTGACCTTGGCCTTGATCCGGCCGGCCACGATCGAGCCTTCTTCGCACTTCGAAAGGATATTTTCCCAGTTCTTCTTCTGTTCCGCCTTATCGAAGGAAAGAACCGGGTTGCCGCCGACATCCTCCACTTTTTCGAGGTAAACATCGATACGGGAGCCGGGCTGGAGCTCGCCCAGATCGACAAATTCGTTACCATTAATCACGCCCTCAGCTTTGCCGCCGATATCGACAACAACTTCATTCTGGCGGATTTCGGTGATGATTCCGGGAACAATTGCTCCCTGTTTGAGGTTATTGAAATTGCTCTCTGCGAGCAATTCTTCCATTAGGTTACTCATTCGGAAGGGTTGCCAGTTCGCGTGTCTGAATCGGTTCCTGGCGACCCGGACTGCGACCGGCGGTTTGACTTACGTCAACCTGTTGATGGTTCGCTACTGATGAAGGCTGGACAGGAACGCTTGCGGCGGCTCCAGCCGAGTAATGTATTGACCGCAAAGGAAAGATAGCATGCCCCCACTCATTTGCCTTGCAAGAGGAAACTAAATATTTTCGCGCCTCTGGAGTGCGGTGGCAAGACACCGCTTTTAGATCCGCGGCGACATGTCGCCCCGAACCTCGAATCTCCAAAAATCCCTCTCCCCCAATCCCCAATCCAAAATCCAAAATCCAAAATCCCCCTCTCCCTCTCCCCCAATCTTAAAATCTAAAATCTAAAATCTAAAATCCCCAAGTCATTGCGGCAACTGATGCAACCAATGCCCCCCGTTCTCCCGGTATAATTGCACGCCCCGCTCTCCCAGAAGTTCGTTCAAATCCGCCCGCGTCTCCTCCCCCAACGCCTTCAGCGCCGCCTCCCGCTCCTCCCTCGAAAGCTCCCGATTCTGCCGCAAATCCCGCTGCCGATTCTCCGTAAATTCCTTCAAATCGTACACCTCGTCCACCCGCTCCCGCGGCAAATCCAAACGCTTGGCCACGCCCACCAGTCGCCCATAACTCCAGTCCTGATTCCGCTCGTATTGACGATACCGCTCCTCTCCCAGCGACGTCCGCAACTCCTCCTTCATCTGGGTTGTCGCTTCCGCATGCCGCTGTTTCGTCTCCTCGTCCGCTCCCTGCAACCGATTCCCGCCCAGACGATCCAGCTCCGCCTGAAGCCGGAAAATCTCCCGAAACTCCTCCTCCGTCGGCTCCATCCCGTTTAACTGATGGCGCAGGGCCATCGCCGTTTGCGAAGTGCGCACCTCATACTCAAAAAGTTCCTCCGGCGAAAGAATAGCCGCCAAATCCTGCCGTTTCTCCTCCTCGAGCAATGCGAGCGCCTTATGATCCTCCGTCAACATCACGCCACCCGTATCCTGATGCAGTTTCATCTGCATCATCTGGTAATCCTGCTGAATCATCGCCGCCGCCCGAACCTTTTCCCGGGGAAGCGGAACATTCGCCGTGCTGAAAAACGCCGGACCTCCCTCCTCTCCGAAAAGATCTTCCGCCGCTTCCTGTATCCGCTGCTGTGCTTCCATCATTTTTCGTTGCGCTTCCCAATCCATATCCGGGCCACGCCACTGTTTCCAATATTCGCCCCCGTGATTCTTGTAGTGCTCCCTCATGAATTGCATGTTCTCCCGCATCGCCCGGCCATAAGCATACATTTTCGCCTCCTCCACCGGCCACCCCGCCGCCTCCAGCGCCGCCA
>CAZJCL010000100.1:0-9343 GCA_964544025.1 uncultured Opitutales bacterium | reverse complement strand
TCGGTGAGGCGGATTCGGAACGTGCGGGAATCGGGGAAATGCGTGTAGATGCCGCCGGAGCGGGTGAATTCCGAGTAAAGTTCGATCGAATGGCCGACGTCGGCGACGATGAGAAACGGCGGACGTCCCTCGCTTGCCGGAAGGGAGCGGGCGTAGCGCTCGGCCTGGTTTTTCGCTTTGACGAGGACCTCGTCGAACGCGTCGGAGCCGCGAAGTCCGTGACCGCGGCGGCGGCGCGCTTGGCGTTGACGGCCGGCTTCGGAAAGGGATTGAGCCTCTTCGGCCTCAACACCTTGTTTCGTTTCGCAGACGAAGCAGCCGCGTTTGTAGAGATCGATGTATCCGTAGGACGGGTCGCCGTCGGCGCGAGTCATCGCCACCCGGCGTTCGAAGACGTACGCGTTTTCCTCGTCGTCGGGCCGGTGCGGATCTGGCAGAGAAACGCCGAGCAGCGTGCAGAGCTCGGTGAGGAAAGACTGGTAATTCGCACGTTCGGAGGCTCCCGAACCAGTCCATCGCGCGATAAACTGCTCAACCGCAGACGATGACCGGGAAGAAACGGAATCGGGGTCGGCGGTTGACGAAGAAGTGCAGTTGGCTCGGGACATCGGAGACGTAATCGGAAGGCGTCACAAGGATTTGCAGAAGAAATCCTTCCAAGGCAAGTCCCGAACCACGCGTGCCTAGCTCCAATGGCCCCAAAAAATACTACACGCCCAAATACCTAATAACCAATAACCGATAACCGATAACTACCCATCCCCCGCACACCGGACGCAAAACTCCGTAAACGGCAACGCCTCCAACCGCTCCTCCCCAATCTCCTTCCCGCAGCGCCCGCAACGCCCATACGTCCCCTCCTCCACCCGCCGGAACGCGGCGGCCGCCTCCACCAGCTCCCGCCGCGCCCGGTCCCCGAGTTGCTCCAAAACATCGTCAAACTCGCGCTCCGTTCCATGCTCCTCGAAACTCAGATTCCCCGTCGGATCGACCGTCGCCATCGCCTCCCGCACGCCATCGTTCCGCGCAAGTATCTCGTTGGCTGCCGTCCTCAGACGTTCCCGAATCTCTCGTTCGTTCCTCATTTCACCTTCGCCTCCCATTCGCGAACCCGCCACGCCACGCCGCACGAAATCAGGCCGATTTCCGGATACTCGTCCGCGGACCGCCCTCCAAATCACCCTCCGCATGCACTTTCACCGTCCCGCGCTGCCGCTGCTTCACTTCCTTCACCTGCCGCCAAAGCGCGTGAAAACATTCCCGGATTATCTTGTCCAACGGATCGTGCATATCCCCCTCGCCCGGCTCCCGCGTCGCCACCAGATCGTGTCCCGGCGGCACGTGCGCCAAAACCCGCACCCGGTACGGATTCCCGCGACTCAAATGCTCCTGCGGCTTCTCGACCGTCACCTGCACACTCGTCAGGTGTTCGCCAACCTGCTCCAATTTCCCGGTCTGCTCCCGGATCAGCTTTTCCATCGCGGCCGTTCTCTCGACTCCCCGAAACGAAATTTCAATCGGTTTTTGCATCCTTTATAGCTCCCTTTCGTTGAATGGTTCGTAACCAAAATACCTTCTTTACCCAGGAAAGGTAGCCCGTCCGCCATTTTTCGCCAAACCCGGTAATTCTTGCCACCGGCCACAAACCGCTTTCTTTTTTCCCCATGCGAAATCGTTTTTGGCTCACCGTCTTCACCGCGACCGTCACGATCCTCCTTCTCGGATGCCAGCAGCTCCTCCCGATGAAACGCACGATCTCCATCAGCATAACCGTCCCCAACCCCGCCTGGCAGGTCGAAATCGAACAGGTTTACCTCGGAAACGGAAGCCTCCACGTCGTCTCCCGCCTTTCCCGAAACCCCGACGCCGAAATGGTCGCCCAAGTCATTTCCCGCGCCACCGATTCCGTCTCCATCTCCGCCCCGAATCTCCCCCTCCAACACCACGTCCTCGGCAAAACCTGGAATTGGCAGGAAGAAGATTTCAACTTCGTTTCCAACGAAGCCTCCCTCCGCCGCACCCTCGCGAACCTGAAGCTCCTCTACGACCGGAAAAAGTAAGACCAGCGCCCGGGCGGAACCGGCCGATCGCTATTGACACTTTCGGCGATAATTGGTGTCTCCATCCTGAGCCGCGGAAGCGGGCCGATTGCCCGGCAGCTTCCGCGGCCTTTTCCATTATGAGCCACGAAAAACGGATCTTGACCACCACCGCCGGAAACCCGGTGGCCGACAATCAAAACTCGATGAGCGCCGGCCCGCGCGGCCCGCTCCTCATGCAGGATTATCAGCTCATCGAGAAACTGGCCCACCAAAACCGCCAGCGCATTCCCGAACGCGCCGTCCACGCCAAAGGTTCGGCCGCCTACGGAACGTTCCGCGTCACCGACGACATCACCAAATACACGAAAGCCGACATCTTCTCCGAGATCGGCAAGGAAACCGAAGTTTTCCTCCGCTTCTCCACCGTCGCCGGCGAACGCGGTGCCGCCGACGCCGAACGCGACGTCCGCGGTTTCTCCCTCAAATTCTACACCAACGAAGGCAACTGGGATCTCGTCGGCAACAACACCCCCGTCTTCTTCGTCCGCGATCCGCTGAAGTTCCCCGACTTCATCCACACCCAGAAACGCCATCCGCAAAGCAACCTCCGCAGCCCCACCGCTATGTGGGACTTCTGGTCGCTCAGCCCCGAATCGCTCCACCAGGTCACGATTCTCTTCTCCGACCGCGGCCTCCCCAACGGCTACCGCTTCATGCACGGCTTCGGCAGCCACACCTACAGCTTCCTCAACGCCAAAAACGAGCGCTTTTGGGTGAAATTCCACTTCAAGAGCATGCAGGGCATCAAAAACCTGACCAACGACGAAGCCGCCGAAATCGTCGCCCAAGACCGCGAAAGCGCCCAGCGCGATCTCTTCACCGCGATCGAAGCCGGCGATTTTCCGCGCTGGAAACTCAAGATCCAGATCATGCCGGAAACCGACGCCGAAAAGGTCCCCTACCACCCGTTCGACGTTACCAAAGTCTGGCCGCACGCGGATTATCCGCTCATCGACGTCGGCGTTCTCGAACTCAACCGCAACCCGCAAAACTACCACGCCGAAGTCGAGCAATCCTCCTTCAGCCCGTCCAACATCGTTCCAGGAATCGGCTTCTCCCCCGACAAAATGCTCCAGGCGCGCATCTTCGCCTACGCCGACGCCCACCGTTACCGCGTTGGCACACACTACGAAATGCTCCCGGTCAACCGTCCGCGCTCGCAGGTCAACCATTACCACTCCGACGGCCCGATGCGCCTCGACATCCCGCCCGCGACCGACGCCTACTACGAACCCAACAGCTTCAACGGCCCGGTGCAAAGCCCCGACCACGCGGAGCCGCCGCTGAAAATCTCCGGCGACGCCGACCGCTACAACCACCGCGAAGGCAACGACGATTACACCCAGCCCGGAAATCTCTTCCGTCTCTTCTCGGCTGAGGAAAAGGAACGCCTCTTCCAAAACATCGCCGCCGCGATGGCCGGCGTTCCCCTCGAAATTGTCCACCGTCAGCTCGCCCATTTCCGCAAAGCCGATCCGGCCTACGCGGAAGGCGTCGCCCGCGCCCTCGGAATCGAAGATCCGACCGCGCCGATGGCAACCGCCTAAGGTTTAACCGTCTCCACCCCAATCCCCGTTCCATCGCGGAACGGGGATTTTTCGTCTCCCTTTCCCGCCATGACCGACAACTACCAACCGACCCCCGAAGAGGAAAAGCGCTACGCCGAACTCCAACTCCTCGCCCTCGATTTCGCCCGCCGCGGCGACGCAGAATCCCTCGAACCGATGCTCGCCGCCGGACTCCCGGTCAATCTCGCCGACTCCAAAGGCAACACCCTCCTCATGCTCGCCGCCTACAACGGAAACGCCGAAGCCACCCGTCTCCTCCTCCGTTTCCACGCCGACGTAGACCGCCGTAACAATCGCGGCCAAACGCCTCTCGGCGGCGTCGCCTTCAAAGGCTACCTCGAAATCGCCCGCCTCCTTCTCGACGCAGGAGCCGACGTCAACGCCGACAACGGCGGCGGCAGCACCCCGCTAATCTACGCCTCCATGTTCGGCCGCCACCAAATGGCCGACCTCCTCCGCCAGCGCGGCGGAAACCACGGACGCCGAAAATCGCTCGGACTCGCCGCCCGCATTCTCTCCAAAATCCTCCCGAAAAAATAAATCCTTCCTTCAAGGTAAGAGCGAAGTCTTCAACCCCTTCCAGAGCCCCCCTCAATCCAAAATCTAAAATCTAAAATCTAAAATCTAAAATTCCCCCGTCATTGCATCCGAACCCGAATCACCGAGGTCTCATTCTGCCGGTTCACCAACAAAACCACCTCGCGCCGCCCCTCGCTCTCCTCCGCATTCTTCAGCAACGGAATCGCCTCCGCGTATTCCGAAACCGGCGTCCCATCCACCTCCTGAATCCAGTCGCCGATCCGCAAACCGCTGCTGTCCGCCGGACTGTTCGGACGCACAAATTGCACCACCAGCCCCCGCTCCGGCTCCGGCCCCACCCGCCGCGCCATTCCATCGAAAAGCAAAAATTCCCGCGCCGTAAATCCGATCTTCGAAAAATACTCGCGCCGCGCTTCCCGCACCGTCGGCGGCTGCACCCCGATCGTCACCTCCCGCTCCAGCGTCTCCGTTCCCCGCCGAACCGTAAAACTCACCGTATCCCCCGGCGCCTTTTTCAACACCTGCAACTGCACGTATTCCGGCGAACTGCTGTGCGGACGAAAAACCGGAATCGGCTCCCCGTCGATCGCCACCACCACATCCCCCCGCTGCAAATCCGCCTCCGAAGCCGGCGATCCTTCCACGATTTCGCTCAAAACCACCCCGCTCCCCTCCAGATTCATAAACCTCGCCAATTCCCGCTCCACCGACTGCATCCCCAGCACCCCCACCCACGGCACCTGACGTTCCTCCGGATCGGCCGGCACCCGGTCCAAAAACGGCAAAACCTCATCCGCCGGCAAAAAACTGCCCGATTCCCGCGTCCCCTGCAGCGCCACCGGCACCCGTTCCTCGCCGACATGCAAAAGCCCTTCCCGCAAAAAACTCGTCGTCGCCCAACCGAGCAACGCTCCGTCCGCCGCGAAGATCAGCGACCCCGGACTCGCCACCTCCGCCACCGAAAACCCGACATCCCGCGGCAAATCCCGCATCAGCGAAAACCGGCTCACGATGAAATACGGCTCGAAATCGAAATCCTTATCCATCACCGCGAACCCCCAAACCTCCTGCCCCAGCCGCGGCCGCGCCGTCTCGTAACTCGTCACCGGCGTCGCCCGTTCATGAAACTCCGGATCCTCCACCCGCAGAAAATGCCAGCCCGTCAACGTATCCTGCCCCAGGTAAACCGCCGAAAACTCATCCCGGCTCCGCAGCGGAAACACCTTGAACTCCTTCAACTGCCCCGGCGGAATCCATCCCGGCACCGCATAATCCTGCATCACGATCAACCCGTCATCATCCGCCACGATTCCCAATTCCGTCGCCGGACGCCGGTCGATTTCCGTCTCCACGAAATACTCCACCGCCACCACCGACCGAATCCGCGATTCGAACAACTCCTCAAAATCCGTCTCGGCCCCAATAAGAGCCGACGACGAAAGTAAAAAAAACGAACCAAGGAAAACCCGAGCCAAAAACTTCATAATAAAAAAAACCCGCCCTCGAAATCCCCCAAGGTTCGTAATCCCGCCAAAGCGGTCCCCCGGACCCTATTTCCGAATACCCGCCGCGATCGAAACCAACTGCAAAAACGACCGCGCTTCCAACGCCGCGCCGCCGATCAAACCGCCATCGATATCCGGCTGGCCCATCAACTCCTGCGCGTTCGCCGGTTTCATCGAGCCGCCGTAAAGAATCCGCACCCGCCCCGCCGCCGCGCCGCCCAGCAACGTTTCCAACTGCTTCCGGATAAACGCGTGTACTTCCTGCGCCTGCTCCGGCGTCGCCGTTTTCCCGGTCCCGATCGCCCAAACCGGCTCGTACGCGATCACCACCGATTCCGCCTGATCCGCCGCGACATTCGCCAATCCCTCCTTCACCTGCTTCTCCACCACCGAAAACGTCGTCCCGTTTTCCCGTTCCTCCAGCGTTTCCCCCACGCAAAGAATCGGCTTCAAACGGCTCTTCAACGCCGCCACCACCTTCTGATTGATAAACTCATCGCTCTCCTGAAAATAGCTCCGACGCTCGCTGTGCCCCAAAATCACATACGTCGCGAAATGATGCCGCAACATCTCCGCCGAAATCTCCCCCGTGTAAGCGCCGCTCGCTTCCGGATGCATGTTCTGCGCCCCCAGCTTCACCCCCGAACTCTCGATCGCCCGCGCCGCGCTTTCCAAAGCCGTGAACGGCGGGCAAATCAGCACCTCCACCTCATGCTGCTGACCGACCCCCTGCACGATCTCGGCCGCCAAATCGCGCGCCTCGGCGGCGTTCTTGTTCATCTTCCAGTTTCCGGCAATCAGAAATTTCCGCATGGTAAAAATCGAGTAAATGGCGAACGGGGTGGAATGAAAAGCAGTTAATAAAGTTTCCCGGCCAAACGCGTCGGCGATTCGCCGGATGCGGCGCGGAAAAAACCGTTTTCCCGCGCCGCCCCAAATCCGCGAACGGCGATCAATGCGTATCCAAAACAGCCACGCCCGGCAGTTCCTTTCCTTCCAGAAACTCCAGACTCGCGCCGCCGCCGGTGCTGATGAAGCTCACCTTCCCGTCCTGGCCGCTCTTTTTAACCGCCTTCACCGAATCGCCGCCGCCGATGATCGACGTGCAATCCCGGTTCGCGCCCACCGCTTCGGCCACCGCGAAGGTTCCTTTCGAACAGGCGTCGATCTCGAAAATCCCCATCGGCCCGTTCCACAAAATCGTCTTCGCTCCGGCGATCTCCTTTTTGAAAAGCTCGACGGTTTTCGGACCGATATCGACCCCTTCCCAATCTTCCGGAATGTCCGACCCTTCCTGCGTGAAATCGGTATTCCCGACTTTCCCAGCGCCGAAGTCGATCGAATCGACGATCAGATTATCCACCGGCAAAAGGAATTTCACCCCGCGCTCCTTCGCCTTTTCCAACGCCGCCTTGGCCACATCGACCTTGTCCGGCTCCGAAAGGCTTTTTCCGACTTTCCGTCCCTGCGCGAGCTGAAACGTATACGCCATCGCGCCGCCGATCAAAATCGCGTCCGCCTTCTCCAAAAGCCGGTTGATCACGCTGATTTTGTCGCTCACTTTCGCGCCGCCCAAAATCACGACAAACGGCTTCTCCGGATTCGCGGTCTTGTCGCCGAGAAACTCCAGTTCCCGCTCCATCAACAATCCCGCCACCCTCGTCTCCACAAACCGCGCCACCCCTTCCGTCGAAGCGTGCGCCCGGTGGGCCGTCCCGAAAGCGTCGTTCACGTAAACGTCGCACAACCGCGCCAGCGCCTTCGCCAGCTCCTCGTCGTTCTTCTCCTCCCCCGGATGAAACCGGATGTTCTCCAGCAAAATCACCGAATCCCCCGGCATCTGCCCGATCGCGTCCTCGACTTTCGCCCCGGTCGATTCCTCCAGAAAAAGCACCGGACGCCGCAAAATCTCCACTAACGCCTGTCCGACCGGACGAAGCGTATACTTCGAATCGACCTTCCCCTTCGGCCGCCCCAGATGACTCACCAGAATCACCTTCGCCTTTTGCTCCAGCAAATACTTGATCGTCGGCAACGCCCCCTGAATCCGCGTATCGTCCGAAATTTTCCCGTTCTGATCGAACGGCACGTTGAAATCCACGCGCACCAGTACCCGTTTTCCGGCTACATCGATATCCTTGATCGTCTTAATCTTGCCCATTGAAAATCTCTCTCCTTCGCGATCCGCCGAAACCGCGGCCGCAATACCCAAATGAAAAACCCGCTCTCCCTGGCGGAAAAGCGGGTTCGTTACCCTAAAACTTACAGAAGCGTGCTGACCTTCTTCAACAGGTCCACGCAACGGTTGCTGTAACCCCACTCGTTGTCGTACCAGGTCACCAGCTTAAAGAAACGGCTGTTCAAACCGATCCCCGCGCCCGCGTCGAAAATCGACGAAGCCGGGCAATGAATGAAATCCGACGAAACCACTTCGTCATCCGTGTAAGCGAGAATTCCCTTCAACGGGCCTTCCGCCGCTTCCTTCATCTTCTGGCAGATTTCCTCGTAGCTCGTGTCCTTCGACAAACGAACCGTCAAATCCACCACCGAAACCGTCGCCGTCGGCACGCGGAACGACATCCCGGTCAACTTCCCCTTCACTTCCGGAAGCACGAGACCAACAGCCTTCGCCGCGCCCGTGCTCGACGGGATGATGTTGATCGCCGCCGCGCGTCCGCCCTTCCAATCCTTCCGCGAAGGACCGTCCACCGTTTTCTGGGTCGCGGTGTAGGCATGAACCGTCGTCATCAAACCTTCCTCGATCCCGAATTGCTCCAGCAACACCTTCACCACCGGCGCCAGCGAATTCGTCGTGCAGGAAGCGTTCGAAATGATGTGGTCCTCCTTCGTGATCGTGCTTTCGTTCACCCCGACCACCACGGTCTTCAGATCGCCCGAAGCCGGAGCCGAGATGATTACCTTCTTCGCGCCCGCGTCCAAGTGTCCCTTCGACTTTTCCGCGCTGGTGAACAAACCCGTGCACTCCAGCACCAGCTCGACGCCCAGATCCTTCCACGGCAACGCCGCCGGACCTTCCTTCACGCCCAGCACCCGGATCTTCTTTCCGTTCACCACCAGCACGTCGTCGTCCGCCGCCGAGGAGGAAGACTTTTCGCTCGAAACAGTTCCATCGAAGCGGCCCTGAGTGGAGTCGTATTTCAACAAGTAAGCGAGGTTGTCGGCGGGAACGAGATCGTTGATCGCGACCACTTCCACATCCTTGCCAAGCAAACCCTGCTCGACGATCGAGCGGAAAATGAGTCGCCCGATGCGCCCGAAACCATTGATTCCAACTTTAACAGCCATTTTTAAACCTTTATTCTGCGATTTTCCTCCCGGAGAACCGCCTCGATTGAGGAGTCATGCGGCGCAACCGCTTCCGGGCATTCTTCCCATCAGCGAACAGTAAGCCAGAACCGGCATCCGTCCAACGACAGAAACAAAAAGATGAAAACGGGATGTTTCGGCATGGCAAGAGTTAATCAAAGAAACCCCGCGCGAACTGCCGCTACCCCGAAACCACCTTTCCCTCCGCCGCCATGTGGATCGCGACAAAGGATCACCGAATCCCGGAAACATTCCCGCGATCCATGGCGAACGAAAGAAGCGATTCTTCCGCCAAATCCCC
>CAZJCL010000099.1:6253-9407 GCA_964544025.1 uncultured Opitutales bacterium | reverse complement strand
CCGCCCAATCCCGAACTTCCGCGCCGCCTCCCGCAATAAATCCTCCCGCGGATAACTCAAATAACGCTCCAGAATCTCCAGAATCGCGTTCCCGATTTCCTCCACCGGAATCTCCTCCGCCTTTCTCCGGCTCGCCGCCTGCCCCGTTGGAACCCGATAGATCGCGAAATCCTCCGGCACCAAAGCCTCCGGCCAATAAACCGCCTCCCCGTTCTGACGCGTCTTCGCCAACTCCCCCGGCAAACACCGCCCCAACACCTCCCGAATCCGCGCGCCACTCCGGCTGAACCGCCACTCCTCCATCACCCGCCGCACCAAAAGCGTCTCCGTCAACGGCCCTTCCCTTTCAATAATGCGCCCCATCCTCTCCCGGATCCTCGGCATCGTCCCCGCTTCATAAAACGCTTCCGGCGGCGACTGCTCCTCCCACTCAATTTCCGGATACCTCCGTTCCCGCCCTTCCCCTCCCGAAACATCCGCCACCGCTCCCGCAAAACGCTCCGGCTTCTCCCCTCCCTCAGTTCCGTACTCCACGGCGTCTTCATTCACCTGAACCCCACCGTCTCCACCCTCCGGATACTCTCCTCCCGAAACACCCGCCCCCGCGCCCGCCGCCTCCCTTTCCCCCGCCGCGAACTCCTCCGCCGCCTTCCTCACCACCTCCACCAAACGCGCCCCCGCCGCCTCCCGGTCGCGCCACCAATCCGTCGACCACACCCGGTGAATCCGCCACCCCAGTCCCTCCAACACCGACCTCCGCAACCGGTCCCGGTCCCGCGCCGTCGCCGCCCGATTGTAAGTCCGCCCGTCGCACTCGATCCCCAACAAATACCGCTCCGGTTCCCCCGGCGCCACCACCGCCAAATCGATCCGATACCCCGAACACCCGACCCGCGCCTCCACCGCAAATCCCGCCTCCCGCAACACCCGCGCCACCTCGTCCTCAAAAAGCCCCTCCCGCTCCTCCGACGCCCCATCCGCCTCCGAAATCCCCGCCAGCGCCCGCGGCCCCCGCTCCGCGTATTCCAGATAATTCTTCAAATGCTCCACCCCCTTCGCCCGCGTCCGCGCCAAATCGATCTGATCCGCCCGCAAGGTCGAAAACACCACGATCTCCCGCTTCGCCCGCGTCACCGCCACATTCAGACGCCGCTCCCCTCCCGGCCGGTTCAACGGCCCAAAATTCATCGAAACCCGCCCATTCCCATCCGGCCCATAACAAACCGAAAACAGAATCACATCCCGCTCGTCCCCCTGCACATTCTCCAGATTCTTCACAAAAACCGGCTCCTCCGCCTCCTCCCCGAAATGCGCTTCCAACTCCGGAAACTCCCGCCGCGCCTCGTCCAGTTTATCCTGCACCAGCGTCTGCTGCGCCTGACTGAACGTCACGATCCCGATCGACTGCCCCGCCAACTCCGGATCCCTCAACCGCCGAACCACCTCCGCCCGGATCGCCTCCGCCTCCGCCAAATTCGTCCGCGATTTCCCCTTGTCGTAAAATCCCTCCACCGCCACCAGCCGCACTCCCGGATTCGCCGCGTGAGGCGACGGAAACGTATGCAACCGGTTCTCGTAATAATGCCGGTTGCTAAACGCGATCAACCCTTCCCGCCGGCTCCGGTAATGCCACCGCAAATGATGCACCGCCAATCCCGATCCCAAACACTCGTCCAAAATACTCTCCAGATCGACCACCAACCCGTCGTCGATCGCCTCCTCGTCGCTGTCCACCCGCGCGAAAAAATTCGTCGGCGGCAACTGCTTCGGATCCCCCACGATCACCACCTGCTTCCCCCGCGCAATCGCCCCCACCGCGTCCCAAACCGGAATCTGCGAAGCCTCGTCGAACACCACCAAATCGAAATTATCCTGCCCCGCGTCCAGATATTGCGCCACCGAAAGCGGACTCATCAGAAAACACGGTTTCAACTTCGGCAAAATATTCGGAATCTCGCTGAACAATCGCCGCACCGGTTTATGCCGCGCCCGCTTCACCCGTTCCCGCTGCAAAATCCCCAACTCCGTGTTTCGCGGACACTCCTCCTTCCGCGCCCGCGGCAACTCCCCCGCCAGCCGTGCCGTCACCGCCTCCGCCGTCAACCGCGTAAACCGCTCGTCCAACTCATTAAACGCCCTCACCCGCTCCTCATGCTCCTCTCCCCAAAACTCCCGCAACGTCTCCGAAATCGTGATCAACCGCCGCACAAAATTCTCCCGATATCCCCGCTCAAACGCCGCCCGCAAATCCTCCAGCGCCAAATCCCCCCGCTCCACCGCCCGCAACAACGCCCCCAACTGCGCCGCCTCCGCCTCCTGAACCGATTGCTGCCAACGACACCAATTCTGCAAATCCTTCCGATGCGCCTTCACCCGCCCCGCCAAATCCCGCATCCGCTCCAAAAACCCGCCACCCTCCGATTCCACCGCCTCGTCCACCTCCAGCCGCTCCCGAAAATCCGCCTCCGCCCGCGCCACCGCTTCCCAGCTTTCCCCCGCCTTCCGCAAACTCTCCGCCAGTCCCTTCCCCGCCGCCAGAAACTCCGGAGCAACGCTCAACAACCGCCGGATCTTTCCGCGCATCTCCAGCAACGCATCCACATTCCCCTCCGCCAGCCGCTCGATCAGAAAATGCAAATCGTCCCCAAACCGCAAAACCGACTCCACCCGATCCCAATCAGCCTCCCCGCCCGCCCAAATTTCCCCCAGCCGCTCGCCCGCCGCCGCCTCCGCTTCCGCCACCGTCCGATCCGCGACCCGCCAATTCTCCGCCTCCCCGAAAAATTCCGCCGCCTCCTCGCTCCGCCATTTCCCCGTCCCTTTCCGCCGCAAAGCCCGCACCGGCTTCAACAAAAACCACCGCCGAATCCCCGCCAAAAATCCCGTCTCCTTCTCCGTCGCCGAAAACCTTTCCCGCAACGCCCCCACATCAAACACCCGCAACCTCTCCAAATCAAAATCCCGCAACGTCTCCCGCCCCGCGTCCCGCGCCCGCCCGGCCGCCACCCATTCCGCCGCCCGCTCCCGAAAACTCCGCCAATCCCCCTTCTCCGCGAATTCCGACGGCAGCGCCGGAGCATCCACCAGCAACCCGCACAACTCCACGAAATCCCCCAACCGCTCCCGATCCGCCTCCGCCAAAACCACCCCCAGC
>CAZJCL010000099.1:0-6153 GCA_964544025.1 uncultured Opitutales bacterium | reverse complement strand
ATTCCCTCCATCCGCAACGGCTCCGCGTCCCCATCCGCCGAATACACCCCCTCCTCCCGCGCGATCAACCAAGCGTAACAATCGTAAGCGCTCAATCCGTTCGGATACTTCCGATGCAACTCCCGCACATACCCGTTCAACTCCTCCCGCGCCGCCTCCAGCTTCTTCGCCAGCGTCTCCCATTCCTCCGGCGAACGCGTTTCCACGAAATCCAGCGCCTCCCCAAACTGACGCAAAACCTCCCCCTTCCCCGCTTTGTTTGAATGCAATTCCAGGCAAAACGGCCCCAGCCCAATCTGACTCAGCCGCCGATGCACCACCTCCAGCGCCGCCCGCTTTTCCGCCACAAACAAAACCCGTTTCCCCAGCGCCAGCGAATGCGCGATCAGGTTCGTGATCGTCTGCGATTTCCCCGTCCCCGGCGGTCCGTGCAACACCAGATTCTTCCCCGAAGCCGCCGCCACGATCGCCGCCAGTTGCGACGAATCCGCGCTCACCGGACAAAACGTTTCCGCATACGAAACCCGCTCGTCCAACTCCTCCTCCCGCACCGTTTCCCCTTCCTCCGGAAACGCCTGCCCCGGCCGGTTCACCAGATGATCGACCACCTCGTTTCTCGTCAGCATCGCCACCCGGTCGTTCAGATCTTTCCACAACAAAAACTTGTTGAACGAAAACTGCGCCAGCCAAACCTCCCGATGCACTTCCCACCCGGTCATCTCCTTCACCGCCTGACGAAACAGCCGCAAAACTTTCGCCACATCCACCCCCGCCTCGTCCTCCGGCGGCGGATTCACCCCCGGAATCTCCAGCTCGAAATCCCGCCGCAAAAGCTCCAGCAACGTCACGTTCACGATCGCGTCCTCGTCGTAACGCTTCAGCGTGAAACCTTGCTGCACCGACTTCCGCTCCAGCCGCACCGGAATCAGCAAAATCGGCGCGCGAAACGTCCGCTCGCTCTCCTTCGTCTCCTTCCACTCCAAAAATCCGAGCGCCAAATACAACGTGTTCGCCCCGCTCTCCTCCATCTCCAGCCGCGCCCGCCGATACAAATCCAGCAAACGCCGCGACAGCTCCGCCTCCGTCAACGAACTCCGCAACCGCCGCGCCCGCATCTCCTCCGCCAAATGCGCCGCCACCGGATCTTCCCCCTCCGCGCCCGGCCGCAACGCGAAATTCCGCGGATCGAATCCCGCCATCAACCGGCTCTGCTCCTTGATCGTAAAACTCCGCTCCTCCGCCAACTCGTTTTCCAACTGATCCGGATCCGGGCAAACCAGCGGAATCGTCTGCTTCGTTTCCCGAAAATTCAGCAACCGGTTCCGCAACGTCAGATCCAGCAACTGCTGCTTCCAATGATCGATCCGGTTTCCCTCGCCGCCCATTTCCGCCGGCATCTCCGCCTCCTCCCAAAATTCCCGCGCCGCGATCCGATCCGCCGAAACCGCCGCCACCGGAACCTCCGCCCGCGCCGCGTCCGCCAAATCCACCGCCGCCTCTCCCCGCCGCAACGGCAACGGCCGAATCCCCGACGCCCGCGCCCGAAACACATCGATCGCATACCGAAAAATCTCGTCGCACCCCAAATGCGGACGCGTCGCCCCCACCGCCGCTTCGAAACCGGAACCGTTTCCCTCGCAAACCAACGTCGTCTCAAACAACAAAATCTCGTCCAGCTCCACCCGCTTCCGGATGCTCTGCAAATCGTCCACCGCCGGCTCCGCGAAACTCTCCTCCACCAGCCAGCAACCCGCGTAAGCGTGCCCCTGGTGCATCAAAATCAGCGGCCGCAAACCCGATTGCTCCAAAACCGACGCGAACAACAAACAAAGATCCAAACAAGTCGCCAACCGCGTTTCCCCAATCCGTTCCGGAAAACGCACCCGCTGCCCCGACGACTCGAAACTCGCCGGCGGATTGCTGTAACGAATCCCCATCTCCCGCACCGCCTCAAACGCGCACGCCGCGATTTCGTACACCCGCTTTTTGCTCTTCGTCTGATACCCGTTAAGCGCGCTCTCCCCCGTTCTCTCTTTCAACAAATCCGCCGTCCGCCCCAGCAACCGCTCCACCGCCGCCACATTCGGCGTCACAAACGCCGCCAAAATTTCCGGCAACGAAACCAATCCCGTCCATTCATCAAACGCGAAAACCTCCACCGCCCACGTCTCCGCGAAAACCGTTTCCCGCCCCGCCGCGAACTCCGCCGAAACCTCCAGCCGGATTTCCCCCCGAACCCGCTCCGAAAGCGACGCCAGATAATCCAGATCCAGCCGCAACGGAAGATCCGTCAACACGTAATCCGTCTTCCCCGGAACCACCGAAATCCGCTGCTCCAAATCCTCCGCCCAACCCGGATTCGCCGAAATCCGGCAAACGACCTCCCGCAGATCCGCGTCCGCAACATTCCGAATCTCCAGCCGCCGGATCACCGGAATCCCGTTCTGCTGAAACGCGAAATTCACCCGCGCCGCGAAATCCAGTTTCACCTCAACCGACGGAACAGCAGCAGCTTCATTGGCCATGCGATTCAGTAAGACGCCCAAAACAGCTCAGCGCAAGATCGCCGATTTTACTCCCGAAATCCGATTCTCCATCGCAAAAAAAGACGGGGTCCGCCGCAGATGTTTTCTGCCGACCCCGTCTCTTCCTTCTCTCTCTTGCGGTTGCTGCCTCAGTTCAGGTGCCTGGAGCCCTGAAAATACAAGGATTCGGGAGCCGCGTTCGTATCGTAATACCGCGACATGTCCCAATCGCTTTCAAAATCGTTCACCCGCCGGTGCGTCCCCATCAGGCTCATTTCCTCCTGAATATCCTCGTCGTGAAAATCGACCACCACATCCGCCGCGTCGGAAAGTTCGCTCTCCTCGCGCAGCTCCTTGATCAGTTGCCAGGACTTCGGCGTCAACTGTCGCCGCTTCCTGCGAGTGTCGTAGTAGGCTTTCCGGATGAGTTTGAGTCGGGCTTTTTTGTCCATGGGTTCGAGAAGTGAAATGTTTGGGTTTTCCGCCGTCTTCCCGTCTGCTGTCCAACGGCGCGTTCTATGCCAAGAGAATACTAAAACCGGCGATCGTTCACAACTGGGGCCGCCCTGAAGTGGTTCTGAGCGTTTTCCTTACGAACTGCCGGAGAATGCCTTCCAAGCCGGTGGGGCCGTTCTCGCCGCCCCTGCCCCTCAGCCTTGTATTGCAGCGAAAACTACATCAGGCGACTTCCGCCGTCCCGCCCCGAAAATCCGCTCCTTCGTCCAGCCGATCATAAACCGTCCATAAAAAAAGGGGCCTTCGAAAAGGCCCCTTCGTAATTTTTAACTCAATTCGTCTCCACCACGCGCAACCGGATGAAGCGTCGATCCGCCCCGGTCCACTCCGCGTTGTCGCGAATCCGCAAAACCGAATCGGTGTTTTCCAGTTCCGTCGTAAATCCGGCACCGGATTCCCAATTCACCAGATCGCCCGAAACCTCCACCACATAATCGATCCCCAGCGCCTCGGCGTTTTTCGACACGTTCAGCGTCAAAAAGCCATCTTCCACCGCGCCCACCGGCAATCCCGCGACATCCGCCGACTGCGGATTCAGCCCGAGCGCGTATTCCACCAGATTCCGGATTCCATCTCCATCCGGATCCGCGTCGCGACCCCGGTCTCCGCTCGGCAATTGCTCCGCCCAAACGTCGTAACCGCCCTCCAACTCCGGCAACAGCTCGTACACCCGCAAATTGTCGTAAAGCACGAAATGCGCGTCCGGATTATCGACGATCGACGCAATGAAATCGTAAACCCCGAGAAAAATCCGTCCTTCCGTCGTGAAGTTCGCCAAATCCGCGTTGTCGCCATTCGCGTCGTTCGATCCCTTGCGCGGATCCAGCGTCACAATCGGCTTCCCGTTGATCTCCCACGTCACCGTCGCAAACGTCCCCAGGTACGGAAACTCCGGATCGGTCAAACCACCCCGGCGCTTGATCGTCACCGTGTTCCACGCAAACGCTGGCGTTCCCGGCGGAGTTCTGCCGATCTGCGCCGACCACATCGCCAACTGCTCCGGCGGCGCCGCCACCACTCCCGGCATCACCTCCGCGTAATACGGTTGACGCGCATCCCGCGCATCCAGAACTCCCGCGCTCGCCTGCGTGTCCGCCGCGTAAAACTGGCCGCTGTCCGCCCGTTGCCCCACCGAGCCTTTGTGTACCCGGAAGTCGAACAGATTCTGCCCTTCAAACGCGATCGCGAACCACGCCCCTTTCGAAGGGTTCTCGTTGAAATCCGGATTGAAAACCGGCTGGTAACGCTGCGGATGCGTCGCGAATTGATCGAGTCCCACCCCGAAAGTCGCGAAATGCGTCGATCCCGGCCCGCCGACTCCGCGAGTCAGATCCGTCTCATCCGGACCGAGCGGACCATTATAGTTCACCCACATATCGAACGTCACCGCGTAATCCCCGGTAAACATGTTCGCCCCCGACGAATCCTCCTCTTTCAAAATCACCGTCAGCGCGTAACTTGTCCCGGAAGTCCCGTCCGGAATATTCGGATACCGGTTCGCCGAAAGCCGCAAACCGCGCGTTTCCCCATCCTCTCCGCTCGGCGCCGGCGGAATTCCCAGATCACTATAATCCCATCCGAAATCCACCTGCCACTCTTCCAGATTCGGATCCCAGTTCACCAACCGGTTGATCCCTTCATTGACGATATACCAGTCCCCCTGCTGGACACTGTCCTTGTTGGCGGATTCCGTGTTGAACGGATCGGAATACAGCAATTCGCCGAAAGTGGGATCGGCGAGCGCGACATTGAAGAACGCGACCGAACAAAAGGCCGCGGGTAACCATCGGGTATTTTTCATAATAGGGTGTCGGTTTGGGTTAGAGAAAAGAGAGATCGCTAAGACAGGGAAGACGAAGGAATTGTCCCGGCGATGCAACAGAAACGCCTCACAAACCGCAAGCGGAAATTGAACTCGAAATCACAGCATGTTTATGTAACCAAAAAGTTTGACCCTACCGGATCGTTCCTGCCAATTCTCCCCTCCACCATGCGTTCTTCCACCGGTCTTCTTTCTTCCCGAATCTTCCTTTGCCTCCTCGCCGCCGCGCTCCTTCTCTCCACTTCCCCCGCCTCCGCCCAAAGCGAACAGTCGCACCCTTCCCACCAATCGCTCGACTGGTTTCCCGGCGAAACCGGAAAACCCCAACCAATCCGCAGCCTGGAAGATTGGCAAAAACGCCGCGCGGCCATCGTCGCCGGTTTCGAAGAAGCCGCCGGCCCCCTGCCGTCCCGCGAAAACCTGCCCGATCTCGACATCCGCGTCACCGAAATCCACGAAACGAATACTTGCATCCGCAAAACCATCACCTTCGCCTCCGAACCCGGCGATCGAACTCCCGCGTTTCTCTATCTGCCCAAAAACCTCGCTCCCGGCGAAAAACGGCCCGGCATCCTCGCCCTTCACCCCACCGGCGCGCTCGGGAAAAAAATCGTCGACGGCCAGAGCGAACGCCCCAACCGCGCCTACGCCCGCGAACTCGCCGAACTCGGATACGTCGTCCTCGCCCCCGATTACCCCTCCTTCGGCGACTACGCCGGCTACGACTTCGCCGCCGACCGTTACGAATCCGGCGCGATGAAAGGAATCTGGAACCACATGCGATCCGTCGATCTACTGGTTTCACTTCCGGAAGTGGATCCCGAAAAGATCGCCGTCATCGGCCACTCCCTCGGCGGCCACAACGCGATCTTCACCGCGCTTTTCGACCGGCGAATCAAAGTAATCGTTTCCAGCTGCGGCTGGACGCCCTTCCACGACTACTACGGCGGCAACCTCAAAGGCTGGACCAGCGACCGCTATTTCCCCGCGATCCGCGACCGCTACCAACTCGACCCCGACAAAGTCCCCTTCGATTTCTACGAACTCGTCGCCGCCCTCGCCCCGGCCGCCTTCTTTTCCAACTCCCCTCTCCACGACCACAACTTCGACTGGCGCGGAGTCGAAAAAGCCGCCCCGAAAATCCGCGCCATCTACGAACTCCACAACGTCCCCGAAAAACTCCGCATCGCCTACCCCAACGCCCAACACGACTTCCCCACCCCAATCCGCGAAGAATCCTACGAATTCCTGGAACACTGGCTGGAATAAACGCGGAGGCCACGTGACACA
>CAZJCL010000098.1:0-9451 GCA_964544025.1 uncultured Opitutales bacterium | reverse complement strand
CCGCCCCAGCAAATCAGCATCGGCGTATCCCGAAACAGCGACAACTTGCTCTCGATCTCCGCCAGCACCGGATGCGTCGGATGACGCGGACTCAGCGGAATATCCTGCACAAACCGCAAATTCGCCACCCGGTTTCCCCAACTCCGATACGGCAACAAAAACCCCCGCGCCACCTCCCGCGGCAATCCCCCCGGCCGCTTCGTCGCCATGAAAACCGCCGGCCCCGCGAACCCGTTCATCCCGCGAATAATCAAAGCCCCCAATCCCGGCACCCGGCAAATATTGATCCGCCACGGAATCCGCTGCGACAAAAACGCCGCCGTATTCAACACCACAATACGCGCAATCCGCTCCGGATTCCGAACCGCGAAACCCATCCCGATCGCCCCGCCCCAATCGTGAACCACCAGCGTAATCTTCCGCAAATCCAGATCCTCCACCAGCCGCTCCACGTTCAAAATATGCCGCGACAAAGTGTAAGGATAATGCTCCGGCTTGCTCGAAAATCCGCACCCGATATGATCCGGCACCACGCACCGAAACCGCCCCCGCAAATCCCGAACCAGATTCCGGTAATAAAACGACCAAGTCGGATTCCCGTGCAACATCAACACCGGATCCCCGCTCCCCTCGTCCAAATAATGCAACTGCTCCTGCTCCACGGTCAAAAAATATCCGCGAAACGGATACAACTTGTCGAACTCCGGCGTCCTTTTCATCGTCACCATTCCATCGCCAACATCATCGACGAAAGCCCGCTCCCGATCCCCAGCAGCGCAACTTTCTCCCCTTTTTTCACGCGTCCCGCCTCCACCGCCTTCGCCAGCGTAAACGGCAACGAAACCGATCCCATATTTCCGAATTCCGGAAACGTCGAAAAATCCTTCTCCAAATCCAGCCCCAGCGTTTCAAACAATTTCAGCCGGTGAATCGATCCCACCTGGTGACAAATCACCCGGTCCGCCGTCTCCTCCGTCCATCGCATTTCCTCCTTGAAACGCTCCCAAGTTTTCCGCGCCACCGTCACTCCCGCCACCAGCAATTCCTCCGAATCGGTCAACATTTCCAACGCCCCTTCCGCCGTATCCCCTTCGCAAAGCCGGTTGAATTCCGTCGCCGATTCCGAAACCCCGCCCAGCAATCGCGCCCCGTTCGGGGCCAACGAACGATGACAAACCATCGCCGCCACCGCCCCCGATCCGATCGTCAAATTCGCGAAAAACGGCTTAATCTCCTTCCGCGTCCATTCCCGCGAAAGCAGCGTCTCGATCGTCTTCTCCACCAGCGGACGCCCGTTCTCCCCCGAAACGATCAACGCCGACCTCACCATCCCCGCCTCGATCATCCCGCCCGCCAAAACCATCGCGTTCAAAAAACCCAAACACGCGTTCGACACGTCCAAAAACTGCGTGTGCGATCCGAGCCCCAACTGCCGATGCACATACGCCGCCGTCGCCGGTTCCAACCGGTCCCGGCAAACCCCCGCGTGAATCACCAAATCGATTTGCTCCCGCCCGATCTTCGTTTTCCCCAGCAAATCCTCCCCCGCCAACGCGCTCGCGTCCGACGGCAAAGTCCCTTCCTTCCAAAACCGCCGCTCCCGGATCCCGGTCATCAACTCCAACCGCCCCTCCGGCAATTTCAGCCGCGAATACAACGGCTCCAGTTTCCGCTCGATCTCCTCCGAACTCCAGCAATCCGGAGCCAGCGCATAACCCAACGACTCAACAACGACGTTCGAAAATCGCATCAATTCAACCTAAAGATAGCTCTCAAAACCCCCGAGAGCGCAGACACCCCATCCGTTAAAACGTCATACCTCATTAGTGTCTATTTGTGTCCATTCGTGGTTAAAAACCCGCGTTCAAGTGCCGAGTTCCAGCTTCACCCTTCCTCCGGTCGCATCGCCAACCGAATCGCTTCCTGATCGAAATGATTCAACCCCATCCCCGCGTCGATAATCATCCCGGTTCCGTTCATTCCGCTCGACCGTTCGCTCAGCAAAAACAACACGCAATTCGCCACTTCCTGCGTCTCCAACGCCCGTTTCCGGAACGTCAGTTTCTCCGCGAAAAGATAACTCTCCAAATACCCCGGAATCCCCGCCGACGCGCTCGTCTTCAACAACGCCGGATTCACCGTGTTAAACCGCACCTCCGAATCCGCGCTGAACGATTTCGCCAAATAACGCACCGTTCCATCCAGCGCCGCCTTGATCGGCGACATGTATCCATAATTCTCCGCCGTCACCGTATGCGACGAAATCCCGATCGCCACCACCGAAGCCTTCCGGTCCAAATACGGCTTAAACGCCCGCGCCACTTCCACCAGCGAAAACGTCGAAATCGAAGTCGCCTGCAAAAAATCCTCCCGCCGCGTCTCGTGAAACGGTTTCCACCCCTCGCTGTAATTCGCGAACGCGATCGAATGCACGATCCCGTGAATCGTCCCAAACTTCTCCCCCACATCCTTCGCCAGCCGCTCGATCTCCTCCCCGCGCTCCACATCGCAAACGAAAACCGGCGCATCCTCCCCCAACAGCTTCCGCACCGACTCCTGCCGCGCCGGCGAGCGCACGCTGAAAATCACGTTCGCCCCTTCCTCGCGCAACGTCTTCGCCACGAGCCAGGCGACGCTTTTGCGATTCGCCACGCCCATCACCAAAATATTCTTGTTCTCCAGATTCAGGAAACTCATTGCAAAAAACTCCGCCCCTCCGCGATTCCCGGCGCTATTTCTTCCCCGCCGTTTCGTCGATCAGCGCGAGACCGAAATCGATCGTCAAAATCTTCTTCCCGCCCGCCGAAATCGCCCCGCGCAAAAAGTAAAACTGCCCGAGCGTTTCCGTCAGCTTCGCCTCGATCGTCAACTCGTCTCCCGGCCGCACGATGTTCTTGAACCGCGCGTCCTTGATCCGCGTCAACACCGGCGTCCGCCCCGCCGACGAATTTTCCGCGATCTTCTTCACCAGAAAAACCGCTCCCGTCTGAAAAACCGCCTCGCAAAGCAACACCCCCGGCATAATCGGATTCCCCGGATAATGCCCCTCAAATTGCGGCTCCTCCGCCCGCACCGTCCGCCGCGCCGTCGCGCCGTTCTCGGTCACTTCGACGATCTCGTCGATAAACAAAAAAGGCGGACGATGCGGAATCGTCCGGTAAATTTCCTCAATCGCGCTCATAATTCCGAAACCTTCTCCGCTCCCGCCGCCGCGTTTTCCGCGCCGCCATTCTTCTCCGCGAACACATATTTATCCACCTTGTTCGCCACAATCACCCCGTAGTTAATCGTCCCCAACCACCCCGACATAATAATCCCCACCGACCCCGCGTGATAAAGTCCGCCCACCTGATCCGGCAAATCCATCGAAACCTTCAACCCCTCGAACTTCGTCCCAAACGAAGTCCCGCCCATATGCCTCGTATAATAATTCACCGTCCTCGGAGTCGCCGCCTCCAGATGCTCGATCTTTTCCCGGACATCCGGAATAAACCGCTCCAGACTCACCAGCGATTCCTCGATCAACCGCTCCTTCTCCGCCTGGTATTCCTCCTCCGACAAATTCGTCCAATCATCGTATTTCGCATTCAGCGACGCCACGATCGCATGCCGGTCATGACCCGGACGCGCCTCCGGATAATAAATCGAAAACGTCCGGCTCTTCGTGTGCAAATCCACCAATTCCCCGCTCGAAAACTTCTCCGCGTCCGAAGTAAAAACCAGATCCCCGATATCCGGAATCCGCTCGTCTCGCTTCAGCCCCATATACACCTGACACGAGCTGCTGTTCAACCGCACCGCCTCCGCCTCCCGCAAAAACTCCGGCGCGAAATGCTCCTCCCCCGCCAGCTTGAAAATCGTGTTCTTGATATTCGCGTTCGAAAGCACCGCCCGGCAACCGATCCGGCTCCCGTTCACCCGCACCCCCGTTACCCGCTTTTCCCCGCCGACCTCCTCGACAATCACTTCCTCCACCAACGCGCTCCGCCGAATCTCCACCCCGTTCTTCTTCAATTCCGCGACCATCTTCTTCACCAGCCCATCCGTCCCGCCGGTGAACGTATAGACGCCCTTGCTCATGAAATTCGAGAAAACGATCCCGAAAGTGATCGCCGGATCCTCCAACGTCGAACCGTTCGCATACGCGATCGGCTCCATCAACAACCGCTTCACATCGTCCCGGCCCGGAAAAAATTCCTCAAACAACTCCCCCGTCGTCCGCTCGGCGTCATCGTAAAAATTCATCGCCCGCAACGTCGCGAAAAACCGCTCCACCGTTTCCCGCGAAATCCCGAAATCCTCCGTCAAAATCCGGATGAAATCCACCTTGTCGAAAGTCGTCCAAACATCGAACTGCGGATTGATGAACCGCACATTCTTCAACTGCACGATCGAATCCGCGATTTCCTTCGTCCAATACTTCCGGCACGACTTGATCATCCCCACCGGAAACCCGTGCAGCGAAATGTCGAAAATATGCCCGCCCTTCCGCTTGAACCACGTCGCCAATCCCCCCAGCTGATAATGATGCTCCAACAGGAGAACCGAATGGCCGCACTTCGCCAAACTGTTCGCCGCCGTCATCCCGCCCAGCCCGCTGCCGACGACGACCACGTCATAAAAATCCTGAACTCCTTTGAGCCTATCCGATGCCATCGCCTCGAATACTGAAACCGGCAGGTCAAAAAGCAACCGGAAGATTCCCGAAAAACAATTTGCCGTCAAACCGCCATTTCTCAGAACCCAGTGCAAGAGTAAGAGATCAAGCCCTTCCGCCAACGCTCCTCGCAATCCCCACTCGATTGCGTCTCGCCTTTCCGGCCGCTTTTTCTTTTCCTCTTCCCTTCTCATGGTCGATCCACTTCCAATCCTGCCTTTCACCAAACCGGTTGCCGCTTCCGTGCGGCTTCCGGGCTCGAAAAGCATCACCAACCGCGCCCTCATTCTCGCGGCTTTGGGCGACGGCGAAACCTTGCTCGAAGGTGCCCTTTTCAGCGAAGACACCGAAATCATGGTGACCGCGCTCCAGTCGCTCGGCTTTTCCGTGGAAACCGATCGCGCCGCCGAAACCATCCGCATCCGGGGCGAAAACGGCAAAATCCCCAACCGCTCCGCCCAAATTCACGTCGGCAATGCCGGCACCGCCGCCCGCTTCCTCACCGCCTTTTGCTGCCTCGCCGATGAAGGCGATTTCCAACTCGACGGCGTTCCCCAAATGCGGAAACGCCCCATGAAGGGCCTGATCGACGCCCTCGCCGGACTCGGCGCCCGCATCGAATCCGACAACGGCTTTTTCCCGATCCGGATCCGCGGCGGCGGCCTTTCCGGCGGCGAAATCCGCGTCGACGCCACCGAAAGCAGCCAAATGCTTTCCGCCCTCCTCATGGTCGCCCCCGCCGCGAAATCCGATTGCGTTTTCGTCGCCCCCAACGTCCGCGCTCCATTCGTCCTCATGACGCTGCAAATGATGGAGCAATTCGGCCAATCCATCTTCTCCGCCAACCCCGCAACCTTCGACCGCGACGCTTCCGGCAAACCCGTTTTCCGCGCCAACTTCGAAAAAATCCGCGTCCCCTCCGGCCAAAAATACCGCGCTCCCGGCAACGGCGTTTACCCCGTCGAAGCCGACATGTCCGCCGCCAGTTATTTCCTCGCCCTCCCCTTCGTCACCGGCGGAAAACTCACCCTCGAAAATCTCCCGTCCGCCGCCGAAAGTCTCCAAGGCGACGCCGCCTTCATCGCCGTTCTCGAAAAAATCGGCATCCGCGTCTCCCCTTCTCCCACCGGCGGAATCGTCTCAGAATTCGTCGGCCCCAAACCGGATTTCCCGCTCGATCTCGATTTCAACACCTTTTCCGACACCTTCCTCACCCTCGCCGCCATCACGCCGCTTCTTCCAAAACCGGTGACGATTCGCGGCATCCGCCACACCCGCAAACAGGAAACCGACCGCGTTTCCGCCATGACCGCCGAACTCAGAAAACTCGGCCAAAACGTCGTCGAAGAGGAAGATTCGCTCGCCATTTCCCCGGTTCCGCTCGCCGCGAAAAATGCCGCGGTCCACCAAATCGAAACCTACCGCGACCACCGTTTCGCCATGAGTTTCGGAATTCTCGGCTCGCTCGATCTCCTCGGCAACGGTCAACCCTGGCTCGCCATCCGCGATCCCGGCTGTTGCGCCAAGACCTTTCCCGAATTCTTCCGCGCTCTCGAAAGCGTCCGCCAACGCAGCCACTAATCTCCGGCCGCACGCGAATCCTTTGTCCATGTCCGAAACCGATTTCGTCATCATCTCCATCGACGGCGGCGCCGCCACCGGAAAATCCTCCACCGCCCGCGCCCTCAGCCGCCGATTCAACCTCCTCCACGTCGACACCGGCGCGTTTTACCGCACCATCGCCCTCTCGCTCCTCAACGCCGGCGTCTCGCCCGACGATCCCGAAGCCGTGAAAAACGCGCTCCCAAATCTCGCGATCTCCACCGGCGTCGTTTCCGGCCAAGCCCTCATGCTCATCGATGGTGAACTTCCCGGCGACGCCATCCGCACGCTCGCCGTTAATGAAAGCGTTTCCCGCTTCGCCGCCCAACCCGCCGTCCGCGATTACCTCCTCTCCTACCAGCGAAACCAAGTCCGCGTGGCCAAAGAAAACAACTTCCCCGGCCTCGTCATGGAAGGCCGCGACATCGGTTCCGTCATCTTCCCCGACGCCAATTTCAAATTCTTCCTCCTCGCCGACGAAGAAGAACGGATGCGCCGTCGCGCCGACCAAGGCCAACCCGACGAAATCCGCAAACGCGATCAAATGGACAGCCAACGCAAAACCGCCCCCCTCGTCTGCCCTCCCGGCGCCATCTCCATCAACAGCACCCGCCTCACCCTCGACCAAGTCGTCGAAGAAATGAGCCGCCACATCGAAACCCGCCTTCCGTCCGCCGACCGATGAATCTGATCTACGAAATCGGCTACCACTCCTCAAAGCTCCTCTTCGACCTCTTCTTCCCTGGAGAAGTCGCCGGCACGGAAAACATTCCAAAAGACGGCCCCTTCCTCCTCGCCGCGAACCACGCCAGCTTCTTCGACCCACCCGCCATCGGCTGCCGCCTCCCGCGCGAATCCCATTATTTCGCCCGCAAAACCCTCTTCAAACCCGGCATCAAAGAAAAAATCCTCCGCAACGTAAACGCGATCCCCGTCGATCTCGAAAGCGACTCCGACGTCACCGCCCTCAAATCCGTCTTCCGCGTCCTCAAAAACGGCGGCGGCATTCTCCTCTTCCCGGAAGGCACCCGCAGCACCGACGGCCACCTGCAACCCGCCCGCCCCGGCGTCGGAATGATCGCCTGCAAAAGCGCCGTCCCCGTCATTCCCACCCGTGTTTTCGGAAGCTTCGAAGCCTACGGCCGATTCGAAAAGAAGCCGAATTACTTCACTCCCATCCACATCGCCTTCGCCCCGCCGCTATTCCCCGCCCAATACGACATCGGCGGCAAAGGAAAAGACCGCTACCAAGCCGCCTCCGAAAAAATCATGCAAGCCATCGCCCAAATTCCCCCACCCCCCGAAACCCGAATTTAAATTTCAAACGAACTTCAAACTTCGAAATTCGAAACTCAAACTTCCCCTCAGTGCGCATGCCCATGCGTCACCCGGTACGACCACCGCGCCCCCCGCCAAACCCGCTCCTCCCCGCGCAAAATCTCCAGATCGAAGTGGTAATCGCCCACCGGGTTAAACTGCCATTCCGACGGCCCAAAAGCCCGCGACTCCGGCGCCCACGTCAGCTTCTCCCACTCCACTTCCTCTTTCCCCGCCGGACGCACTCGCACCACAAAATTCTCGGGAGACCAGTCAACTCCCTCCGCAACCGGCTTCAGAAACACATGTAGCCGCAGGTCCAATTCCTCTGGCCGCGCCAATTCCATCGAAAACCGCTCCCCTTTGATCGAAATCGAATAAAGCGTCCCCTCATTCGGCCCCACCTCCGCGTGACGCCGTTTATAATCGAAATACTTCGGATAAAACGCGACCGCGGCCAACGTCGCCAGCAACAGACCAACCAACCCGATCCAAATCCAGCGCTTTGAGGATCTCCGGTTCTCGCTTACTAATTGTGGCTCGTCCGAATAAGTCATTTTCTGGAAATTTCTGGGAAGTAAGATTACAATGGAAAACGCCAATTATGAAGCCTCCAAAGCGCCAATTGCACTCCCAAAATCACCTTCCCTTCTTCCCAATTCTCCGATCATGATCCGCATCGGCATATCCGGCTGGCGCTACCCCGGCTGGCGTGGCGTCCTCTACCCCGACGATCTCCCGCAACGGCGCGAACTCGAATTCGCCAGCCGCCAATTCCCCACCATCGAACTCAACGGCTCTTTCTACTCCCTCCAACGCCTCACCAGCTACCAATCCTGGTACCGCGACACCCCCGAAAACTTCGTCTTCTCCATCAAAGGAAGCCGCTACATCACCCACATCCGCCGCCTCCGCGATGTCGAAATCCCCCTCGCCAATTTCTTCGCCTCCGGCCTCCTCGCCCTCAACGAAAAACTCGGCCCTTTCCTCTGGCAATTCCCGCCCAGCTTCCCGTTCGACGAAAAACTCCTCGCCAATTTTTTCTCCATCCTCCCCCGCGACACCGAATCCGCCGCCAACCTCGCCCGCCAACACGATTCCAAACTCCCGCCCGAACGCGTCTGGGCAAAAACGGATCAAAACCGCCCCCTCCGCCACGCCATCGAAGTCCGCCACCCAAGCTTCTGCGACGAAAAATTCATTCGCCTCCTCCGCAAACACAACGTCGCCTTCGTCTTCGCCGACGCCCCCCGCAAATGGCCCTACGCCGAAGACGTCACCTCCGATTTCGTCTACCTCCGCCTCCACGGCGCGGAAGAACTCTACGTCAGCGGCTACACCGACACCGCCCTCGACGAATGGACCCGCAAAATCCGCGCTTGGCATTCCGGCTCCGAACCCGCCGACGCCGAGAAACTCACCACTCTAAAACCGCCCCGCCGCTCCACCCGCGACGTCTTCGTCTACTTCGACAACGACGCCAAAGTAAAAGCCCCCGCCGACGCCAAAACCCTAACCCAAAAACTCTCCCCCCTAGCCCAAGCCGCCTAAATCCAATCCATCCGTGCCCATCCGTGGTGAAAAAGCAGAGCCCCAACCTTAGCTCCCTTCGCTACCTCCTGTTAACCCACCAAAACCCCCGCCCTGCCAAAAATTCGTGTCAATTCGTGGTTAAAACCAGAGTCCAAGCTTCCGTGTATTCCGTGTATTCCGTGGTTAAAAACCAGAGCCCAAGCCTTCGCTTCCTTCGCTACCTTCTGTTAAGCCCCCAGAGCCCAAGCAACTCCGTGCCCCCCCGTGCCTCCGTGGTGGCCCCCCAACTCAGCCCATCTCCACCCGAATCAAAAAGGCTTAAAAACCACCGCCCAAACCGCC
>CAZJCL010000097.1:0-9455 GCA_964544025.1 uncultured Opitutales bacterium | reverse complement strand
CGAATTCGATGTAGAGGCCGGCGGAATCGAGGCTGAGGTTCCAGACGGGCGGGCGAACGACTTCCTGGGCGCGGGCCGGGAATCGGGTGAAGGGGGAGGAGGTGTCGTCCCAGCCGCGGCCGCGGATGTCGAGTTCTTCGGCGGAATACCAGCGCCAGTTTTCTTCGGCGGCGGCATTTTCCGTTTCCTGGGCTTTCGCGGAAAGCGCGGCGAGCAGGAGCGGAAGGGTGAAAAGGAGGGTGTGGAAGATCGCGCGTGTTGTCTGAGTCATACCGGCGCGGATTTTGCGGGAAACCGGGCGGCGGAGGCGAGCGTATTTCAGGTGTAATAGCGGCGCATTTGCGCGGCGACGCCGTCGAGGCCGGGAAAAAGGCGGCGTTCGTCGATGCTGGCGAGATCGAGCTGGTCGCGGAAATGGTCGACGCGCCCGTGGGGAATGACGAATTTGGTGAGCGTATCGGCGAGGCCGTGTTCGTGGAGAAACGCGTCGAACGATTTCGTTTTCTCGGAGCAGAGGGTGAAGACGGCGGATTGGGCGACGATGCGGGAATCGAGGGACGGGGGCTCGATCATGCAGGCGAACGGCGCGGTTTCGGTTTTGTTGAAAAGTCGCCAGGGGGAGAATTGGTCTTCTTTTCCGAAAAGAGCGTCCAGATCCTGGATGAGGAGGGCGAGCTCGGGGAATTGGAAATGGCGGTGGACGCGTTGCCAGTCGAGTCGCCAGATGAACGGCGGATCTTCGCCGACTTCGCTGGGAAGAGTCGCGAAAAAGGCGGCGACGAGGGGAGAATAGGTCCAATCGAGCAGGCGGGTGGGAAGGCCGTGGTGTTGCGCGAGGACCAGGAGTTCCCACTCGTTTTCGGGAGGCGTGGCGAGCCAGGGGCGGGAATAGCGGAGGAAATTGCGGAGAAGGTGCTCTTCGAGGCCGGCTTTGGTGTGCGGCGGATCGATTCCGCCGAGGCGGTCGAGGCTGGTGAGAAGGGCCTGGCTTCCGTGGAGGCAGCCGCGATAGATTCCGGAATCGCGGCGGCGTCCGCTGGCGGGATCGGGCTGGACCGGAGTGACTTTGTCCAGAAGATCGCCCAAGCTTTCGACTTCGATTTCCTTCACAGCATCCGCGTGAAGCAAATCGCGGGCCGGACGGATCGGCCGGAGTTATCCGGTCGCGGCGCGTTCGTGGCAGGAGACGATGAACGGTTGCACTTCGTCGAGGAGCGGAGGCGGAATGTGGCCTTCAATGAAGACGCCGTCGTCGCGGGTTCGCTGGTGCTGGACGCAGCCGGCGCGGTGCAATTTGTTGATCAAATCGTAGCGGGAATGCGGGAGGACGAGTTGGAGGTAGTGCAACTGGTCGGCGAGCATTGTTTCCATTCGCTGGATAAGTTCGTCGATACCTTCGCCGGTTTTGGCGCTGACGAAACAGGCGTCGGGATGGAGGAGGCGCAACGTATGCCAATGGCGGTCGTTGTCGGCCTGGTCGATTTTATTGAAAACGGTGAGAATCCGCTTGGTGTCGGCGCCGAGCTCGGTGAGGACTTCGATCGTGGTGGCGTGATGGGCTTCGACTTCGGGGCTGGTGACGTCGAGCACGTGGATGAGGAAATCGGCGACGACGGCTTCTTCGAGCGTGGCGCGGAAGGCGTCGATGAGGTTGTGCGGGAGGCGGCGGACGAAGCCGACGGTGTCGGTGAGCAGGAGTTTTTGTCCGGCCGGGAGCCCGAGTTGGCGGGTGGTGGGATCGAGAGTGGCGAAGAGTTTGTCTTCGGCGAGGACGCAGGCGCCGGTGAGCCGGTTGAGCAGGGAGGATTTACCGGCGTTGGTGTAGCCGACGATGGCGGCGGCCGGAATCGCTTGGCGGAGACGGCGTTTGCGCTGGGTGTCGCGTTGTTTGACGACGGAAACGAGCTCGCGTTTCAGGCGGCTGATTCGGTCTTGGACGAGGCGCCGGTCGCTTTCGAGCTGGGTTTCCCCTTGGCCGCGGACGACGGTGCCGCCGCCGCCGCGTTGGCGGCTGAGGTGGGTCCAGGCGCGTTTCAGGCGGGGGAGCGAGTAGACCATGCGGGCGAGGCCGACTTGGAGAATCGCTTCGCGGGTGTGGGCGCGCTGGGCGAAAATATCGAGGATAACTTCTTGGCGGTCGATGACGCAGACGCCGGTGGCCTGTTCCCAGTTTCGCTGTTGGGCGGGAGTGAGTTCGTCGTCGAAAACGATGACGTCGAGCTGGTTTTCCTTCACGTATTCGACGATTTCGGCGGCTTTTCCGCTTCCGATGAGGAAACGCGGGTGGGGTTCGCGGAGATTGACGACGCGGCGGTCGATGACGGGAATTCCGACGGTTTCGACGAGTTCGGCGAGTTCGGAAAGAAGATCTTTGGTTTCGGCGGCGCTGAGCTCCGGGCGTTGGACTCCGATGAGGAGGGCGCGTTCTACGAGTTTTGGTTTCTCTTTGACTTCAAACATTCAGGGAAATTGCGGGGAAGGATTGGGGAAAACGGATTGAGGCGAGCGGACGGAAATCCGCGTGTTTGGGGAAAACGGGGAGAGGGGAGAAATGGAGAGCGCGCGCCTGGTGGGAGGCGCGCGCATGTGCGGGGGGAAATTCGAATGGGGGGCTCAGGCGTCCGATGGATTGCCGTTGGCGGCGGCGGGATTTACTTCGACCGGCTCGGACTCCAGCTTGCGCGGAGCGGCTTTGGGAGCCGGGGTGACTTTCGCTTTGGGGGCGGGTTCCTCGTCGATGGAGGAGCGGATGTCTTCCTCGATTTGGCTCGTGGTCTTTTTGAATTCGCGGACGAATTTGCCGAGACCTTGGCCGAGCTCCGGGAGGCGTTTGGCACCGAAGAGGAGCAAAATGATGAAGAGCACCAAAATGATCTGGACCGGGCTGAGGTTTTGCAGAAAGGCGAAGGATGTTGTGAAAGTCTCCATGATCTTGTGATAGCAACCTTATTCCAATGCGCCTTCCTGTAAAGGGGGAAAGCCCGATTTCCTGGCGCGGGTTTTCCGCGAGGAGTTGCGATGGTCCGTTATTTGGGATGCTTTTCGCGGAAAGCGGTGACGAGTTGGGTGGCGCGTTGACGATCTTCGGCGGAGAGAGCGGGGTCGAGCGCTTCGAGGAGTTCGCCGGCTTCTTCGGCTCCGTTGGCGGCGGCGAGAGTGAACCATTTCGCGGCTTCGATCGGATCGGCCATGAGGACGGTTCCTTCCGAATAGATTTTTCCGAGAAGGGATTGGGCTTCGCGGATGTGGCGGTTGGCGGCGGCTTCGAGATGTTTTAACGCGGCGGAGGAGTCGCGAGTGACGCCGATTCCGTTGAGGTAGCAATAGCCGAGGTAGTAGCGGCAAAGAGGATCGCCGCGTTGGGCGCCAGCCTGGAAGGCGCGGAAGGCGGCGGTTTCGTCTTTTTCGACTCCTTGCCCGTGGAGGAGCTGGATGCCGGTCATTTGGAAGGCTTGTGGGAGGCCTTTTTCGGCGAGAACGGTGAAATATTGGAAGGAGCGGGCGAGGTCTTTTTCCACGAGCGTGCCGTTGTAGTAGGAGCGGGCGAGATTGTATTCGGCGACGGTGACGCCTTGTTCGGCGGCCAATTTCAGCCAGCGGACGCCTTCTGCGGGATCGGATTCCGCGCCTTTCTGGATGAGGAGAATGGCGACGTCGTTTTGCGCGGAGGCATCGCCGCTTTCGGCGGCGGCGCGGAACCATTGGATGGCTTTGGCGGGATCGGGGGCGACGCCTTCGCCGTTGTTATACATGTTGGCGAGTTGTTTCTGGGCTTCGACGTGGCCTTTTTGCGCGGCTTGTTCGAGGTTTTCGAGAGCTTTGGGGAAATCGGGAGACAAGCCGAGTTCGCCGTGGCGGAACGCGCGGCCGAGCCGGTAGAGCGATTCGACGTGGCCGTTTTCGGCGGCGACGGTGAAATGTTCGATCGCTTTGGGTTCGTCGCGGAGGTAGCCGTCGCCGCTGTAGATGAGCGCGAGTTCGAAATGGGCGTCGATGTTTCCGAGATCGGCGGCGCGGAGAAAATTGTCGTGCGAGCCGCGGTAGCGTTGCTCCGTCTGGAGTTGGCGGGCCGAAGCGAGGAGTTGGGCCGCGATAGCCGCTTTTTCCTGATCGCCGAGATCGGCGGGCGACGTGCTTGGGGCGGGATTATCGACCATCCGCGAGACGAAATGGATTTCGCTGGCGGTATGAACGAAAAGGGCGCAGGCGGCGGTGGCGGCCAGCGCGGAAACGGCGGGAGGGAGAAATCCGACCCAGAAACCGGATTCGGAATTGGGACGATATTCGGAGGGAAGGGAGTAGGCTTCTTTGATGCGGACGAAACCGATGGTCCCAAAAATCAGCGCGAGGATGGCGGGAGCGATTCCGTAAAACTGGAGAAAGGAGTCGGGGTAGCTTTTGCCGAAATAGAAGAAGGCGAGGAGGCCGAAGCCGATGACCGAAGTGACGGTGATCGCGAAGGCGAAGAAGGCGACCGTGTGCGACGGGATCAGGTAGTCGTCGCTTTTCGCGAGGGCGATCCAGTTGAAAAGAATTCCGATGACGGCGGCGCCGACGCCGATGGCCGCGAAAGTGCGGGAAAACGGGATCGGCTCGACCAGCGAGTGCAGGAAGATCAGCGCGAAGCCGAGTCCGCAAACGACGGCGAGAAAAAGGAAAAAACGGCGAATGGCAGCTAAGAGCATGTGAGGAGATCAGGTTGGAATCTACGAGACCGCGACGCAAGAGCGATGTGCCATGGCGAATTTCGGCTGGTGGGGTGGCGGCGACGGGAGTTGAGGGGGGCGAATGGGATTGCGTTAATGGATGGTGTTATTGGGGGCGACGGAGGTTTTGCGGAGTTTGTCGATCGCGTTTTGGATGGGCGTTCGCAGTTTGGTGAAGGCTGTGGCCAGCCAAGCTTCGAGGTAAGGGAGGAAAATTGGATCTCCGGATGCGCCCATGCGTTCGATCATCAGCAACTGGGTTTGGCGGTTCCAGTGGGGATCTGTCATGGGGGTCGGGTCGATTTTCCCGTGTGCGATCTCCTTCCGGATTTCTTCCATTTGGCGATCGGCGCGGATATCGATCGCGAGGGGGAGACCGAGCGTTCCGTACGCGAGGAGCGGGAGGCGATGATCGTATTGGATGGCGAGATAACCGCGCTCCACCATCCAGTCGACCCGGCGCAGAACAAGATCCAGCGGGTCATTTTTGAACGCTCCGTAGGCGGGGTTTTTGTCCAGATCGCGTTCGACGACGATGCGTTCGCGCGATCCCTTCAACACTTTCGCCAACAGGTTTCGGCCACCGGAATAAACCATATCGTCGGCGGCGGTGACGATGGCGCGGATTTCGTCGTTCGAGAGGGGAGGAAGCCCTTGCGAATCGACTGTTACGGGTACTTTGCGAACGTGCCGTGACATGGGAATTGGATAGGTTATGCGGTTGGGAATGACAAACAGGAATGCGCGGGGCGTGCGCCGTTTGTGAGTGGGTTGGCGGACGAAGAGTTGTTACCGAAATTCCGGGATGGACTTTGGGGCGAGGGTGATTTCTCTAGTGCGATGGCTTACGAAATCTCCGGCAAAATTAAGGAAATCTTCGACACCCAGACTTTTCCAAGCGGGTTTTCGAAGCGCGAATTTGTGATCACGACCGAGGACAAGTTTCCGCAGGATGTGAAGTTGGAATGTCTGAAGGAAAAGGCGGAACAGCTGGAGAATTTGCAGAAGGGGCAGCAGGTGAAGGTCTCTTTCGACATCCAGGGCCGGGAATACAACGGGCGTTATTTCGTGAATTTGAACGCGTGGCGGATCGAGGCGGACGGCGGCGCGTCGGGCGGCGGAAAAAAGAAGGCGCCACCGGCCGACGACGAGTCTTTTCCCGAAGATACGACCGACTACGGCGCGGACGAGCCGTTTTGATTTCGCGGGGTGTGAAGCCGCTGATCTGTTAAACGGCGGCGAACGCTTTACGGATTTTGGATAAATAACGGGGAACGGCGACGAGAGGATCTTCGTTTTCCTCGTATTCGAGAATCGCGTATCCGCGGTAGCCGGCGTTTTCGAGGATGCGGAGGATTTTGGCGAAATCGGTGGGCTGGTGCTTTCCGTCGACCGGAATCGTGACTTTCAACTGCGCGGAAATCGCGTGCGGCGCGAGGCGGGCGAGATCGCCGTAGGGGTCGGCGGTGCGGGCGAGGTTTCCGGAGTCGAAGGTGAGGCCGAACCATTTGGAGTCGATTCGTTTGACGATTCCGAGAAGGAGATCGATGTCGGTGGTGAGATCGTGGTTTTCGAGTCCGAGCATGACGCCGCGTTTGGCGGCGTGGGCGAGAGCTTCATGGAGATTGGCGACGACGTTTTCGACGGCATTTTCGCGGGAGATTCCGCGCGGCGGGTTTCCGGCGAAAACGCGCATCACCGGAATTCCGAGATCGGCGAAATGGTCGATCCAGGTGGTGGTAAGTTCGAGTTGTTGTTTCGCTTCGTCGTTGCCGGGGGCGTGGGTGAAGTTATTGCCGATGGCTCCGGCGGCGAGATCGATGCCGAGAAGGTGGGCGCGGCGGCGGATTTCGAGCAGGTAATCGCGATCGAACTCGAGCGGGAAATAGTAGGAGGTGAGTTCGGCGGCGGGGATTTCGTTATCGGCGCAGTATTCGAGGAAATCGACGATTTCCATTTTGCCGCTGGTGGTTTTGCCGCGGGAATAGCGCATCAGCGAGCGGAACGAATAGGTGGTGAGGCCGACGTTTTTAATGCGCGCGGATTTCGCGGGAACCGGAACGGGAGCTGCGGCGCGGAGAGCGGACGGAGCGAGCAAAAGAGCGGAGGCGCCGGCGACGGTTTGGAGAAACCGGCGGCGGGGAAGAGGATTTGATTGAATCATTTGTGACCCGATGCTGGGTGAAAAGGCGGCGGATTTCAATTCAGCGGAATCGCGTGTAGACGGAGAAAGCGTCGGCCGTTCTCCGGGAGCGGTTCAGTATCGCGAACGGTGACGCGTTCGAGGCCGTTGCCGATGGGTTCGACAATCTCGGGGGTGGCGACAGGCGTCCAGTCTTGCAGATCGTTTGAACCTTCGACTCGCAGAATGGCATCGGGGAGCGGAACGCGGCGCTCGTAGGTGAGGGTGAGGTATTCGCTTTCGTCGACGTGTTGGGTGGAGAGTTGCGGGAGGCTTTCGCGGGCTCTCGCGGTCGCGGGGATGCCGAGCGCGTAGTGGAGGAGGTTGGGGATTCCGTAGCCGAGGGCATCCAGTTCGCGGTCCGCGAGAGAATCGGGAATTCCGTGCCATCGCGCCCATGTGTAGTAGCGCGAGGGAATAAAAACGAGGTTGGCCAAGGAGAAATTTCCGCCGAGGTTTCCCGTGCTCCAGACGACGGTTTGAGGGCCGTTTGGAATGCTGATCTGGAATTTCTTCCATTCCATGGAGCTGTTGATGACGAGGTTTGTTTCCATAACGCCATACACGGATAATTTCGCCACACCACCCTTCATTTCGAAAGAAAGGGTTCCAGACCCGTAGATCGTGGTTTCCAACAAACTTTGTTCCCCCGCCGCCACTTCGCCGCTAGTGGCCGCGTGTGTTTCGGAATCATAGGCGAAGGGATCTGCCCGCCATTTGGGTGTGCCGCGGGTGGTCCAGGTGAGACCGGGAATTCCGAGTGCCTCGTCGAGGGAGATTTCGGTGTCGGGAGTCGCGAGCAGTTTCAGATAAACGATGTTTTCCTCCTGAACGAAGATGGTGCGCCATCCGGCATCTCGGAGGTCCGAGGCGAGGGCGAAGCGGTGTGCGCGGTTTCGGCCGGAATCGGGGAACTCGGCGATTTTGTATCGGTTTCCCGCCGCGAGCGTTTCGAGATCGATTGGCCGGATTGTGACGAGAGTTTCGAGCGTTTCGTTGCCGAAGGCATTTATCAGGAGCGTGTCGGGTGCGGCGGGATTTAGATTCATCTCCACAAAGAAGGAATCGGGTCCGGTGCCGGAGTGTGTCCGGACTTCAAGTCGGCCGATCGTCAGAGTTCCAGCCGCGTCGCCCGCGATGGATAGAGTGTTGGCCGAAACCGTAGTGCCCAGCGCGCGAACGTAGTCGAGTTGACCGTCGATTTCGACTCTCGCACGGGCAAGTATTTGCAAGCCGCCGCCACTCACGCCGGAAACAAGCAGTTGGCTGCCGGTGAGGCGGGTGTCGCCTAAACCGATCCCGGATTCTTCCAGGCGAAGAGTTCCGGCTCCGAGGACGTGGAAAAGGCCATCGTTTTCGAGTGTCCGGAATCGCGTAACGCCCTCGGGTATGGAAATCGTTCCGCGACTCGGGATTTCCAGGGCCTTCGCCGATACGACAGGGGTTGGAAACCGCAGCGTTCCATTGTCCAGAATCACTTTCGCGCCCGTGCCGAGAGCGTTGTCGTTCGCGGCTCGAAGGATTCCGCCAACCACCGCGACGTTTCCGGAAAACGTGTTATTGCCGTTGAGGATTAATTCTCCCCGTCCGGATTTGGTTAAAGAAACTCCATTGGAATCGCCGTTGATAGCGGAATCGACGATCAAGGTTCCATCGACGAATGCGCTCCATTCGCCATTGGTTCCTGTATGCAACGATCCGCCGGAGATGGTCGATGTTCCGCCGCCGGTGAATAGCAAAGCACCGGTTTCGACCTTCAGTTCCGCTTCCTCCGCAATGTTCAGCATCGTCGATTCGGTAGATCGGGGGGTGCGGATCGACGCGACGGTTTTCGATTCATCAATGGATAGATTCGGCACGCCGGTAAGGTCGACATGGTCGTTTGCTCCGGCCTCTTCCAGGGAAGTGTAATTGGTGAAGGGCAAAACCTCGCCGTTTTCCCCGACGACGCCCCAGTGGCTGCCGTTGACGAGGACTTGCGGACCGAGGAACTGGCCGGCGGGCAGATTCGGCAACGTGAAGGTTCCGTTGCCGTTGACGAGGAGAATGCCGGGGTTTTCCCGGATCAGTTGATCGGCGACGAAGGCGGTCGGAGCGTCCGCCGAGTCGATAGCCAGAGTAGCGGTTCCGGAAAAGCGGAGGGCGGAGACGGTTTCGGCGACGGGTGTGATTGGGTTTCCGGTTAGGCGAAGGGTGCCGCCCGCTATCGTGACGCCCGCTTCGTTGGAGAGGCGGCCGGAGAGGGCGATTTCGGAATTGTTGAGAATAAGGGTGCCGGAGACTTTGGGTTTGGAGTTTTGCAGCGTGCCGTTGTGAGCGAGTTCGATCGTTCCGTCGTCGATCACCGTATCTCCCGAATGGGTATTAACGCCGTGGAGGGTTTGCATGCGGATGCTCTCGTGATGCAGGCTCAGAATTTCGCCTTCGGGTCCGTCGGTCAATTGACCGTCGAACACGAACCCGTTGGATGTGTTGGTGAGCGCCAGTGTGGCAGGCGCTCCGGAATCGGGGCGGATGATGGTGGTCACCATTCCACCGCCGCCGGTTAAGCCGCCAAGCCGGATGGT
>CAZJCL010000096.1:6753-9544 GCA_964544025.1 uncultured Opitutales bacterium | reverse complement strand
CCGAAAGCGCGGCAGGAGTATTCGCATCAATCTCCGTCACTGCCACCCGAACGTATCCATCCCCGCCTCCATCGCTCAGGTCGATCGTTTCTTCACCGACCGCGACGGATTGAACTCGGCCGGTGGTATTGATGTCCAAGGAAGCCACGCCGGTCAGCGTGAAGTTTTCCAGATCGGGGCCTTGGACCATCCCGTTCCGCATCGCTCCGTAAAGTCCGCCGGAATCGAATACGAACCGGAAATCGGCAGCGCTGAATCCGAGGATCCGCGTCTCACCAGCCATCAGCAGAAGACTGACATTTTGCCCGCCGATACTAACCGTCTCTCCGTTCTGCTCGAAAACCAAAAGCGTCGCGGTCAGACGGCTCCCCGAAATCTCCAGCATCGCCGGGTTGTTCGCATCGGCTTCCGCCACTTCCACGCGAATGTAAATTCCGCCTTCGCCATCGCCGAGGTTAACAAGATCCCCGCCAACCGTAACCGACTGCGCGCTTCCCGTCGTGTTCATTTCCACCGAAACCACTCCGGTCAAAACGAACCCGTCCAAATCCGGACCCTGCACGTTTCCGTCGCGCATCGCGCCGTAGATTCCGGAAGCATCGAAAACGAAAGCGAAGTCGGCGTCCGTTATTCCGGCGATCCGCGTTTCTCCCGCCATCAAAAGCAGGCTCACATTCTCGCCGCCGAGAGTCACCGTTTCGCCCGATTGTTCGAAAACGAGCGATGTCGCCGTCAGGCTGCTGCCGTGAATGGAAAGCGTCGCCGGCGTGTTCGCGTCGATTTCGCCGACCGCGATCCGCACATAGGTTCCGCCATCGCCGTCGTCGAGATCGATCGCGCTTCCGCCGACCGTCACCGAACGGGCTTCGCCGGTCGTGTTGAAATCGAGCGAAGCGATCCCGAGCAATGTGAAATTATCCAGATCCGGACCCTGCACGTTTCCATCGCGCATCGCCCCATAAAATCCGGTCGCATCGAAAACGAAATGGAAGTCGGCGTCCGAGACGCTGACGATCCGGGTCTCGCCCGCCATCAATTCGAGGCTTACGTTTTCACCTCTCAAACCGACCGCGACCCCTTCTTTCCGGAAAACCAATTCGTCGGCGCGGAACCGGCTCCCGCCCACCCGAAGCAAAGCTCCGGCAACGATCACGCTAAGATAAAGATCGCCGTCTCCATCGCTCAAATCGACCGATCGATTCACGGTCTCGCCCTCGTTATCCGGATCGGGCAAAGCGAGCACCACCTGCCGCGCGGTCCCGGTGGTATTGATTTCCATCGAGACGGTTCCGCTCAGCTCGATCTCCGCGAGATCGGGTCCCAGGACTTCCGCGTTTTGCATCGCCCCGTAAAAACCTTCCTCGTCGAAAACGAAAGCGAAGACGGCGTTGTTCAACGCCACGATCCGTTTCGCCGTGGCCCCCTCGCCGGAGCGAAGTTCAAAAGATAAATTGGTCCCGCCCAATCCAACGGCCCCGCTGGCTTTTCTCTCAAAAACCAGCTCGTCCGCATGCAGCGAACTGCCATAAATCGCGAGCGATCCCGTCAGCGCGACCCGCACATACGGACCCGCCTCGAGATTCACTTCCACCCCGGAGATATGGGTAATTTCTTCGCCGGTGGTGTTGAGTTTCAATTCGAAAGTCGCCCCGGGTTCGATCGCGATTCCCTCGATATCAGGTCCTGCGTCCAGCGTCAGATCCACCAGCGCCGCCACCCCGTTTTCCTGCAAACGGAACAACCCCGATCCCGACAACGCCAAGACCTGGGTTTCGCCCGCCTTCAAATCCACTTCGACCTCCGTAACCGCGAGATCCGCCGGAGCGAGTCCAGTGGCCGGCGCAAAAACGAGCGAAAACCCTTCCGCTTTCGCCGTCACGATTCCGCTCACATCCAACGCGACTTCGCCCAGATCGAGCTCGAAAACACCGCCGTCCGCCGCCGTCGCTCCACTTAAACTGTAAGTGCCCAGCAACGCGTAAATTTCTCCTTCCGAAGGCGTGACCGTCGCGGTCAATGCGTCTCCCAATCCAAAAGCGACATACGGCGAGCTGATGCTCACCGATCCCGACCAAACGCCGGTTCCCTCATCCTGGCCTAAATCGGCCGAAAAAGTAAACGAGGGCGATTGGATCGTAAAAACTCCGCCGAGTTCCAGATCGTAATCAAGGTTGACGGTATACGCCTCGCCGACCGCACGCTCCAACTCGGACTGAATGAAAAGCAAAAGATCCGTCTCCACCGAGGCCGACGAGAATGTGCCGGAAACGGAATCTCCGTCCACCGCGTCATCCAACTCCGCCACCTCCGGCAAAGTAACCTCGTCGTTTTCTTCATCCGATTCCGCCGGAAGATCCGGGGCCTCCTCGGACGGCGTCAAATCCCCTTCTTCGCTCGCTTCTTCAAAGACGAGTCCCGCGGCGCCGCAAAACAGATCGTCCTCCGCCTCCGCGCCAAATTCATCCTCCATCTCTCCGCCGATAATTCCCGCGAAGCTCTCCTCAAATTCCCAAACCGGAACATTCGGCTCCGCCTCCAAAACCTCGCCTCCGCCGGCATCTCCATCGTGCACAGTCGCGGACAGCAAAATGCGAGCCTCCAAAGGCTCTACTTTGAAATCCGACTGTTTTCGAGGTCGCATCAGGAAAGAGAAAAACAGAAGGAAGCCGCACCGGCTAATGTCAGTCAACTTAAAATTGGGTTTGTTTGCATTTTTGAGGGTGTATTCGGATTTTTGCAGACGAAGCCCCCCGCCATTACGAAATCAATCTCGAGCAGGAACTCCTAATCA
>CAZJCL010000096.1:0-6653 GCA_964544025.1 uncultured Opitutales bacterium | reverse complement strand
CCCAATACCCCCGGAAGCGCATTCGTCTCGGTAAATGGATACGGCAGCGAAGTTCTCAACGCCGAGCAACTGATGTTTGTCGATGTCGATCTCCCGCCGCCACCGAGCCGAAGCTTTTTCAGCCGCTTGTTCGGCAAGAAAAAAACTCCGCCCGATCCCGATCCATCGAATGCCGCCTTGAATCGCCTTGCCAACGCGATCACCACCCAACCTGAACTGAAGGTCAGGGTTTATCGAACGGCGGCCGGACTCCGCTACATTTTCGTGCATCGCCCATACGATTCAACGGCTCCGGAGACGACCGCCCTCCTGAAAGCTTTGGGGGCGGACGAAAAATTCATCCTGTTGTGCCGAATCCAGAAATGTTTCCGCGCCCGCCTCACGCCCAAACCGTGGCGGTGCGGCCACCACGCGGACCACCCGAAATTCGACGGAAACACCGAGCGCCCCGATCCCCTTTACCAAAAGTGGCTGCAAGATTACAAACGCGCTTCCTCCTCCTACGCCGCCTGCAAATTCATCAATGAATACGGCAACGGCTCCTCCGATCCGGCCCTCCAGAAACTCGTCGCCTTCCACGATCACGAAACCCGATGCACCAGCGGCCTTCCGTTGGCTTAATAATAAAGGAGCATCTGCCGAAGCAACCACCGCCAGCACCGCCCCGAATTCCCCGCCCAAACCGCTCCGAAAAACTTCCGCCCTTTCCTCCCAGCGCAGCAACCGCCTCCAACTCCTCGGAAACAATCGCCCCGTGGGGATTTCCATTAGGCCGGGGCGTGCCTAATGCCGACAAAGCTGACGGGTAATCGCCTGATTGTGAGGTATTCCGGCTTTCTTTATACTCCTCCGCCAATGAACTCTGTATGCAGCCTGCCCACCAAACAGGACCGGGAATTCCGATCCTGCTCCGGGAAACGTCTCCCTCTCCGTACTCTCGCGGCCCTCACCACCGCCACCGCCCTCGCAATGCCTTCCGCCTCGTTCGGATTCTGGGAAGTCGCTCGCGGGGAACTCGTTCTAAACACCACCGTATCCGGCACCTACGATTCCAACGTGTTCGCCCAGAAAGACGATCAGGACGACTTCTACTTCTCCCTCGTCCCCGAGCTCCAATTCCTCCGCAAGGCCGGCCTCGGCACCATCGATGCAAGAGCGGGCGTGGATATCACGCGTTTCCTCGATATAACCTCCGAAGACTACGAGGATTTTTTCGCCAATCTGGACATCACTTACCCAGTCAGCCCCAACTCCCCCCTTTCCGGAGGTTTCAACGCGGCTTATACCGAAAGATCCGGGGTCAACGATTACCTGAATACCCGCGTCAACGAGACGCACATGTCGGTCGGTCTCGAGACCATGTATCGCTTCAGCGAACGCCTCGGTCTCCGCAACAGCCTCGCCTATCGCGAAAACGACACCGAATCCTTCAGCGATGTGGAGGAATATTCCGGCACCCTCGGCCTCGAATGGATCTACTCCCCCACTCTCTCCTATTTCACCGACTACCGGCTCCGGCGCGCCCAATCCTCCGGCGACGGATTCCAAGAAGGTGATGTCGACAACCTCGACCACGCCCTTTTCATCGGAGCGAAGGGCACCCTCGCACCCCGCCTGATCGGAACGGCTTCCGCCGGTTATCAGCATTCCGATGCGCGTGGCAGCGGCGACGACGCCGGAATGTTCGTCACCGCGGCCGGTCTCGAATGGCTCTACCGCCCGCAAACCACGTTTCTCCTGACCCTCACGCGCGATCTCGACGTCTCTCCGGGCGACGAAACCGTGGAAGAAACCGCCCTTTCTCTCGGAGTCGATCACCGGATCGAGCCGAAGATCGAATTGAACGCGTTCGTCGGATATCGCGATCTCGAATACCGCAGCGGAAGCAATCGCAAAGATGACGCCTTCCAAACCGGCGCCGGAATCGTCTACACATTTACCCGTTATTGGGAAGCCGGCATGAACTATAGTTTCACCTATAACGATTCCAATGAAAGCAACCGCGATTATCGTCGGCATTTGGTGAAGTTATTTACGCGCTACTCATTCTAATTAGACCTAAAACCTATCCACGATTATGAAAACAGCAGCACGTTCTATTCGGAACATCATCATAATGCCCGCGCTTCTTATAGGTCTGTTCGCGGGCAACGCGATCGCGCAACAGCGGTCGGCACCGGCATCCGCGGAAGCTCCCGATACCTACGAACTAAGCATCCGGGATCAACTGGAATTCAGCGTCTACGATGAGCCCGACCTCACCGCGTCGCAACGCATCGACGGACGCGGCCAAATCCGCGTGCCGCTGCTCGGAACCATTCAGGTCGCCGGAATGACCATCCGCGAAGCCGAGGAATTCATCCAAAACGCCTACATCGAAAACCGGCTCCTGCGCAATCCGATGGTAACAATCCGTGTCGCGGATTACGCGCCGAAAGAGGTCGCCGTCCTCGGAGCGGTTTCCGCCCCCGGAAAGCTCACCTTCCCGATCGAAGCCAACAGTCTCGATATCGTCGACGTCATCTCGCAAATGGGCGGATTCACCGACATGGCTCGCTCCGAAAACGTCCGCGTCACCCGCATCACCGACGGTGGCCGCAAAGTCGATTTCACCGTCAACGTGGAGCAAATGATCACCGGACGCGGACGCGGTTCCGAATCCAACATCGAAATTCTGCCCGGCGACGTGATCTGGGTTCCGCAACGAATTTTCTAATCCCGCCGGTCCACCACCGGAGTTCCATCTTATGAGGTCAAACCAGAACAATTTGAATAAAAACAACCGGCCCGCCAAACCTTCCCGCGCCGCCAAAAACGCCGCGCCAACCCAGGCCCGATCCCCGGCGGAACAACGGACGATCCGCGACTATCTCCTGATGATCCGCGAACGCTGGTTCCTCGGATTGGCCGCGGCGGTCGTTCTGGTGGGCGGACTCGCGTTTCTCCAGTTGAGGAAAGATCCCGTCTATGAAGCGCGCTCCAGCCTGCTGTTCGAACCGTCCAATATTACCGTCGTCGATATCGAGCAAGTAGTCGATAATTCGCTACAAGGAAGCGGAACCGCCGCCGATACCCGATTGCAAACGCACATCGGCCAAATGATGAGCAACACCTTCTTTCAATACGTGACCGAAAGCTTCACGGAAGATGAAAAGAAGGCCATCCTCGAACCTTATATCGAACCCGACGCCGAAGAACCCACCATCGGCGGAGTCGTGTATCCTGGCCTCAACGTCTTTCTCAATCGCGGCACCTATTTGCTCACTGTTGCCGCCCGTCACCGCGATCCGGAAGTCGCCGTGATGCTGGCCGATCGTTACGCGGAGAAATACATCGACTTCAATCGCGAACGCACCGCCAACAGCAACCGCACCGCTTCCGAATTCCTCATGGAGCGCTCCCAGGAATTGAAACTGAAACTCCAGGAATCCGAAGACGCGCTCAACGATTACCGCCGCCAGCACAACCTGATTTCCCTCGAGGAAAACCAGAACATCGTCCTCCGCCACCTCAACGCGCTCAGCAGTTCCGTGGTCGACGCCCGCGTCGAACGTCTCGCCCTCGACAGCGAAGTCGAGCAAGTCGATCGCTACCTGGAAACCGGCGACGATCTCATGGAAATCGATTTCATCGCCAACTACGGTTCCGTCGCAAAACTGCGCGTCGAGTTGGATGACTTGCTGACCCAACGGACGCTTCTGGAACAAAAATATTTCGAGAACCACCCGCGGATGCGGCAGAACGAAAGTTCTATTCAGTCCGTTCGCGACGTCCTTCAGGAAAATATCGCGATGGCCGTCACCGAACTCCGTAGCCGTCACAAGCGCGCCCTCCAACACGAGGCGCGCCTCAAGGAAGAACTCGCCGAAGCGGAAAACAATTCTCTCGCCCTCGAAGAAGTCGCCGTCGGTTACAACGTCCTCCAGCGCCAGGTCGATTCCGACCGCGAAGCCTACGCCCGCATCGTCGACCGACTCAACGAAACCAACATCTCCAGCCAACTCGACAACGTAAACATCAAGTTGGCCGACGCCGCCACGCGACCCTATCTTCCGGTGGAACCGAACCTGCAAAAAATCATTCTGCAAAGCGCGTTCCTCGGCTGCTTCATTTTCCTCGGACTCCCGCTCGGACTCGGAATTCTCGACAACAAATTGAAAGCCGCCTGGGAAGTGGAACTCCTCCTCGGACTTCCAATGCTCGGCGAAGTCCCGCGGCTTTCCGGAATCAAGAAAAAGGATCGCGCGCACATCATCGCCCAGAAAAAAGATCACGCCGCGTGCGAAGCATTCCGCGGAATCTTCAGCCAAATCCAGCTGAACAGTCCGCTCGATCTGCCGCGAACCATTCTGATCACCAGCACCGTTCCCGGCGAAGGAAAGAGTATGGTGAGCAGCAATCTCGCCGCCACTTTCGCCGCGCACGGCAAACGGACTCTCCTCGTCGATTGCGATTTCCGCCGCCCCACCCTGAACCGGCAATACGAGCGCAAAAACGATCGCGGCATCATGACGTGGCTCCAAACCGGCGAGGAACATCCCGGCTCATTGGACGAAAACGATCTCCTGGAAATCCTCCCCCTGAGCCACAACTTCCACATGCTCCGCGCCGGCGGCGAAAGCCGAAACCCGACGGAAATGTTCGATCACCCATCGTTCCGGGCGCTCTTTGAAGAGTTCAAAACCGACTACGACGTCATCCTGATCGACACCCCGCCCGTCGGAATTTTCCCCGACGCACTCCTCTTGGCGCGGATGTGCGATCAGGTTCTCTACGTCACGCAATTCAACCGGGTAAACAAAACCCAAATCCGCAAATTCACCGAAAAAATCGAGGCCGCCCAAGCCGAAATGGCGGGAATCATTCTCAACGGAATTCCCACCGGACGCGCCTCCGCCTACTACGATTACTACGGCTACGGCCACGTCGGGAATAAAGAATACGCCGCCTACTATTCCCAAAAACGTTGATCCTCCACCAAGGATCGAACACCAAAAAGGCGCGCCTCTCTCGGGGCGCGCCTTTTTCGTAAAACGAAAACAAACGGCGGCGAACGTCAGCCTTTTATCGCGCCGAGTTTGTCGCGCAACAGCTGATCCACCACCTGCGGATTCGCCTTCCCGCGACTGGCCTTCATCACTTGGCCTTTCAGGAAATTCACCGCGTTTTCCTTCCCCGCCAAAAAGTCCTGCACCGATTTCGGATTGTTCTGAATCGCCGTATCGCAAAAGCCTTCCAGCTCTCCCGTATCCGTCGACTGCTTCAACCCCTTCTCCTCCACAATTTCCAAGGGCGTCTTCCCGCTCTGGAACATGTGGATGAAAACTTCCTTTGCGATGTTGCTCGAGATCGTCCCTTCATCAACGATCTTCACCAACTCCGCCACGTGCTCCGGACGAATCTTCGCCTCCGAAATCGTCTGACCCGCCGCTCCCAATTCCCGCAACAAGTCATTGGCGATCCAATTCGCGATTCCCTGAGGCTTCGCATAAACCTTCACCGCCGCCTCGAAATAATCCGCCAAATCCCGGTCGCGCACCAGCACTGACGTAATCGTGTACGGAAGATCGAACTCCTCAAAATATCGCCGTTGTTTATCGAACGGAAGCTCCGGCAACGTTTCCCGAACCGAGTTCAACCAAACCTCATCCACCTTCACCGGCATCAAATCCGGATCCGGAAAATAGCGGTAATCGTGCGCCATTTCCTTGCTCCGCATCGACGAAGTAAAATTCCCTTCCGCGTTCCAACGCCGCGTCTCCTGCACAATCGGCTCCCCTTTCTCCACCGCCTTTACCTGACGCTTAATCTCGTAATCGATCCCGTTGCGCACGCCCGTGAAGCTATTCAAATTCTTCAACTCCACCTTCACCCCCAATGCCGTCTCACCCTTCGGGCGAATGCTGATATTGGCGTCGCAGCGCAACTGCCCCTTCTCCATATCGCAATCCGAAATCCCACCCTGGATCATCAGCTCCTTCAACGCGGTAAGAAAGGCGAACGCCTCATCCGAAGAATGCATCACCGGCTCCGTCACAATCTCCATCAACGGAGTTCCCGCCCGGTTATAATCCACCAAACTATCATTCTCGAAGTGATTCAACTTCCCAACATCCTCCTCCAAGTGAATGCGAGTAAGTTCCACCTTCTGATGCTCGCCCATGATATTGCGAGCCGGCCCCGGCATCTCAATTTCGACTTCCCCGCCAACACAAATCGGCTGATCGTATTGGGAAATCTGATAATTCTTCGGATTATCCGGATAAAAATAATTCTTCCGATCCCACTTACAAACCGGCGCGATCTTGCATCCCAGCATCAATCCCGCCCGGATAATTTGATCGATCGCCTTCTTGTTCATCACCGGCAACGTCCCCGGCAACCCAAGAACCACCGGATCGGTCAATGTATTCGGATCCTCTCCAAACCCCGTCGGCACCCGCGTGAACATCTTCGATTCCGCCTTGATCTGCACATGAATCTCAAGACCAATGACTGCTTCGTATTTCATTTGAAAACCTTTCCTTAAAGAAGAATCGTCGCTCTTGAGATCACAAATCCGGGTGCCGTTGGTAGTGATCGTGCGCTCGTTCATATTGATGCGCAATCGCCAGCAACTCCGCTTCCCCAAACGGCTTTCCAAGAATCTGCAA
>CAZJCL010000095.1:0-9576 GCA_964544025.1 uncultured Opitutales bacterium | reverse complement strand
TTGGGCTCGGGTGGGAGGCCTGAACGGCTCAGTCTTACCTTGGACTCTGTTTTTGCTCGGGCGCCCTTTTGGGGATTTCAACGATTCGACTGGATGATGTCTTTTTTATTGGGGTTGGGGGCTTCATAACGGAGGGAAGCAAATCGGTCCGATCGCGCGGGGCGCGAGAGGCGGTTTTTGTTTTCCTTTTTCTTCAACTCCCAGACCAGCCGTTCTTATGTTACGAATCCGCAAAAAACTCCTCTTTGGCTCGCTCGCGTTTTTTTCCGCCGCCGGTTTGGCGGGAGCGGCGACGATCGCGTTCGAACCGTTCGATGCCACTTCTTCGTCCAGCGGGGCGGATCCGGAGGACGGGTTGTATTGGGCGAATGTGGATGGGGCCTCGGGGTCGGTGGGCGGCGAGGTGAACGCGGCGACGCGGGGCGGGGGAATTGTCGGTTTCGGGGATTTTCCGTGGGGGGAATCGGCGACGACGGCGCGTCCGCAAAACGGGAATCTGGACACGCCGAATCGTTCGGCGGGGCGCGGGGGCGGTTTGCGGATCTTGAATTTCAAGGGAAGTTCGGGCGGCCCGAGCGCGACGCACCGGGCGGCTTGGCGGGAGTTGAATCCGTATGAGCCGGCGGGGACTTATTACATGAGCGGGGTGTTGCAGGTTTTCACGGCGGAGAGCGGGCATTTGCCGGGGGCGTATTTGATGGCCGGTTTCGGGGATGAGGCTATTTCGGAGGCGTCGGCGATGAGTTTGAGCGAAGGGGCGGCGTTTGAGGGGTTGTTGTTCGGGTTTCGGGCGAACGAGGCGGGGAACCGGATCGATCTGGTGTTGCGGGCGGTCGCGGACCGGGCGAGCGGAACGGTGGAGGATTTTCTTTTGTTGGAGGGGGTGGAGCAGCTGCGGAATTATTTCGTGGCGCTGCGGGTGGATGTGGACGAAGCGGGGAAGGATACGGTGACGGTTTGGGTGGATCCGCTGGTGAGCGTTTTCGGGGAGGAGCCGTCGGGGGGAATGGTTTTCGAGACGGACGCGTTTTCGTCGATTTCGAGTATTTCGCGGTTGAGTGTGCAGCAGAGCGGGCTGCTTCATACGGCGGGGAACAATCAGATCAACCGGGTCGGCTACTTCGACGCGCCGGCTTTGGGGACGACGTATGCTTCGGTGATCGATTCGCCGGGGCTGTTTTATCAGGCGTATGGAACGGAGGACGGGCTTTCGGCGGGGGAGACTTTCGACCGGAATGTGCCGGGGGAATGGTCGCTGGAGGCGGACGCGCTGCGGTTGACGGCGGGGGGCGGGGATTATGCGTTTTCGGCGGCGACGGTTCCGATGGGGCATTACGAGGCGGGGGAGGATTTCGGGGTTCGGAGCGAGATGACTTTGCGCGGGCTTAGCGGAGATCCGGCGGAAAACGCGGTGGGGCATGTGGTGCTGGCGGCTGCGGACGGATTCGATCCGGAGGGGGCCGGTTTTTATTTCGCGCAATGGCTGCCGAATGCGAGCGGGGGGAGTTTGCTGCGGATTTCGGAGGGAGCGACCGGAGCGGTTTTGGCGGAAGCGGAGTGGCAGGGATTGCATCCCTCGGCGGCGGATCCGGAGAGCGGGATCGGAACGCGGTTTACGATGACGACGTTGGGGCGTCATGGAAGCGGCGGAAATCTGGAACTGGTTTTTCGGCTGGCGGAGGAGAACGGGTATTCGCAAAGCGTGGCGGCGAGCGTGCCGGTGCCGTTTTCGGGGACTCGTTTCGGGATTGGGGCGCGGCATCGGGCGGGGGAAGGGCCGGTTTGGGATTTTCACGATTTGGGGGCGACGGAGCCGTGGAAGGTGGATTACGTTTCGCAACCGGCGCCGTTCGCGTATGAGTTCGGTTCGGGGCCGGGGCTGGATTCGGCGGACGATCTTTTGCCGGCGCATCCGCGTCCGGAAGCGTGGAGTTTGACGGCGGACGGGCTGCGTTTCGCGCGGAATTTGGGAGGCTGGGAGACGTCGATCAGTGCGGTTTCGGTGGAGAATTACCAGCGGGGGCAGGATTTCGCGGTGGAAACGGAGATGGTTTTGGCGCAGCTGGCGAACGTGGAGGTGAACCGGTTTGGGCTGGCGGTGCTGGGGACGACTCACGAGCCGTTTGGGGCGAGTTTCAATCCGGCGATCGACAACGGTTTTTACGGGTTGATGTGGTTGCCGGCGCCGAGTTTGACGGAACCGTCGGAAATCCGGATTCGGCGGGGGTTTAACGGCACGACGCTCGCGAGCGCGGCTTGGACGGGGCTGCATCCGAACGCGAACGATCCGTATGCGGGAATCGGATCGAATTTCCGGTTCGAGGCGACCGGAGAGTTCGATTCGGCGGGGGCGTTGACGCTTACTTTCACGCTGACGGACGCGGGCGGGCATTCGCAGACGATCGAGGCGGTGATCGAGAATCCGATTCATGGGACGACGTTCGGATTTGGCGGGCGGACGCAGGGGCCGCAGGAGCCGATCGTGGATTTTCGCACGTTTGCGATGGAGTTGGGGGAAGCGCCGGGGGGCGGATCGGGTTTCGCGGATTGGCTGGCGGAGCATTTCACGCCGGAGCAAATCGCGGATGAAGCGGTGGGCGGGGCGGACGCGGATCCGGCGGGAGACGGGGTGTCGAATTTGGCGAAATATGTGTTGGATGTGTCGCCGTGGACGGCGTTGACGGCTTCCGATTTCGCGGCCGCGGCTTTTGAGGACGGCGGGATCGAGCTGGTTTATTGGGAGCGGCCGGGAGCGGCGGATGTGGAATATACGGTGCTGGTTTCGGACGATCTCGCGGAGTGGCGGGAGAGCGCGGGAACGGTGGCGGAGGTTGGCCGCGAAACCGTGGGGGATTTGGAGAGAGTGACGGTGCGGGTGGCGGCGGAAGGGGATTCGGACCGGCTTTTCGCGCGGCTGCGTTTGGAGCTGTTGCCGTAGTTTTGGGCGATTCGTTTCTTTCGGAATTTATTATAACAATGAAAAAACCCTTACATGCCTTTACGTTGATCGAGCTGCTGACGGTCATCGCGATTATCGGAATTTTGGCGGCGATTTTGATTCCCGTTGTCGGGGCGGTTCGCGATAGCGCGCGGCAGGCGAAATGTATGTCGAATATCCGGGAAACGGGAAATTCGCTGTACCTGTTTATCGATTCGAGCGAGTTTCGGCTGGCGACGCACGGGGAGGGGAACAACCAGGCGGATATCTGGAGCAATCAGCTTTGGGAGGCGGGTTTTCTGGACGCGCGGGAGGTGGCGTATTGTCCGACGATGGATCATGGTTTGGGGGAGGATCCGTTTCAGACGAACACGTGGATGTGGCGCACGTATGGGTTGAACATGTTCGATACGGAGCATGGGCAGTTTTCGCAGGTTTTCGGGCAACCGGGGCGGCGGTGGGGGATTAATTACAATTTGGTGGAGGAGCCGTCGCGCTACATTCTTCTCGCGGAGAGCGTGGACAGCCGGGATTTTCCGCGGTTTCGGATCGACAGCCGGAGTTCGGGTGGAGATGGATCGATTCATCTGCGTCATAACCGGAAGGCGATGGTGAGTTTTCTGGACGGTCATGTGGAGGCGTGCGGGCCGGAGCGACTGGGGAATCTCGGGATGATCAGCGGGCACGGGGCGACTTATGACGAGGTGATGACGTTTCCGGTGCCGTGAACGACGGATTTTTTAATCACGAATGGACACGAATCGACACGAATTGGGGAGGGTGGAATCGGTGGGAACTCAGGCCGGTTTTTGACGGGGTTTTATCCGGTATGGGATTTGGGAAACGGATACGGTGTTGGGGCGGAGTTGCTTTGGTTTTCGGGGCGATGGCGGGTGGCGTCGGGGGGGCGACGGTGGAGATTCGGGACGAGACGCTGGGGCCGACGCCGGAGATTTTAGCGTATAATCTCGGGCATTTTTATCCGGGCAGCAACGCGGCGGATCGCTGGCGGTATTCGGGGGCGGGGGCGGCGCGGATTTTTCTGAATCCGGCGCATTTCGAGAGCGGATGGACGGCGCGGCCGGGGGAGGCGCAGGTGACGAGCCGGGAGGCGTTTTTGGCGCGGCGGGCGGCGTTGCGGGAGGATCCGCTGAATCCGGAGTTCGTTTTGTGGACGGCGGTGGAGGGGGCGATGCGGACGCGATTGAGCGGGAATAACAGCATCGTGCCGCGTTTCGCGTTTGAGGAGATTCACGGGCGGGGCGGGAAGATTTTGGCGCAGATGACGCTGGGGGAATCGAGTTTTCCGATTTCGGGGGAGAACGATTGGCGGGGGAAATGGGTGGCTTGGCGGGTGTTTTATTCGGTGGCGTTTTTGCTGGCGCGGGATTTCGACGTGGAGCGGTTCGCTTCGCATAACGAGCCGAACCATCCGAACAGTTTGATCGCGCCGGAGCCGTGGATGATGCGGATGCGGCTGGCTTCGGACGCGGCACGGAGCGCGATTGAGGATGTGAACCGGATTTACGGGAAGGAGTTGACGCCGCGTTTCGTGGCACCGGTGACGGCGGGATCGGGGGGCGCGGCTTACGCGGATTACGGGCGGGCGGCGGTGTTGGGGATGGAGACGGATTTCTTGGGCGGGCGGGAACCGGGGCGGTCGTTTTTTCAATTGTATGCGTATCAGCAATACGATGCGACGGCGTCGGGTTTCGCGAACGCGTTGGAGAATTTGCGGGGATTGGTGGGGGCGGATTTGCCGGGCGGGGTGGCGATGCCGGGGTTTGGGATAACGGAATACAATGTGCATACGGGAGCGAATTACGACGGGATGACGGCGACGCCGGACGCGGTGGCGAAGGCGGTTCGTTTCGGGGCGATTTCGGCGGGGTTGGTGCGGGGAGGGATGCGGGAGCTTTACGCGTTCAAGTTCGGGATGACGGCGTATCCGTCGACGCGGAATTTTCCGGTGCAGAAAAACGGGATGCTTTACGTGGATAACGACCGGGAGCCTTACAACTACGGCGGGGTGACGCGGAGCGCGGAGGTTTACCGGTTGTTCAACAAGGCGTTCGCGCCGGGGCGGGAGCGGCTGGGTTTGCGGGCGACGGGGTCGGGGGCGAGCGGTTTGGATTTGTCGGCGGTTCGGGATCCGGGGACGGGATTTGTTTATCTGTTTTCGGTGAACGAAGGGGGGAGCGGAGTGCCGTTGACGGTGGATGTTTCGCGGCTGGGGTTGCCGGAGGGGAATCAGTTGATCGTGGAGGATGTGAGCGAGTGGCGGTCGGGAATCGTGAGGTCGATGCACCGGCTGGCGGCGGGGCGGGCGAATTTGGGGACGCAGCCGGGGAATACGGTTTGGCTGGTTTCAATTCCGGGGCGGGCGCAGGCGGCGGCGGAGGATTCGGGTTTGCGGAGAGTGCCGGTGACGCAGGACGCGATGGTGAAGGACGGGAGTAACGCGACGGTGAATTATGGAGGAAGTTCGTCGGCTTGGGCGAAGAACGACGGGCAAAACCGGAACGCGCGGAATGTGGCGTTTTTGCAATACGAGTTGCCGGAGGATTGGGATCCGGCGGATTTGCAGCTGGCGATTCTGGAGTTGCCGGTGGCGACGGTCGCGGGCGGCTTGGAAACGGTGCAGGCGCATCTTTACGGGATCGATAATCACGATTGGGAGGAGGGGACGATTGTGTGGGCGAACGCGCCGAATCTTCGGCAGAACGTGGCGGCGGGAAATGAGATCCGGCATTCGGTGGTGGCGGGGGCGGGGGCGTCGGCGCATTTGCTGGGGCAGATATCGGCGACGGCGAATTTTCAGACGCGGCAGGTGGATGTGACGGAATATGTGCGGCGGCAGGTGGGAGGGAAGGCGAGTTTTATGGTGGTGCAGGAGCCGCGTTGGGACATTGATATCCATGTGGAGACGATGCCGTCGCAGTGGTCGGATCTGGCGCGGGGGGATGTGCAGGCGGATGGTTTGCGGGTGATGAGCAAGGAGGGGGCGGAGGCGGGGACGCCGGCGTCGAGTTTGGTTTTGATTGAGGAGGAGCCGCGGGCGGAGGAGTTCGGGGAGTGGATTTTGCGGTATTTTCCGGAGGATGCGGGAGAGGCGGTTTTGGGGGAGGAGGCGGATCCGGATGGGGATGGATTGTCGAATATAATGGAGTTCGCGCTGGGGACGAATCCGGGGGAGTTTGGGCGGGGAGCGTGGATGGAATGGAAGGGCGGGGAGGATGCGCTGGAGTTGGAGTTTCACTTTTCGGAGAATAAGTTGGCGGCGGGCGTGGAGCTGGCGGTGGAGGCGAGTTTTGATTTGGTGAACTGGACGACGGAGAACGTGGAGGTGCGGACGGTTTCGGAGGACCGGAAGTTGCGGCGGCGGGTGGCGACGCTGGAGGGAGAGGGGGCGGAGCGGGGGTTTTTTCGCGTTCGGGTTATCGGTCCGGGAGAAAGGGGAGGCGGATGAAGGAGACTCACGTCGCCGCAGCGATCATGTTTCGAAACTTCCAGGAGAGGAACGCGTTATGATGTCGGTGAGGTGAGTTTTTTGATTAAACCTTTGACCTTCTTTTCGAGGCGCTGATATGAATACCGGGACTCCACAGCCCCAAAACAACCTAAGCTAATGATGAAAAAGAAGACACGGCCCCTTTTACTGGCGGGGATGCTGGTATGCATCTCGAATACAGCTGTTTTCGGAGCGATGCTATCGGAAGAATTCATTGCGGGCGATGGAACGGGCGGCACGTATGCGACCGGAGCCATTGACGGGAAAAGCGGAGGGTCGGGATGGGCACCGGGTTCCTCGTGGCAGATGAACGGTTCCGGAGTTCTCATGCACATTGCCGAAGGCGACTATGTTTCCGTCACCAGAAACATGGCGAATACCACGAGCACTGCGCGCGGTATGCGGCGCGAGTACGCCGATCCGGGAATTTCGAATTTCGAGATTCGGACGCGGATCGAATTTGCCGATCTGGGCGGGATTGATCTTTTAAATGCGAGCGGAAGTCCGAGCACGGGCGGCGGAACAAGCAACATCACGAACAACGATTATTTCGCTATCTCGTCGAGAGCCACGGGCGGTGGTCTCACGAGCAGCGTCCACTGGTATGTCGAGGCTGTGGGCGGGTTTTGGTACGTGATGCCCGGCGTCGGTGGGGGTTACGGCACGCCGATGCAGGTCGCACCGTTGATCGAAGGGGAAACCTACGACGTGAGCATCCGTTTCTCCGGTGAAGACACTTGGGCTTTGGGCGTGTATTTGCACGGAGAGGATGCGACATATGACTCCGGCTGGCTTTCGTATATTAACCCGAACAATAACACCGACTCCACCCTGGCTCACTGGCTGCATTACCGCGTGCAGAATGCGCCGCCTGAAAACAACTTCGATATTCGGATCCACGAGGTTTCCATTATCCCGGAACCGGGAACTTACGCGCTCGCGTTCGGCGGGCTGAGTCTTCTCGTGGCGACCGCTCTGCGTTTTCGTCGGCGGCGGGAGTGAGGTATCATTTAATTTAGATATGCCAAGAAGATCCAAATCCGCTTTCACTCTAATTGAATTGCTGACCGTCATTGCGATTATCGGCATCCTCGCGGCCATCCTGATTCCGGTTGTAGGGGCAGTCCGGGAAAGCGCCCGCTCTTCCCGTTGCGTTGCCAATTTGCGGGATCTGACCTTCGCGCTGAATTTGGCGCTGGAGCAGAACGAGGGTCGCTTCCACGTGCACAGTGCGAGTGGGGATGGATCTGGAGATTTGCGGCATTGGGCGGAAACGATGGAGCGGGACGGATTGCTGGACAGCCGGGAATCGACCATCTGTCCCTCGGAGCATCCGTATTCCTGGGAACAGATGATGGACTCCGCTCCGGGAAGGAAGAACTTCCGAGTTTATGGGATGAACATGATCACGAAGGGATCGCCCGTGGTCGATAATCCGGATTATCCGAACGCGGGGACCGTTCATGGGGGAGGTTTTCTTCTCAACGCGCTTTTGGTGCAGGATTATTCCCGTTATTTCGTTTTCGCGGACAGCGTTTTTCCAGGTAGCTACAATCCGGATGCTTCTCCTGGAATGGGAAGCCAGCGATATCAGATCACGGATTGGCTGCCGACGAGCCAGAATGGAATTCAAACCCGCCATAAGGATCGGGCGAATCTCGCCTTTTTGGATGGAAGCGTGCGGTCGTTGGGCCCGCGGGAATTGCGGCAGCTCGGTTTCTTCGGGTATGTCGATGCGAACATGAACAATCTCATGACCCCGAATCTTTGAACCCATCGTCCCTCTGGACCTAATTATGAATGTTAAAATCCCTCCTCTTTCCGTTTCCATCCGTGTTGTTTCCGCACTTCTGCTTTCCGTGGTCTCGGCAGCCGCCGTTTCTGTGACCACGGAGTTCGATGACGATATTCCGAATCAGATTCTCGTCTACGAAACAAATTTCAACACCAGCGCCGGCTGGGACCTGGGGAGTCAGGGTTACATGTTGAGCGGACAGCTGGGAATCATAAACGACCCTCCTGAGGGAGCCTGGCGGGGTGTCTACGCCCGTTTTGCGAGCGAGTCGATTTTGGGCGAGCACGTGGAGCTGGAAGTGGGCGAGGAAACGACGACCGTTGTTTATTTCAGCGAACGTTTCAGTGGTGCCGGCGAGGTGAACCAGACAACGTTTCGGCTTCAGGCGCTCGGGGACGGGGCGATGCCTAACCTTGGCGTGCGGATCGGATCCAATGAAGCCGCGCCCGCGCTCGGGATTTCGGAGAGCGTGAATGTTCTTGGTGACGGGGACTTTCTCGTCGGGTTGTCGGATGTTGCTATGAGCACGCAGGAGTTTTTGCATTATCGCTTAGTCCTGCATGTTGTTTCGGAGACGGAAACGCTGATGGTGCGTTTTGATCAGTACGATTCGGGCAATGCCGCATGGAATGAAATCGGTTCTGTGGAGATTCCGGATTATCGCGATTCGTCCCGCCTCGGAGGCAGCCAGTTGGATCGCATCAGCGTGCTTTTCCGGAGCACGGGCGAGGCGGTGAGCGATCTGGCGATCACGCAAAGCGCTCCTCCGGAGCCGCCGCTTTTTGTGACCTGGCGGGAAAAGCATTTCACGGAGGCGGAACTCGCGGATGAATTAATCAGCGGTGCATTTGCCGATCCGGATGGGGACGGTTTGGAGAATCTGGTTGAATATGCGCTGGGGGGAGATCCGTGGAAACCGGATTCCGACATCGCTCCCCGTTCCGGAATTTTTGCGAGCGATGAGGGGGATATTCTGACGCTCGGTTTTGCGCCGGCTTCTCCGTTGCCGAGCGATCTTCGTTACGTCGTTGAAACTTCGAGGGATCTGGTAACTTGGAATGAAGAGGCGGAGATCCATGGATTTCTCTTTGACGGCTTTGAGGCGGGTGATGGAACGGGCGTCACCTATGAAGCGGGTTCTCTGGACAACAAGACGGGCGGATTCGGATGGGCGCCGGGATCTTCCTGGCTGATGAACGGTTCGGGGATTGGGTTTCACGTGAGCGGGAATGACTACGCTTTCATTAACCGGAATCTGTCGAACACGAACGGAAGCGCGCGCGGTGCGCGGCGTGAGTATGCCGATCCGTTGATTTCGAATTATGAAATCAG
>CAZJCL010000094.1:6310-9632 GCA_964544025.1 uncultured Opitutales bacterium | reverse complement strand
TCCCCCTCCCCCGTCCACCGCCCAACCTCCATCCCCCATTTCAAACCGCCGCCGCCCCCTCCGCCTTCATCCCTTTCGACCGCGAAAGCCCATTCACAAAAGTCACGGCCGTTTTCTCCATCCGCGCCATCGTCCCCGCCACCTTCCGCGACAACAACGCATGCATCACCAACGCCGGAATCGCCACGATCAACCCCAGCTCCGTCGTGATCAACGCCTCCGAAATCCCCGAAATCAACGGACGCGGATCCCCCGCCCCGAAAATCGTCATCAACCCGAACGTCTTGATAATCCCCGTCACCGTCCCCAGCAACCCCAGCAACGGAGCCGCCGCCGCCGTCACCGCGATCACATTCAAAAACCGCTCCAGCCGCGGCTGCGTCGTCAACATCGCCTCGTACATCACCTCCTCCACCATCTCCGTCGACTCGTCCGCATGCTCCACCGCCGCCAGCAACATCCCCCGCGCCGGCTCCGGCTGCTTCCCCGCCAACTCCCGCGCCTCCCCCGTTTTCCCCGCCCGCAACGCCTGCACGATCCCGTGGATCGCCATCGGCTGCGGCTGACGTATCCGAAAAATCTGCACGCACTTCACCACCGCCACCACCGTCGCCACCAACCCGAACAACAAAATCGGCACCACCCAAATCCCCCCCTTCACCAAATGCTCCATCACCGTATCCTTCGTCTGCGCCAACGCCACCGCGTCCCCCAAACTCAGATCCACCGGCAACCGCCCCTCCCCATTCTTCGCCACCGCCGCGATCGCCCCCGCCGCCGCCCCCTCCAACGGCACCACCCGCGCGTCCAGCGCCCGCGTGCTCTCCACCACTCCCGCGACCGACCCGCTCTCATCCGAGAAATAAAGCAACGGCCCCACCTGCACAAAACTCCCCGCCTCCACCGTCCCACTTGGCGTCAACGCCTTCCCCGCATACCGCTTCCCCCCCAGCAATCCATCCACCTGCGCCAACGATTCCCCCACCAACCCCAACCCCCGCTCCAGCTTCGCCAACTCGTCCGCCCCATCCGTCTCCAAAAACAAATGATACTCCCGAATCGCCTCCCCCGCGCCCTCCTTCTCCCCAATCGAAAGACTCGCCTCGAAATCCGCCAAGTAACTCGGCAAAAGCGTCAGAAAAACATAATCCATCTCCTTCTCCGCCGCCACCACCCGCGCCCGCAACGTCTCCAACTCCACGCTCCGGCTATCCCGCGCCCGACGCGATTTCTCCACCTCCGCCTCCAACTCCGCCGCCCGCGCCTCCAACGCGTTCAACTCGCGCACCATCGGCAACCGCTCCACGTGAATCGTCTCCCGCAACTCCCGCAACCGCTCCAAACTCGCCTCCAGTTTCGCCTCCTGCCCCGCCGCCACCTCCGCCAAATCCCGCGCCCCCGCCACCGGCGCGAAAACCACCGCCAAAACCAATCCCAGAAAAACCGCCCGCCTCATCGCGCCCCTCCTTCCACCAGTTTCACCGGCAACTCGATCCACCTCGGCGCTCCCGCCGCGTTCTCCGCCAGCGCCAGACTCTCCCGAATCGCCTCCGCGAACTCCGGCCGCGACTCCCATTCCCAACCCTCCGGACCCGGAAACCCAACTCCCGCGTCCCCCGGCGCCAAATAATACGCCGCCCCCAACCCCAACCACAAAGTCCGAATCGAAGCCTCCGCCCCGCTCCCCGGAACCACCCCGATCCGCTCGCTCACCGTGATCCCCCCATCAAACTGACGAATCTTCGTCAACAGCGAAACCACCGTCTGCATCCGCTGCCCCAGCCCCGCCTTCGCCGTCTCCGGATTCTCCGGAATCCGCTGATAAAGCCCCGCGATCTCCTCCCGCAACGGATCCGGCAACCGCGTCCGCAAGTCCCGCAATTCCCCCTCCGTCTCCGCCAAAAACGCCGCCACTCGTTCCGCCCGCGCCGCCGTCGCGTCGCTCTCCGCCAGCAACTCCGCCCGCGCCCGATCCGACGCCGAACTCGCCGCCTCCGCCTCCGAAACCTCCCCCTCCAAACTCGCGATCCGCGCCTCCTCCACCCGCATCAAATCTCCCAACAACGCCCTCTCCCGCTCCCAATCCACCCGCTCCTTCGAAATCGCGCTCTCCGCCGCCACCCATTCCCGCGTCACCGCCCGCACCGCCTCCGGCGACCCCGCGGCCAAAACCGGCAGAAAACCGCTCCCCACCACCGCCGCTATAAAAAAGGTTCTCACATTCACTCGTTGAAGCCCCCGAAAAAAGCACCCCCGCCCCCTCCGGTCAAGTGATATTGAGACTCGGTATCACACCCCCCGAATTCAACCCTGAATTGCTAAAAACCATCTACGCCATTCCCCCAAAACCTCCCCCCATCAATCCCAAAGCCGCCAATAGATCCAAACTCCACCTGTCCCGGAGGGACTCCCGAAAATAGCCCAGCGTTTCAACGCTGGGAAAATCCCGAACAACAAAAACAGTCCCAAAGGGACGACTGAAAACCGCCCCCGGCACCGAAAAATCACGTATCAATCAGCACTTCCGGATGTTTCCGGGCAACCTGCAAGAGCCTTAGCGCCGCCCCGGACGGCTTGCGACGACCCTTTTCCCAACTCACCGCCGTCACCGTCGGAACATTCAAAAGCCGCGCAAAAACAGGCTGGCTCACATTCAGCGCCCGCCGCACCTCCGCGATCTCCTCCGGCTTCACTGCCGGGGCTGCGTCGGGCAACCGCACGCGGCTTTTCCGCATGGTCAGCTTGCGCTTGCCTTGGATATGGTCGCGGACATCCTCAACCGCGCCGATCAGCTCTTCCGCGTCAAACTGGATTTCGGTTTTCTTCATTTTCGATATTCCGCTTTGATGGCCGTAACCGCCTTGGCCAGCCGTTTCTTTTGCTCCATGTTCATATCCTCAATGTCACCTTTGGTGTAAGCGGCGAAAAGGTAAACAATCCCTGGTTCAGGAATGAGCAGATAAATAATTCTCGCTCCCCCGCGCTTGCCTTTTCCTTTCGCGCCCCAACGAACTTTTCGTAAACCCGCCAACCCCGGAATAACGTCCCCAGCCTCGGGCATCGCCGCCAGATCCGCTTGAAATCGCCGATATTCCTCATCGCTGAACAGAGCCTGCGCTTGCTTGGTAAATGTGGGATGTTCAATAAATGTGAACACCCAATAAACCCTTACATCGTAACGGAGCCATCTCAAGTCCCAAATCCTTCCCGCCGATCCCGACACCGTTCCCCGTCAATCCAAGCCACAGTTGACCACCAAGAACTTTTTGCTAACAGTGGTTCCTTTATGTCATCGGGAGCCATCAGTTCGAAGCCAGACGCC
>CAZJCL010000094.1:0-6210 GCA_964544025.1 uncultured Opitutales bacterium | reverse complement strand
TGCTAACAGTGGTTCCTTTATGTCATCGGGAGCCATCAGTTCGAAGCCAGACGCCGCAAACGTCGCCGCCCGCCCGCGCACCGGCCAGGTTTTGGTCACGCGCCGGGCCCAGTTCTGCGCCGCCCACCGCCTCAACAATCCCGCCAAATCCGACGAGTGGAACCTGAACCAATACGGCCCCTGCAACCACTCCCATTGGCACGGCCACAATTACATCCTCGAAGTCTCCATCCTCGGTGCCCCCGATCCCGATACCGGCTACACTTTCGACCTCGGCGAACTCAAACAGATCATCGACGAGGAGATTCTGCAAAAGTGCGACCACAAGAATTTCAACGAAGATGTCGACTTCATGAAGGGTCTCATCCCGACCACCGAAAATATCGCCATCGCTTTTTGGAACCAACTCGAACCTCGCATCGGAAAGGGCCGCCTCTACTCGATCAAGCTGCGGGAAACAGAAAATAACTCGGTGGAATACCGGGGCGGAGCCGGATTCTAAACGGTCCGCATCGAACGATGAACTCGACTCAGAAGAGAAAACTCTACCTTCACCACACCGACGACCAGCAGGCCATCGACCTCAAGAGGGAATACGAACACGATTTCGCGGTCACTCCGGAATACCGCGAAAGCATGCCCGACATGCAAAACGCCGCCGAAACTTCCATCCAGGGCGCGCACATCGGCATCCAACAGGTCGGCATCTCCAATTTCCGCCTGCCGCTCAAATACGAAGTGCCCGGCGGCGATCCGATCACCCTCGAAACCAGCGTCACCGGCACCGTCTCCCTCGAAGCCAACGTAAAGGGCATCAACATGTCGCGCATCATGCGCACCTTTTACGACCACAAAGACGAAGTCTTCTCCCTCGATCTTCTCGAACGAATCCTCGTTTTCTACAAAAAGTCCCTCAACAGCTTCGAAGCCCGGATCAAACTCCACTTCTCCTACCCGATGATCCTGAAAAGCCTCCGCAGCGGACTCGAAGGCTACCAATATTATAAGTGCGCCTACGAAGGATCGATCGACCGCAACAACCGCCTTCGCACCTACATTTTCTTCGATTTCGTCTACTCCTCCGCCTGCCCCTGCTCCGCCGAACTCGCGGAACACGCCCGCGACGTCCGCGGCGTCTACACGATTCCGCATTCCCAGCGGAGCAAAGCCCGCGTCGTCGCCGAAATCGCTCCCGGAGCCAAACTCACCATCGAAGATCTCCACCGCCACTGCGTCGAAGCGCTCCAGACAGAAACGCAGGTCATGGTAAAACGCGAAGACGAACAAGCCTTCGCCGAACTCAACGGCGCTTCCATGAAATTCGTCGAAGACGCCGCCCGGCTTCTCTACCGCCAACTCGACGCCGACACCCGGATCAGCGACTTCGAAATCGCCTGCGCCCACCTGGAATCTCTCCATTCCCACGACGCGATTTCCGTCGTCGCCAAAGGCGTGCAAGGCGGATTCACCGCGAACTTCGACGACTTCGAAAGCCTGATCTGCTAATTCCCGGCGGAAACCGCCATCTCCCGCCGTGCCGCTATTCCGCTCCCACGAATCGCGAATTCTCCGCGTAGTCGTCCTCTTCTATCTCGGAATGGGAGCCGTCGGCCTCGTCCTGCTCTGGTGGCGCCGCGAAACTTTCGCCTTCGAACCGATCGGCGGACTCGGCAAAAACCCGCCGCTTTTCCTCGCCGTCACTCTCGCGCTCGGCTTCGGAATCCATCTCGCCAGCCGTTTCTGCCACAACAAGTTCCCCACCTTCCGCGCCGGCGGACGCGACATCCGCCGCCTGCTCGGAAACCTGAGCACCCCGCAAATTGCCCTCGTCGCCCTCGCCAGCGGAATCGGCGAGGAACTCCTCTTCCGCGGCTGGCTCTACCACGAAACCGGCCTCTGGATCTCCTCCATCCTCTTCGGCCTGATCCACATCCCGCCCAACCGCAAATGGCTCTACTGGCCCCTCTTCGCCGCCGCCATGGGCCTCCTCCTCGGCTGGCTCTACATGTGGACCGCCGCCCTGATCTACCCCATCCTCCTCCACGCCCTCATCAACCACCTAAACCTCCACCTCATGCTCCCAAAACAAACCACCAATCCAAACTCCCCGCTCCTCCCGTAGCATCAGCGCTTCGCTGATGACCTCAGCCCAAGTGCCCACCTTCGCTCCCCTCCGCTACCTTCCGCCCGAAACTCCGAGTCCAATGCTCCCCGCCTCACACCCGCTTTTCAATTTACCTTCCGCCTTCCGCCTCCTACCTTTCCCTCTTAAACATGAGCTTTGACTTCGACAGAAAAATCGAGCGCCGCGGCACCGGTAGCGAGAAATGGGTAAAATACGAGCACGCCGACATCCTCCCGATGTGGGTGGCCGACATGGATTTCGCCTCCCCGCCATCCCTCGTCGAAGCGCTCGCAAAACGCGTCGAACACGGCGTCTTCGGATACGCCCAGCCCCAGCCGTCTCTCTACGAAACCGTCATTGGCATGTGCGAAAGCCGCTACGGCTGGAAAATCGAGCGCGACTGGATCGTCTGGCTGCCGGGCCTCGTTTCGGGGCTCAACGTAACCGCCCACGCCATTGGCGAACCGGGAGACGCGGTCATCACCGCCACTCCCGTTTACCCACCGTTTCTCACCGCTCCGAAAAATCAGGGACGGGAGGTCATCAGCGTTTCCCTTCGCTGCACAGATGGACGCTGGGAATTCGATTGGGAAAAAATGGAAGGAGCCGTCACCGCGAAGACCCGTCTCTTCCTGCTCTGCCACCCACACAACCCGGTAGGCCGTGTTTTCAATCGCGATGAATTACAAAAAGTCGCCGACTTCTGCCGCCGCCACGATCTCGTCCTCTGCTCCGACGAAATCCACTGCGACCTCATCCTCGACGACATTCCGCACGTCCCCGCCGCCAGCCTCAACGCCGAAATCGCCGCCCGCACCATCACCCTCATGGCGCCGAGCAAAACCTTCAACGTCCCCGGCCTCGGCTGCTCCTTCGCCATCATCTCCGATTCCGCCCTCCGAACCCGCTTCCGCCGCGCCGCCCTCGGCATCGTCCCCCAGGTCACCGTTCTCGGCTACACGGGTTGCGAAGCCGCCTATAAATCCGGCGAACCTTGGCGCCAGGAATTGATTCAATACCTTCGGGGGAATCGCGACCGCGTCGAACAGTTTGTCCGCGACGAACTTCCCGGCGTTTCCATGACTCATATTGAGGCGACCTATCTCGCTTGGCTCAATGTCGCCGCCCTCAACCTCCCGGATCCTGTCGCCTTCTTCGAAAACGCCGGCGTCGGCCTCTCCGACGGCCGTTTCTTCGGCGCCGAAGGCTACGTCCGCCTCAATTTCGGATGCCCCCGCGCCATGCTTGACGAAGCGCTGGAACGGATGAAAAAGGCGCTGCGGAACAATTAAAACCGATCCCTTTCGCGCCGTTTCGAGAGGGATTAAAAGAAAATCTGCAAGAACGAATCGTCTAAATTTGACGATCTTCTTGCATTTCGGCCGCCTACCCCGCACTTTCTTCCCTTTTTCCAGTTAGCACGCTATGAGCCGCCAAATTCGCAACATCGCCATTATCGCCCACGTAGACCACGGCAAAACCACACTCGTGGATTGCCTTCTTCGCGAAGGCGGAATCTATCGCGCCAACCAGGCCGTCCAGGAACGAGCCATGGATTCCATGGACCTTGAAAAGGAAAAAGGGATCACCATCAAGGCCAAAAACACTTCCGTTCACTGGCGTGACGCGGTTATCAACATCATCGACACTCCCGGCCACGCGGATTTCGGCGGTGAGGTCGAACGCGTGCTAAAAATGGTCGACGGAGTTCTCCTTCTCGTCGATTCACACGAAGGCCCGCAGGCGCAGACTCGTTTCGTTTTGCGCAAAGCGATGCAAAACGGACTCAAGCCGATCGTCGTCATCAACAAGATCGACCGCGAAACCGCCAATCCCAAAAAGGTTCACGATCTCGTCCTCGAGCTCTTCCTCGAACTGGAAGCCAACGAAGAACAGTTCAACGCGCCGTTCATCTACGCCAGCGCCAAAAACGGCTTCGCCATGCACCATCCGGAAGATGAGCGCAAAAACATGGACCCGCTCTTCGAGACCATTCTCAAAGCGATCCCGCCTCCCGAAGCCACGCCCGACGAGCCTTTCAAGATGTTGGTCAGCAACATCGACTGGAACGACTATGTTGGCCGCATCGCCATCGGAAAAATCACCTCGGGCCGCGTCCGCCCCGGAGATTCCATTTACGTCCTCCACAAAGACGGATCCAAAGAACGCGTCAAAATCTCCAAAGTTTTCGAGTTCACCGGTCTCGGGACCACCGAAAATGCGATGGCGGAAGCTGGTGGCATTGTCGGATTGGCGGGCTTTAACGAAATCGATATCGGCGTCACCTTGAGCGCCGCGGAAAACGGCACGCCGCTCCCGTTCATCGAACTGGATCCCCCAACGATTCAGATGAATTTCTGCGTCAACGACGGGCCACTGGTCGGCCGCGAAGGCAAATTCGTCACCTCCCGCCAAGTCCGGGATCGCCTCTTCCGCGAAGCCAAAACCAATATCTCGATCAACGTGGAAGACGTCGCCGACGCCGGCGGCACATTCCGCGTTAGCGCCCGCGGCGCCATGCAGATCGCGGTTCTGGTCGAACAAATGCGCCGCGAAGGATTCGAGGTTCTCGTCTCCCGCCCGACGGTTATCAACAAGGTCGAAAACGGCGTCGAACTGGAGCCGTTCGAAACAGTCTGGATTGAGGTTCCAGAGGAATGTCTCGGTTCCGTCATGCAAAACCTTTCCAACCGGAAAGGCCAAATCATCAACATGTCGCACCACAACCTCGGCGTTACTCTCGAATGTCTCGCGCCGACCCGCGGCTTGATCGGGTTCGAAACGGATCTGGTCAACCTCACCAGCGGCCGCGGTGTCATGTCTCACCTTTTCCACAGCTACCAACCGTTTTCCGGCGAAATTCAAACGCGCATCACCGGCACGCTCGTTTCCACCGACCAAGGGGAAGCGACCGCGTTCGCTCTCGATAATTTGGAGAGCCGCGGCAAACTCTTCGTCAGCGCGGGCGACATCGTTTACGAAGGCATGATCGTCGGCGAAAATCCCCGCAGCGAAGATCTTCCGGTTAATCCGACCAAGGCGAAGCAGCTCAGCAACGTCCGTTCCCAAGGCGAAGGAAAAGGTATCCAACTGGCGCCGCCGATCCGCTTCTCCCTCGAGCGCGCGATCGAATACATCGCCAACGACGAATACGTGGAAGCGACGCCCAAAAGCCTTCGCCTCCGCAAGCGCATTCTTGATTTCAACGAACGTCGCAAATCCACAAAAGCGGCCAAAGCGACCTGAGTTCGTGTATCTATCTCATAAAAAAGGCGCGGAGAAATCCGCGCCTTTTTTGTATCTCCCCTCCGACCACTCTCCCCTATTCGTGTAAATTCGTGTCCATTCGTGGTTACCCGCCCTCCCCGTCAAAACTTCGGTACCGCATCCAGCAACTTCTTCGTATATTCATGCTGCGGATTCGCATAAATCTCGTCCGCCGAAGCCTGCTCGACGATCTTGCCATTGGTCATCACCAAAACCCGGTCGCTGATATGCTCCACCACCGCCAAATCGTGAGCGATAAAAAGATAAGTCAGCCCCAGCTCCTTCTGTAAATCCTGCAACAAATTCACGATCGCCGCCTGCACCGAAACATCCAGCGCGCTCACCGGTTCGTCGCAAACGATAAATTCCGGCTCCACCGCCAGCGCCCGAGCAATCCCGATCCGCTGCCGTTGCCCGCCCGAAAACTCATGCGGATAACGCCGCAAATGATCCTCCAAAAGCCCCACCTGCACCATCAAACTCGCGGCCCGCTCGCGCCGCTGGCTCCGGCTCATCTGCGGAAAATGAATCGCCAGCGCCTCCCCAACGATCGCCTCCACCGTCATCCGCGGATTCAGCGAATTGAACGGATCCTGAAAAATCATCTGAATCCGTTTCCGGTAAGGAAAAAACTCCCGCCGGCTCATCCGCGAAATCTCCTTCCCCTCAAACCGGATGCTCCCCGACGTGATCGTATTCAGCCGCACAATCGATCGCCCAATCGTCGTCTTCCCGCTCCCGCTCTCCCCCACCAGCCCCACCGTCGTCCCCCGTTCCACCTGAAACGAAACCCCATCCACCGCCCGCACATGATCCAC
>CAZJCL010000093.1:0-9693 GCA_964544025.1 uncultured Opitutales bacterium | reverse complement strand
TTACAGTTCGCCGTTTAGTTCGTCGCGGAAGTATTTCATTAACGAGAGGACTTCTTCGCGGATGGCGAAGAGTTCGTCGCGGGTGTCTTGCAGCCACGTCATTTCTTGCGAATCGCGTTCCGCGAGACGGTCGGCGGCGGCGAGGGCTTGGTGAAGCGGAGTGAGCGCGCGTTTTAACGTCGCGATGACGAATCCGTAGTCGGTGTCGCCGTCGGGGGAAATCGAGGCGAGCGCGCCAGCTAGTTTCGCGGATGTCGCGTTGGCGCAGGTGAGGAGCGATAGCAGGGTGGGGTCCTGGTGCTTCATGAGGCCGCGGGTTTCGGCGATGCGAAAGAGTTCGCAGGCGAGATCGCGGGCGCGGACGGCGAGCGGATGTTCTTCTTCAAAAAAGATTTCTTCCTCGTCCTCGTCCTCCTGGTCTTCGTCGTCTGGGAAATCGGAGGCGTCTTCGAGAATTCCGCCGCCGGTCGCTTCTTTCACGAAATCGTAGAGCGGATTTTCCTCGGGCAAATCGCCTTCCTCAAGCAGCCAATCCCAGCCCATTTCCTCGGCGACCCGTTTGTCGCATTCCGGATCGTCGCGGTATTTTTCGAGGGCTTCGAGGTATTCGTCGGTGATTTGATCGGATTTGCGGAGAAGGCGTTCCCACTCGAATTCGTCGAGCGGTTCGGTTTCCTCCTCCTGTTCTCCGGTGATTTCGAGGAAGGATTGTTCGTTGACGAGGCGTTGGAGAAATTCCTGGAGGTTTTCCTGGTTTTGCTTTCGCTGGTCGGTTTCCTGTTCGCCGGACATGGTCCATTCGGGCGGAGAGATTTCGCAGCGGAAATGGGCGGCCTCGAGAACGACGCGGCCGTTGGATTCGCTGAACCATTCGAGGTAAACGCTGTTGCCGAGCTGGGTCGGGATCGGCTTTTTTTCGGCGATGAGGCGGCGGAGTTCCTCGTCGGAAACCGTGGGCACCTTCACCTTGCGCGAGGCGGTCATATCGCCGACGACGCCCTCCTGGAGCGGCGCGAGATGCATGCCGGGATCCTCGCGGGGAGACGGGTTGCGGAAGGTGAAAAAGCAGCCCGCGAGATCGCTCCAGCAGTTGCCCTTCAGGTGCAGGAGCAACGGTTCTTCGGAGCCCATCATCCAGATCCGGCCTTCGACAATGCCCGGCCGGCGATTGTCGATTTCGCCGTGCGTCACTTTGTCGTGAATCCGCCAAGCCATTTCGATAAAACAATACGCGTTTCCGCCCGTTCGCAAGGAATTCGCGAAGCTGAATCGGAGGGAACGCTTGGATTTCCAAGATGATCCGGACGCATTCGCTGTCAAACATTGGCGGGAAAGGTTCGCGGATTCGCGGGAGTTTCGGCGGGAATTCCGGCGACGGAATCGGGCGGCTTTTTTGACTTCGGGGGAGTTTCGCTTTTAGCGTTCTCTTCAGCCCTGGAGGAAAGGATTCGTGGACCGCGGGCGTTCGTGGGCCATTTTTGGCGGAGGCGGCGGCGGTCATTGGTTCAACTCGAAACGGAGGGGAAAGTTATGGCAGCGATGACCGCGGCGGATGTTCTTGTGGAAACTCTGCAGGAGTGGGGTGTGGAAGTGGTTTTCGGGATTCCGGGGGACGGGATCAACGGAATTATCGAATCTTTGCGAATCCGGAGCGACAAGATCCGTTTTATCCAGACCAGGCACGAGGAATCGGCCGCGTTGATGGCGTGCGCTTACGCGAAATTCACCGGGAAACTCGGGGTTTGCGTGGCGACTTCGGGGCCGGGCGGGATTCATTTGTTGAACGGGCTTTATGACGCGAAGCTCGATGGGCAGCCGGTTTTGGCGATCACGGGATTGCAGTTTCACGATTTGGTTTCGACGCATACGCAGCAGGATGTGGAGCTGGACAAATTGTTCATGGATGTCGCGATGTATAACGCGCGAATCATGGGGCCGGCGCATGTGGAGAATGTGATGCATTTGGCTTGCCGAACGGCGTTGGCGCGGCGGGGAGTTGCACACGTGACGATGCCGGTGGATATGCAGTCGATGCCGGTGAAGGAGAAGAAACCGTCGAAGCGGAACGTGGCGGGTCATACGACGTCGGTTTTTGCGCGGCGGGCGGGTTTGCCGGGCGAGCGGGATTTGCGGCGGGCGGCGGAGCTTTTGAACGAGGGGAAACGGGTGGCGATTTTGGCCGGCCAGGGAGCGTTGGGCGCAGGGGAGCAGGTGGAGTTGCTGGCGGATAAATTGGGGGCGCCGATTATTAAACCGATTTTGGGCAAAGGCGTGGTGGCGGACGACAGTCCTTACACGACCGGATCGGTGGGGCTTTTGGGAACGCGTCCTTCGCAGGAGGCGATCGAGGAATGCGACACGCTTTTGATGGTGGGGACCTCGTTTCCGTATATCGAATTTTTGCCGCAACCGGGACAGGCGCGGGCGGTGCAGATTGACTTGGATCCGATGCGGATCGGTTTGCGCTATCCGGTGGAAGTGGGGCTTGTAGGCGACAGCCGGAGGACGCTGGAGGAGTTGTTGCCGCTGGTGAAACGGAAGAAGAGTCAGCGGTTTTTGCAGAAGGCGCGGCGCGGGATGCGGAAGTGGGAGGAGTTGATGGAGGAGCGGGGGACGCGGAAGGATGTTCCGATGAAGCCGCAGGTGGTGGCGTATGAATTGAACAAGCGGCTGACGGACGACGCGATCGTGGTTACCGATTCCGGATCGATCACGACTTGGTGGGCTCGTTATCTGAAGATGCGGGGAAACCAGATGTATTCGTGTTCGGGGAATTTGGCGACGATGGCGTGCGGTTTGCCTTATGCGATCGCGGCGCAGATTGCGTATCCGGGGCGGCAATGCATCGCGTTTGTCGGCGACGGCGGTTTTTCGATGTTGATGGCGGATTTTATAACGGCGGTGAAATACCGGCTGCCGGTGAAAATTATCGTGATCAAGAACAACTCGCTGGCCCAGATCAAGTGGGAGCAGATGGTTTTTCTGGGGAATCCGGAATACGTTTGCGACCTTTTTCCGATGGATTTCGCGATGTTTGCGCGGGCGTGCGGCGGAACGGGATTTACGATCGACGATCCGAAGAGTTGCGGGCGGATTCTGGACGAGGCTTTGGCGTCGCCGGGGCCGGTGGTGGTGGAGTGCGAGGTGGATCCGCACGAGCCGCCGATGCCGCCGAAAACGACTCCGCAGCAGGCGCGGAAGTTCGCGAAGTCGCTGGCGAGGGGAACGCCGGAGCGCGGAAAAATCGCTTGGACGGCGGCGTCGAACGCGGTGCGGGAATTGATTTAAACCGGGTTGCGGGAAGCGGGCGGGGGTTGGGGATTTCGGCGGTTTTCTCCTGTTTCCCCTGCCAGCCCTCAGGCGATGACTGTGGCGCGAAGCGGGCGGGTCCCCGATTGAGGAGGTTCGACTCAGGGGTATCGTCTTTGCGGCAGATAAGCGGGAAGAATTTGCCGGGGTTGCCAAAAGAAAAACGGATTTCGCGCATGGAAAATGCTTTCGGCAATCGCGGCGGACTTTTTAGCCAAACGAAACAACCAGCACTTATGCCTATGAAAACCGGATCGAAACTTACAATAGGGATCGGGCTGCTTCTGATCGGAGCGGCAGCGGTCACACCTTTGGCGGCCCAGGAGGACGTCGCCGTATCGCAACTCATCCCGGAATATTCGCCGCACTTCTTCATGGCGGTGATTGGCGGAGTCATTCTGGCGATCGGGTTCCAGATTCTGCTGACTTCGCTCTCCGTGGCGTCGGGAATCTCGATGGTGGGAGACGTCGAGGAAAAGGCGGCGGACGCGCGGCGGGAAAAGGCGAGGGAGGCGCAATCCCGGCGGGACAAATTCCGTCACGATGAAGAGCGGTTCGAGCGGGAGCGATTCGTGGGCGAGCACAATGTGAATTACGAGACGACGAGCCCGCACGAGCAAGCGTTGCAGGCGGAAGCGCGTCGCGACCGGACTCGGATGGAACAGGAGGCGGCGGACGCGGAAGACGAGGATTCGGGTTCGGTGATTGTTAAAATCAGCAACGCGATCGGTATCTGGACGGTGGTTACCGCGAGCCTTTCGCTGTTTTTCGCTTCGTTGCTGGCGGTGCGATTGAGCCTGGTCGGCACTGTTTGGATGGGAATCACGCTTGGCTTGATCATCTGGGCCGCGTTTTTCGCCACGATGACTTATCTGGAGTTGAAATCGGTTTCGACGCTGATCGGCGGCGTTTTTGGCGCGGCACTGGATGGAATGCGGACGACGTTTTCCGCAGCGAAATCCGCGTTCACGAAAACGCCGGAGGAAAAGCTGATCAAGAGCGCGACGGAGATGGCGGGGAATTTGCGCCAGGAATTGATGGGAGCTTTCGACGAGGAACGGATTCTCGGGAAGATCGACGAATACGTGGAGCGGTTGAAACCGGAACCGATCGACTTCGAGCGAGTGAAGGCGGAGTTGTTGGATATTTTGCGGAACGTGCGGATCGAGGAGCATTCGGATTTGAAGGCGGGGCAACTCGACCGGGAAACGTTTATCCGGTTGGCGCAGGATCAGCCGCATTTTAAGAAAGAGGACGTTCAGAAGCTTTCCGGAATTTACGACGAAGTGAGCCACACGCTGAAAGGCGAGGGAAGCGGAACGGATAAACTGGAGGCGGTGGCGCAGAAGTTGACGCACGCGGACGACGAGAAAGCGCACGCGTTCAAGGAGAAGATCGAGCAATATTTGCGGAGCACCGGGCGGGAAGAGCTGGTGCCGGAGCGGATCAAGCTCGATATCGACCGGATGTTCGAGGATCCGAAATCGAGTCCGCAAATTTTAATGAATCGCTTGCGGCACATCGACCGGGGAACGCTGGTGGCGGTTCTCAGTCAGCGAGACGACATCTCGGAGGAGAAGGCGGAGAAAATCATTAGCAGCGTCGAAAGCGCGATTCATTTTGTCCGCGAGAAAGTTTCCGGGATGACCGGAACCGCGAAGGAAAAAGGAGCCGCCGCGAAAGAAAAAGGCTCGGGAATGGGCGCGGCGGTTACCGGGATTCCGGCGAAACTGGAGGGACGGCTTCGCGATTATTTGGCTTCGCTGGACCGGCGGGAGTTTGATTACGACCGGATGCGGTTGGACTTCGAGCGGATGTTGCACGATCCGAAAGCGACGCCGAAGATTCTCCGCGCCCGGATGAAACTCTACGATCGCGAATCGTTGAAAGCGCTTCTGATGTCCCGGCGGAACATGACGGAAGAAGACGCTGAACGCATGGTCGTGAAGATGGAGGAAGCGAAGAACAACGTGATCTCGAAGGCGGAGAAAGTGGATTCGGAAGTGCGCCGACGCATCGAGGAGGCGAAACGGATGGCTTGGCACGAAGCGGAAAACGTGCGGAAAGCGTCGGCCGCGGCCGCGTGGTGGATGGTCGGCACGGCGGTGGTTTCCGGAGTCGCGTCGGCGTTGGGAGCGTGGCTCGCGATCACCTGGTAGTTTGAATTTGGCCGGGATGTTTTCAGGAGGCATTCCGGTCAGGGAGGAGAACAGGTCAGAGAGAGAATAAGAGGGTCAAAGAGAGAGAGAGAAGGGCGGCGTCTGACATGGGCGCCGCCCTTTTCTTTGCGCGGAAGCGGCGGATTGTGGCGGCGGATTTGCGGCGGGGGAAGGAGGCTTGACGGTGGGCGGCGTGGGCGGGTTAACTTGTTGGCATGAAAAAGCTTCAGGTCGGAATCATCGGGGCGGGTGGAATCGCGGCGAAAATGCATTTGCCGGAGATGCAGGCGGCTTCGGACCGGTGTGAGGTGGTGTTGCTCGCGGGGCGGAAAACGTCGCGGTTAAGGACGTTGTGCGAGAAGTTCGGGGTTCGTGGTTATACGAGCAATTATGAAGATGTGATCGCCGATTCGCGGGTGGACGCGGTCTGTATTGCCACGCCTCACAAGCATCATGTGGAGTGGGGGATTCGGGCGCTGGAGGCGGGGAAACATGTTTTTATGCAGAAGCCGCTTTGCGCGGATATGGCGGAGGCGGATCGGTTTGTGGAGGTGGTGGAGCGGACGGATCGGACGGTGCTTTGTTTGCCGCATTTTTCGCCGGTGGTTTGGAGCGTGCGGCGTTTGATCGAGGAGGGAGTTTTAGGACGGATTTCGGGGGCGCGGGCGCGGACGAGTCATGGCGGGCCGGAGGTTTATTACCGGGAAGTGTCGGCGATTTTTGGGGAAGAGGCGTCGGATAATCTGTGGTTTTTCGACGCGAAAGACGCGGGCGTGGGGGCGTTGTTCGATATGGGCGTGTACGCGGTGGCGCAGTTGGTGGCGTTGCTGGGGGCGGCGAAACGGGTGACGGCGTTTGCGACGACTTTCGACAAGCCGACGAAACTGGAGGATACGGCGACGATTATTTTGGAGATGCAATCGGGGGCGTTGGCGACGGCGGAAACGGGGTGGTGCGATCCGGGGCGGACGTGGTCGTTGAGCGTGAATGGGACGGAGGCGAAGGTGGAAGCGCCGAAGTATGGCGGCGTGGATGCGGCGGTGTATCGTCCGACGGCGCTGGACCGGGATAACGCGCCGGTGGAGGCGACGCCGTTGGAGCTGACGGATGACGCGGGTTCGGCGCATGTGCATTTTTTCGATTGCATTGAGAAGGGGATTCAGCCGCCGCTTTCGAACGCGTGGGCGGCGCGGCATGTGAGCGAGATTTTGGTGGCGGCGCTGGAATCGGCGCGGACAGGGCGGGCGGTGGAGTTGAGAAATGTAGAATTATGAAGGTAGAATGATGAATGGGGATGGCGGCTCGGGTTTTGCGTGAGCGGCGAATTGGATATGGATTTGTGATTATGGGAATTCCGCGATGGGCGGAGAAGATCGCGCATGACGAGCCGGGGAAGCGCTTTTTGCGGGCCTACCGGCGGCGGCGGGTGGAGGAGCGGGGACGGCCGTGGGTGAAGGCGGCGGTTTCGGCGGCGGGGGTTTTGCTGCTGTTGTTCGGGTTGGTGTCGATGTTGTTGCCGGTGCTGCCCGGATTTTTGTTCGCGATTCCGGGAGTGGCGATTTTGTTGGGGAGCACGCGGAAAGGGGCGCGGTTTTTGGATTGGGCGGAGTTGAGGGTGCGGGCGGTTTGCGAGCGGTGGCGGTTTCGGGGGAAGGGGAGGTCGGGTTAACCACGAATGGACACCAATGAACACAAATTCAATGATATATGAAACAGACTCCTGATATTTTTGTTCGCTCAATCGGTGAGATACATGTCCCAGTGGCAACGGGGCTCGAGCGGGGTCAGTTTTCGGGAGGCGGGATGCGGGGCGGGCGGTTTTCGCGTTCGCGCATCCGGTGCCAGGCGATGAGGTTTTCGAGGTTTTTGGTGTCGAGGACGCCGATCAATTCGCCGAACGAATAAACCGGGTAGAGTCGCTGGGGGCTTTGGGCGATCATTTCGACGAACGGGTCGAGCGGCCATCCGGCTTGGAGAACGGAGAATTTCTGGACGCAATGGTGTTCGACCGGATCGGCGAGACGGTCTTCCTTGGCGGCGCGCCGGACGCCGCGGGCGGTGAGGTAGCCCTTCGGGAGTTCGCCGTCCATGACGAGGATTTCGCCGGGGCGGAAGGATTCGAAGAGGTTGGCGGCTTCGGATATCGAGGCGTTCGCTTGGATGGAGAGGAAGTGTTTGCGGGTGAGATCTTTGACGAAAAGGCCGCTCATTTTTTCGCGGCGTTTCACCATCCGGTATTCCATGTCGCCGCCGACGTAGATGAAGGCGAAGAGGAAGGCGGTGAGGGGAGTTTCCAGCCAGAAAAGGGCGAGGAGGATGCCGGCGATGGCGAGTCCTTTGGCGAGATAGGCGGCGACGGCGGTGGCTTGGAGGTAGGATAAACGGAGCGCGAGGGCGGCGCGGAGGACGCGTCCGCCGTCCATGGGGAAAATCGGAAGCAGGTTGAAGATCGCCATGACGATGTTTACGACGAGCAATCCGTGGAGGAGGCCGCCGAGGTCGAGCGGGAGGACGGATTGCGGGGTGGCCGGGTTCCACCAGAGGGTGGGGAGAAGCGCGATGACGATGACCGCGTTCACGGCGGGACCGGCGAGGGAGATGATGATTTCTTTCCACGGATCGCGGGGGATTCGCTCGAATTGGGCCATGCCGCCGATCGGAAGTAGAATTATTCGGGAAACGGGAATTCCGTAGGCTTGGGCGGTGAGGCTGTGGCCGAGTTCGTGCAGAACGACGCAGGTGAAAATGAGGAAGAGGAAAAGGGAAAGCCAGAACGCGCCGATCCAGCCGGCTTCGGACCATCCGACGAAGATGAAGAAAGCCCAAAGTATGAGGAACGTGAGATGAAGTTCCAGCTTGATACCTCGGATGCGGAATAAGCTAATTGACCAGGCGCCCATCGATTGAAGCAGGGTTTAGCAAATTCTGTTCCGTCCGGGGAGCCGGAAGCAGATATCTATGTAGTGGAGAAAGCACGACAACTTGAGGAAGCCTATGAAAGCCGAAGCGAAAAGTCCAACTCTTCCGACCGTTCTGGTGATCGATGACGATAATGAGATGCGTTATTCGCTGGACCGGGTGTTGTCCTCGCGCGGCTATCGCGTGGCGACGGCGGCCAGCGGAGAGCTCGGGCTGGAGTCGGTGGCGAGGGAAGCGCCGGATGTTATTTTCATGGATATCCGGATGGGCGGGATCAGCGGATTGGAGACGTTGCAGCGGATCCGGGGGATCGATCCGAAGGCGGTGGTGATTTTGATGACGGCGTTTGGCACGACGCAGACGGCGATCGAGGCGATGAAGTTTGGCGCGTTCGATTACATCATGAAGCCGTTCGACGTGCGGAAAGTGCTTCAACTGGCGGAAAACGGGGTGCAGGCGCGGCTCGGTTTGCAAGGGGCGGGGCGGCATACGCCGGTTTTGAACAGCGAGGATTATCCGGAAGGAATCGTCGGGCGGTCGGAGGCGATGCAGGAGGTTTTCAAGGCGATCGGGCAGGTGGCGCCGAGCGATGTATCGGTGTTGATCACAGGGGAAAGCGGGACCGGGAAGGAGTTGGTGGCGCGGCTTTTGCACCGTTATAGCGGTCGGGCGCGGCATCGGTTTGTGGCGGTGAATTGCGCGGCGATTCCGGAGAATTTGATCGAGAGCGAGTTGTTCGGGCATGAGCGCGGGGCGTTTACGGGAGCGACCGGGCAACGGATCGGGCGGTTTGAACAATGCGATGGCGGGACGATTTTTCTGGATGAGATCGGGGACATGGCGCTGGCGGTGCAGACGAAGCTTTTGCGGGTTTTGCAGGAAGGGGAAATTCAGCGGGTGGGCGGTTCGGAAACGATCAAGGTGGATGTGCGGGTGATTGCGGCGACGAATCGCGATTTGGAGGAGATGGTGGCGGCGCGGACGTTCCGGGAGGATCTTTATTACCGGTTGAACGTGGTGCGGTTGCGTTTGCCGGCGTTGCGGGACCGGATGGAGGATGTGCCGTTGCTGGTGGATTTCATGCTGCAACGGCTGGAGAAATCGGGGAAGGCGCGGGCGAAGCAGGTGGCGGCGGAGGCGATGGAGATTTTGCGGGGACATAACTGGCCGGGGAATGTGCGCGAGCTGGAGAACGCGGTTTACCGGAGCGCGGTGATGGCGCAGGGGGAGGTGATTCTGGCGCGGGATTTGCCGGGGGAATTGCGGCGTGGTACGGCGGCGGCGTGGACGAAAAAAGTGGCAGAGG
>CAZJCL010000092.1:0-9779 GCA_964544025.1 uncultured Opitutales bacterium | reverse complement strand
GTCGCGATATGGGCGATCGGTTCCGCTTCTGTGGAGCCGTAGAGCGTTTCGACGCGGGCATTCGGCGCCATGGTTTCGATCGCCCGCAATGTCCGCGGGAAGACCGGCGCGCCTCCGGTGAAAATCCGTCGAAACGAGGGGAGCGTCCGGCGCGTTTCTTTGCAAAACTCCGCGAGTCGAAGGAAAAACGCGGGCGACGCGGTGCTGCGGTGCGGATGGAATCTCTCGATCTGGGAAATCACCGGTCGGGGGTTAATGAATCCGGGACGGCCGAGATCGCAGCGGGGAATCAGGGTCGTCAGGCCCGAGGCTAAGTTGGCGAGAGCGAAAATCGGCAGCGTCGCCAGATCGGTTTCTCCCGGAGTCAGTTCCAGCGATTTCTCCAGGATGCGATGTTGTGTGAGCAGGAAACCGTGGGTGCGCGCCGCGGCTTTGGGGCGACCGGTGCTTCCGCTGGTAAAGGAGATCAGCGCCGGATGATCGCCGGGCAATTCCTCCACCGTCTCGAGCGGCGGGAGCGCGGCCGCGGATTTCATGGAGATCGCCGGCAGGAGCGAAAATCCGTTGGTGAATTTTAAGGGGATGCGTCGAAACGCCGGAACCCGCAGCCGCAGCATGTGCGCTCGGCCGATCGCGAGCAGAGCTGCGGGCGAGGCGATTTCGCAGCATCGCGTCAAGTGTTCCCGCGGAGCGCCGGGATCGACGAAAACGGCGACGATGCCGAGCCGCCACATCGCGAGCAATTGCACGTAAAGTTCCGCCGTCATCGGTTGGAAAACGAGGATCCGGTCGTTCCGGCCAAGACCTTTTGCTTGGAAAAACGCCGCGGTTTGGCCGACCTGTTTTGCGAGTTGTTCGTAGGTCAGCGCGCGGTCTTTCCCCGCCTGCGTATCCAGAATGGCGATGCGCTCGTGAGCTTCGTTCGTCCATCTGTTGAGAAGGAGGCTCAGGTTCATAGCGTTTTCGAGAAAAGGGTGTATTCGCGGAACGTTCGCGCTCCGTCTTTGGCGAGATTTCGCGAATTGTTGGATTCGTGCATCAGCGCGTGGATGAGCCGGGGAAAACCGAGTTCCGCCGCACGTTCCCGGATCATTCCCGCGAGCAGCGTTCCGAGTCCGGCGTACCGGCGTCCCGGCAGAACGGCGAGCGTTTTGAGGATCGCGGTTCGCTCCCGACGTCCCGTTCTCTTTTCCAGGAAATCCAGAATGGCAAACGCGAATCCGACCGGTCGGCCGTTTTCCTCCGCGATCAGAACGAGATCCGGACGGACCAGCGGTTCGATCTTCCGGTATTGAGCGAGGAAAATTTCGAGCGGAAGCGGAGTGTAAAGGAAGTTGTCGCGAAAGCTGATTTCGGAAACGGCGTAGATCCCGCGCAACTCGTTTTCGAAATTCGCGGGATCCAAATTTCGGATGCGAATGCCGCGCGTTTCCATCCGTTCCCGCGCGCTCGTCAATCTCGCGTCGGGCGCGGGCGGTCCTTCCATGACGTTTGAAGTGTATCGCGCAAGAGGCTGGAAACCCGCCGCCGCGAACCAATCGGGCCATGCGGCGGGATTGTCCGGCTCCAGAAAAAATTGCGGATCTTTCCCGCGGTTCGTCACGAGACGATATTTGCGCCAGGTGCTTCCGTCCATCGGCCCGATGGCGATTCCGGCGCCGGCGCGTTTCAGTTCGGTCGCCGCCGCTTCGAGAAGTTTCTCCGCCGCCGTTTCATCCACCGCGTAAAAATGCCCGATCGTTCCGGTGCGGACTCCGTCGAGTTCCGGAGTTTCCCGCCACCAGAGGGAGCAGCACGCCGCGACGCGTTCGCCGTTTTCGAGCCATACGAGATGGCGGTCGGGACGATCGTCGAACGGATTTTCCGGGACCCATTGCAGAAGTTCCGGATCGCGGCGGAGCGTCCGGATTTCGGCGGGAGAAGATAAAGAGCGAAGGTTCATGGGAGAAGAAGAGATGCGGGGGCGCCGGCGTTATTTGTTCCAGGCTACGATGGCGAGATGCAAAATCAAGGAGAGGGCGAAGACGAGGCTACCGCGAAAAATCCAACATCCGGGTACTGGTTCGCCGGGGTTTTTAAGTTTTGAGAAATGGTGCGTCGCGATTTGGCAGGCGAGCGCGGTTCCGAATAAGGTTCCGGCAAAATAAACATAAAGACCTTTCGTCAATTCGATCTCGAATCCGAGCGGAAGAATCACCACCAATCCCGTGGAGAAAATCGCGTGGACGAGCAGGCGTTTGAGCGACAGGTCTTCGCCGCCCTCGAGCCAGCGCGCCACCCAGATGATTCCCAAATGAGCCGCGAAGGTGAAGCTGTAGGAGAAGAGCAAAAGCGGGTCGCCCGTCAGACGGTGGAAAAGCAACCAGAACAATCCGGGCGCGGCGACCGAAAGCACGCCGGCCGCCGGTTGCGAATTTCCCCGCTGGTCCGGCAGATACGGCACGAGGCGCGGGTAAAACAGAAACAGCAGCAACGGCGGAATCGTCCACGAGGGACCGCCGACGGCAATGGCGAGATAGCCGAAGAGCGCGGATCCGAGAAGCGCGGAATCGTTGAGCGTCGTCCGGCGTTTCCACAAATGAGTGAACAGGATCAGCCCCGCGAGCGCTCCCAGCCGCCAACCAAGTTCGGCGAATCCGAGTTCGAGAAACGCGTCGAGAAAAAGAAATCCGAGGACCGGGATAAACAGGTTGTCGAGTCCGCGCCAGGCGATCGCTTCGAGCAAAACTCCAATCAATCCGAGCAACAGCGAAACGATGATAATCCGTGGCCAATCGAGGGAACTCCAGAGACCGAGCGAAAACGCGGTCGCGACGAAGGCGACCAGAAAAAACGCGGCCGATCCTTCGACCGTTTTCACCCCGTCGTCCGTCGTGTATCGCCGCGACCCGAACGCGACTCCAGCCAATGCCGCCAGCGCGTCGGCGAATGTGAGAAGAAGCAGCGGCGGCCAGTAAAGCGCGGGTTCGCCCTCGGAAGCGAAAAAGAGAATCGCGACTCCGAACGGAAAATAAAATTCGCCGAGAGATTTTCGCGTTACACCATGCAGGAGATTTCCGACGCCGCCGAGCCGCGGCAGCGTCCGAACCGCGACCAGCGTCGCCGTCGCTCCCGCCGCGACCAGAAAAACCGAAATCGCCGAGGAGAACAACCAAGGGAACGCGAGGGTGACGACGCCCATTCCGACATGAATCAGTTTCCGCGCCAACTCCGGATGGAGATTGCGCCGTTTGTCCCAGAATCGGACCGCGCCCATCAGCCCGCCCAGAATCAGGAAAACGAATACGGCTGAAATCGCGTCCGTCATTTCAATCGCGAAACCGGCGTTCGACCGTTCGCCTCATTTCACTTCCTCCAAAACAAAAGCGCTGTAGAAAAAGGCTTTGTCCAGCCGATGCAGTTTTTCCGATTCCTCCTGGAGCGGCAGAAGCCGCGGGCGCATGTGGTCCGGACTTCGGCGCGGCGCGAGCATGTTCCAATAAGCCAGACGTGCGCCGGGCGTCGCGACTTTCAGTAACGTTTCCAGAAGCCGGTGAAAATTCTCCTCCGACATGTATTCGAAAATGTCGCTCAAGTTGAACCGGTCGATGCGGACGTCCTCTTCCGACGAGACGAAATCCTCGATCGATTGCAGCCGCCATTCGAGCGCATCCAGATTGCCGCGAATGGCCTCGAAATTTTCCGGGCGAAGCGCGAACGGAAGCGCGGTCGTGTGGCGACCGGTGAGAATCCATTGCAGGTAGGGGTTTTCGGCCGGTTCCAGTTCGGTCAACGCGTGGCGGGTGCGGTCGAGAATTTTCGTCGCGACGTTTCCCTCGACGTAGCGGAAAAACGCCGGATCGCGGCCGAGCCGTCCCATCATGAAACGCGAAAAAAAGAGGCGAAACAGAAGCTGCCAACGGAGGTTGTTCCACCGCCGGTTGTAAAACTCGAATCGCGATTCCCGGTCCCGGCTTTGGAGAAGATCGTCGATCGTCCGGCGGGAATGCACGAGCGGAAGAAGCCGTTCCCGAAAGAGGCGGAAGTAGTTTTCGAACTTTCCCGCTCCGCCGATGCCGGCGCGGATGGCGGGTTGGTTTCGCTCCCAAAACGCGCGGGCGCCGGGGCTGAGGTTGTCCCGGCATTTTTGGTAGAGCGTCATCCGGCGGGAACTCGGACGCGAACCGACCAACTCCAGCAACTCCGGATGTTCCAGCCGGTGGTAGGCGGCGACGCGAAGTTCCAGACAGTGAATCTGTGCCGGATTCAGATCGAGCGCGATCACCCGGGCCGGGCCGCGCGCGAGCATCGCCAGAGCGTTGTCTCCGGCGGAGGCGATGGAGAGGCAGGTATCGCCGGGGCGGATCGCCAAACCCTCCAGCAGGATGTCCGCGTCTTCCCAGCATTGGGCGTAACGGATTTTCGAAAAATCGGCGGCGTCGGCGGCTTCCGAACGAATGGCGGGCGTCGGGGCGGTCATGAGGAAATGTTCGCGCGGTTGAGGATTGCGACCGTTCCGGCGGCGCCGTCGAATTCGACCTCGTCGCCGGTTTGAAGAATGGAGGTGAGGCGGGGGATGGAGACGACGGCCGGAATTCCCATTTCGCGGGAAACGATGGCCGAGTGCGACAGGAGGCTGCCGCGCTCCACCAGAATTCCGGCGGCCAACGGAAACAGCATGATCCAGCCGGGATCCGTTCGTTCCGCGACGAGGATTTCGCCGTTCTTCAATTCCGCTTCGCGCGGATCGCGAATCACCCGCACCCGCCCGCGAACTTTTCCGGGGCAGCAGCCGAGGCCGGTTAATCGGTTTTCGTCGTTTCCGTCGCTTGCGTTTTCGGAGTTTTCCGGCGCGGTCGATTCCTGAAAACGATTTCCCTGATGGACGATTCCCCGGGTTTCGAAACGATCCGCGGGCGGCGGCGATTCCCGGTAAGCATCGTATTCGCGGCGGCGGATTTCCACCAGATCCTTCAGGTTCACCGTGCTCGCCGTTCCTTCGATGAATCCGAGAACCTCATACACTTCGAGGTAAAATATATCTTCCGGCGCGGCCAATAGTCCGAGCGCGTGAAACCGTTTTCCGAGTTCGACAAAAATCCGCCGAATCCGTCCAAACAGCCTCGTCCGTTCGAACCGCAAATTTTCCCGGTCCCGAACCCGCGTCCGGGCGTGTCGTAAAACGAAGGCGAAGATCCGGCGCTGGACCGGGCGTTTCCGCAACCGGTTCGCCACTTCCGCTTCCGCGTTTTCGCGAACGGCGTCGCTGGCGCCGGACGCTCTTTCCGCGGTGGCCGAATTTTCCAGCCGCCGGGCAAGTTCGCCGACCGACCGGAGCAGGAGAAGCGGATTGTCGGCGAGCGTCGCGCTTTCGAGTTTCAACTCGTCGAGGCAACGGTCGCCGAATTTTTCGATGTATTCGGAAAAGCCGGCGTTCAGTTCCGGGTGGGCGCGCACGGCTTGCATCGCCTCGTGCGGCGCGCCTTTCGCGAGGCGTTCGGCCAAAGCGGGATCGGCGGCCGCGATTCGCGCCATGGCTTTCATCCGGCGCGCCGGCTCGGCGCTCACGATATCGCCGGAGCCGCAGAGCAAACCGTTTTGCAGCGTCCCTTTTTCGTCGCCGCACCATTTCGCGGTGAGTTGCCGAAGGACGCCGAAAAAAATCATCGCGAAGAAATCGTTTACCAGCGGCGCGTCCCAGCGGGTCAACAGCCGCTTCTCGAGTTCGTGAAATTCCGCGCCAAGTTCATCGGCGCGCAAATCGGCCAAATCTCCTCCGTGGGCAAGAGCTTCGTCGATCCTGCGGTGAAACCGGCGGATCGAGCGGGGGAGCAGCAGATAGTTTTTCAACAGCCCCGCGAGAGAAGCGGCCAACCGGCCTCCATCGCGAATCCGGGCACCGAGACTGCCGGATTGGAGCGATTGCAAAACCTCCGCGGGAAGCCCTTCCTTCACGCCCATCATCTGCTCCATGAAACGATGGTTGACCGAAAATCCCGGCAGCAGCGCCAGCATCCGGTACCAGTTCAAAAGGTTGTAATAGACGCGCCCGCGCACCATGCCGAGCATGCCTTGGAACAACGGGCCGTTGTCGGCGACGCGTTTCGCCGACACGCCGAGAAGGAGACAAAACTGACGGTAAACTTCGGTGTAAATATAACGGGCAAACGAAAACGTGAGCGGCGTCGTCACCCCGCCATAGCTTTCGGCGATGTTGCTGTTGTCCCAGATATTCAACGTGCCGTCGGGATCCGGCAAATTGTGCAACGTCGTGATCGGGCGCGACTGGAGGAGGAAAAGTTCGCCGCCGCCGAAGGCCCACTCGATGTCTTGCGGGATGCCGAAATGCCGTTGGCACCGTCGCGCGAGATCCGCGACGGCACGAGCTTGCTCGTCGTGCAAGGCTGGGGCATGGGAGGCTGGCGGATCGAGGTTTTCGATGGAAATGCCCCGCCCCGTTTTCCGGTTGAACCGGTGGACGACGGTTTTCTCCGCGATCTTCCGGTCGACGATTTCGCCGGAACGGTTGATCGTAAAAGTATCCGCGTCGGCGTCGCCACCGACCAGCGCTTCGCCCAAGCCGGGAACCGCCGAAACCACCGCTTCCGCCCAGGCGCCGCTGAGGGGATTGACGCTAAAGGCGACGCCCGCGGAATCGGCGTCGATCATCCGTTGCACCAGTACGGCCGGCGCCGAGGGAAGACCCGGCAGATTCCGTTCCGCCCGGTAAGCGCGGATGCGTTCGGAAAAAGCGGATCGCCAAACGGAGACGATTCGCGCGGCGACTTCCTCGCGCGGAACGAAGAGAAAACTCTCGAATTGTCCGGCGAAAGAATGTCCGGCGGAATCCTCTTCCGCCGCCGACGAGCGAACCGCGAACAGAATTTTGCCGTCGGCGCGGTTCGCGAGATCATTGAGGGCGTCGTCGACTTCGGACGCCACGCCGGGATCGAGGCGAACCTCGGACCAGGCGGTATCGTCGTTGTGGCCGATGCTTTCGCGCTGGTCTTTTGCCACGGATTTTTCAAATGCCGCCGGCGAAACGACGAACCATTCGGGGACGGGGAAATCCGCTTCCGACAGCGCGGCGAGCGCGGCCGCTTTTCCGCCCATCGTTCGGGAATCGGCACCGTCGTGGGGACGCAGGATTACCGGCGAAACCGGCGGAGGCGGCAGGGTTTGGTTTTTCATCCGTTGTTGATCAGGATTCGGGTCACGAGGGGAATTATGCCGAGTAGAAAATACATCGCGATGGTCCAGAGGCCCGAGAAAATTTCAAAGTGTTTTCCCTGGCCCGCGCGAAGGTGTTTGAGAAAGCCGAGCGAAAGAACGAGCGCCCCGCCGAAGAAACAGGAGAGAACCGTCTGAACCGGACGCCAGCAGCCGACTTGGCGGGCGGCGAAGGCGGCGAACAGAAAATTCAGTCCCAAAACGGCGAGCCAAACAGCGACCGCTTTTCGCGCGCCCCAGAGAACGCTGTAGGTTTGCACGCCCTCTTCCTCGTCGGCGGGCGCGCGGATTTTTCGTCCGATTTCGATGAGGACTCCGTTGAAGAAACTGACGACGAGAAATAAGAAAATCCCCGGCGGCGGGCGGGAAAATCCTTCGACGAGCCAGTCGCAGGAAGTCGCATACAAGTCGATCAGCGGCATGATCAGCATGTGCGTCCAAAGATACGTGACCGGCCGGGCGGCGAGCCATTCCCTCACGAAAAATTCCTTGCTCATCGCGGCCAGATAAATCCAGGTGCCGAAGAGGAGGAAAACCATCGGCGGATGCAGCCAGAGAGCCAGGAGAAATTGGACGACCGCCGCGGCGATTCCGACCCGCGCCAGTTCCGGCAAACGCACGAGTCCGCGCGGAACGGCGCGATACGGGCGATAGCGCCGGTCTTCCTCGAAGTCCTTGAATTCGTCGGCGATCCGGAGCTGGAGGAAAAACAGAAACGCGGTCGCGAACGCCACCAGAAACTGGAGCGGTTCCGGCCAGGAATAATCCTGCCGCAAGAGCCGCGAATAACTGACGGCGGCGAAGCTGAAGGCGAGAATCAGCGCTCCATGTTGGAAAACCGGAAACCGTTCCCGCTGGTAAATCCACCAGCGACCGACTCCTGAAGTTCCGGATGTTTTCTCGGTTTCCAAAATGCGGTGAGGTTACGCGTTCGCGCCGGTGTCCTTTTTCTTGCGCCGCCGGGCGAGGATTTCATGAGCGCGGGTGAAATCTCCGGAGGCGAGGGCCGCGATGATGGAAAGCTCGCCGGCGAGAGCGGCCGCTCCGCAAACCTCCGCGAAAGCGCGGGAATGTCCGTTGCCGGCCAAGCCCAGAATTTCGAGTCCCGCCCGCTGACTCGGCAGAGAGGTTCCGCCGCCGACGGTTCCGACGATGAGATTGGGAAGCGTCACCGCCGCGTAAAGCGAACCGTCGTCCATCGCCTCGAAACGGGTGACTCCGATCGCGGATTCGGCGATGCAGGCGGCGTCCTGTCCGCAGGCGATGTAGAGCGCGGCGAGCGGATTGGCGAAGTGACCCTGCACGCCGATCGTTCCGCTCATGACGCCGCCCATGACGGACATTCGCCAAAAGTCTTCCATCTCTTTCGCCGAACTTCGCAGCCGCTTTTGGATGACATCCGGCGGAAGCGAAACCTCCGCGGTGACTTTTTTTCCGCGGACGCTGAGGAAGGATTGGGCGGAGGCTTTTTTGTCGCCGGACATATTCGATTCGACGAACCAATGGCGCGGTTTGACGGGCGAATGCTTCACGATGTAGTGGCAAACGGCGTCGGTTGCCACGGTCACCATATTTTGCCCGGCGGCGTCTCCGGTGGTGAATTCAAAAATCAAATACACGTTGCAACCTTCGAGGGAAATCCGGATATCGCGCAGTTTTCCGTGGTTGGTCGTCTTCTCGGCGATTTCTCGAAATTCGTCGAAGCGGGAAAGCGCCCATTGCAGGAACAGGCCCGCTTCCGGAAGTTCGCGAAAGGAGAAACCGGGAGCGCGCGACACGCCTTCGTTGATCAGGATGGAGCGACAGCCGCCGCTTTCGGTGATGGCGTTCGCGCCGCGATGGCAGGAGGCGACGAGAGCGGCTTCGTGCGTGGCCAGCGGGAGAATATAATCGCCATTCGCGAAAAGGCCTTTGACCCGCAGCGGTCCCGCGATGCCGAGAGGAATTTTCACGGTTCCGATCAGCCCTTCGATATTTCCCTGGTAGCATTCCAGTTGGGCTTCCGTTTGCGGATCGAGAAGGGCGGCTTTGGAGGAATCGTCGAGCGGGAGCGCGGCCAGCCGTTGTTCCACGGCGGCTTTCCGGTTGCTCATGAAAAACGGGATCGAAAGATCCGGAGGAGAGGTGTCGCGGCGCAGGCGCTCGATGATCGCGGCGGAGTCGCGGCTTCCGAACAGATCGTGAAGTTCGCGGCGGGCTTTTTCAAATGATTCGGGCATAACGGCAAGCGGTAACGCGGCGATATTGGCGACGATGAGGCACGTTTTGGAAGCTTAAATGATGAATACTCCGCTGGCGGGCGGGGTGATGCCGGTACGTCGACCGCGGAGAGGGCTGTTGCCTGTTTGTCCCGTGAGCGGGGAGAGCCGAAAGGCGGAGGTATTCCGGACGATTCTGACGGCTTTATCGAACTGCGGGGGGAGACGCATTGCATAAAACGGAAAACAGGTCGCATTTTGCGGTAGAAGGAAGGGAGATTCCTTCGGTTTTGGGGTGGCTTGGCGGTCTTTGGGTGGTTGGCACGGGGGAAGCTGGATTTGGTCGTTCGGATTGGTTGAACCGATTTTGGA
>CAZJCL010000091.1:0-9786 GCA_964544025.1 uncultured Opitutales bacterium | reverse complement strand
AGGGCCATGTTTTCGGCCGCGTTTCCGGTGCGGGAAGGGAGGAGAAGAATTTTGGATTTTGGATTGGGGATTTTGGATTGGGGGGGAACGGGGGACACGGAGGGACACGGACTGGCACCGACGGACACGGACTGACACGGGCGGGACTGGGCGGACACGGATGGTGTTGGTTGTGTGATTTGGGGTTTTTCAGAGGTTGTTGTACCAGGGGCGGAAGGGTGGGGGGATTTTTAGGTGGGAGAGTTGGGTTTGGAAATCGAGGGGGCGGGTTTTTAGTTTTCCGGTGAGGTGGCTGGTGTCGAGGGTGAGGTTGGCGGGGCGATTGGCGAAGGCGGAGTTGTTCGCGAGGGTGGTTTTTTGGATAAGATCGGCCGGGAGTTTGAAGTGTTCGAGGATGCGGCGGCCGATTTCGTAGCGGGAGATTTCTTCGGCTCCGGCCCAGTGGAAGATTCCGAAGAGATCGGAGCGTTCCGCGATTTCGACGGTGGCTTCGGCGAGGTTTTCGGCGAGGCAGGGTTGGCGGAGTTCGTCGGCGAAGAGCGGGGTGGGCTGGTTGTTGGCCCAGGCTTGGAAGAGTTTTTCGTGGACGCTGCGGCGTCCGCCGGGGCTGTTGCCGGCGAGGAGGGTGGTGCGGAGGATGACGGAGGTTTCGGGGGCGGCGCGGAGGACGTTTTTTTCGGCGGTGAGTTTTTGACGGCCGTATTCGGAAGTGGGATTGGTGGGGGAGTCGGGGCGGTAATGGCTGGCGCGACCGTCGAACACCATGTCGGTCGAGAGGTGGATGAAGCGGGCGCTGACGTGGTGGGAGAGGCGGGCGAGGGTGGTGGGGAGGTGGATGTTGATGCGGGCGGAGGCGGCGGGGTTTTCGTCGCATTTCGCGGGTTCGGAAATGGCGGCGGCGTTGATGATAACGTCGGGGAAAACGTCTAGGACGGCGCGGGTGACGTTGTTTTCGTCGGAGAGATCGAGGCGGAGGAGGGTTTCGACGCCGGCGGGTTGGTGTTCGGATTGGAAGGCGGTGCCGATGACGCGATGTCCGCGGCGGGCGGCGGCTTCGGCGATGGCGGATCCGGCGAGTCCGGTGGCTCCTGTGAGAAAAACGATCATGCTGCTGGCTGGAGTTGTTCGCCTTTGGCGCGAACGGCGTTTTCGACGCGGACGACGATTCCGCCGAAGGTGAGGAAGAGAATCCAGGTGCCGAGAAACGCGCCGCTGCCGAAGGTCGGGCTGGCGATGCTGAGGACGGCGCCGGAGAGAGTTCCGAGGAGGAGGAATCCGGCGAGCGGGTTTTGGAGGATTCGTTTGTTGAAGAAGAATTTGAGGAGGTAGAGGAAGGGGAGGAGGAGGAGGAGGGAGCCGAGGATTCCGATTTCGGCGGGGAGGCGGATGATTTCGCCGACGGAGTTTTCCGCGTCGAGAGAAGGCGGGAGATCGGCGATGTTTTTCTCGTTGCCGATTTCCCGGTAGAGGTGGGGGAAGGAGCCGATGCCCCAGCCGAAGACGGGTTTTTGACGGAGCATTTCTCCTCCGATGGCGGCGGTGGCGTTCCAGGAGCCGACGGGGGCAATGGCTTCGGCGAGATCGTCGGCGGGAGCTTTTTTGCCGAGGGTTTCGGCGAGGTGGTGGGTGAAGAATCCGGCGCTGACGGTGATGACGGCGGAAATCGCGAGGAGAAGCGCTTTGCGGCTGGCGGGGGCTTCGTGTCCGAGGTGGCGGTAAATGAGTTTCGAAACGAACGCGACCGCGAGAATGCCGGCGAGGGTGGCGGCGAGATGGGAGTGGGAGAAAACGATGAGGAGGAGAAGGACGAAGGCGATGAATTCGTAGAGGCCGCTGGGACTGGAGCGGCGGAAGGTTTTGAGGGCGTGGAGGTAATGGTAGAGGCCGAGTCCGAGCGTTCCGGCGAGGGCGATGGTGAAATAGGCGGCGCCTTGCCAGTGGAAGGGGAAGGTGGAGAGGAAGATTTCGCGTTCGGGATTGTAGAACCAGAGGATGACGCTGCTGCTTTTCCGGATTTGGAGGAAACCGATCAGGGTGAGGACGGCGGCGTTAATCGCAACGAGTCCGATGAGGATGTTGACGGATTTGCGGCGGGTGAGGCCAACCCAGGCGGCGCAGGAGGCGAGGATCGGGGCGGCGAAAATCACGAGCCAGCGGACTCTTTCGCCGGTTTCGACCGGGGAGGAGACGAGGAGGTTTTGGACGGCGAGATAAATTAGGAAAAGGCCGCCGAACCAGGTCCCGGGAAAGAGGGCGATGCGGCGGAGTTGTCCGCCGATGGTGACGGTGTGGGTGTCGCCGTGACGCGGAAGAATCGAGGCTCCGAGCGCGCAAAGGGCGATGAAGGCGGCGACGATTTGCGCCCAAAAGTGGGTGGTTCCGAAGGCCCAAGGGAGGAAAATGAGAAACAAACCGAGAAACCCGACGAGCAGTTTCTCGGAGTCGTGGAGTTGCATGCCGACCGATTGGCGGCGATCCCATTCGTTTGCGGCGGCGACTGTTCTAGAACTGCGTGATCGGCGGGAAGAAGATTTTCTGGGCATGAGGGAAATCCTGACGCTGATAAAACGGTGCATTGGAATGAAAAGCTTCCCACCCGTCAAATTTTATGACTCAAATAAAGTCCCGCGATCCTGAGAGGAAAGTCGCTTTTATCTTATGAAACTCACCGATCTTGTGCAGAAGCCGGTTTTGACGCAGCCGATTTACGAACCGGGGAAACCGATTGAGGATGTTGCCCGCGAACTGGGGCTGGACGCGGCGGGAATCATCAAGCTCGCTTCGAACGAGAACGCGTTTGGGCCGTCGCCGATGGCGTTGGAGGCGGTGCGGAAGGCGTTGCCGCAGGCGCATTTGTATCCGGATGGCGGAGCGTTCGCGTTGCGGCGGGCGTTGGCGGCGGCGCGGGATTTGGCGCCGGAGCAGATTGCGATCGGGAATGGGTCGAACGAGATTCTGGAATTGTTGGGCCATGTGTTTCTGGGGCCGGGGGACGAGGCGGTGATGGGGGCGCCGGCGTTTATTGTTTACAAGCTGGTGACGCTGCTGTTCGGGGCGAAGCCGGTGGAGGTGCCGTTGCGGGAGCATCGTCACGATTTGGCGGCGATGGCGGCGGCGGTGGGGGAGAAGACGAAAATGGTGTTTTTGCCGAGTCCGAACAATCCAACGGGAACGTCGAATTCGGAGGCGGAGATTTTTGAGTTTGTCCGGGGATTGCCGGAGCATGTGGTTTTTGTTTTTGACGAGGCTTACGCGGAGTATTTGGAGAATCCGCCGGATTTGCGTCCGTTGATCGCGGAAGGGCGGAAGGTGATTTGTTTGCGGACGTTTTCGAAGATTTTCGGGTTGGCGTCGTTTCGGGTGGGTTACGGATATGCGAGCGCGGAAATGGCGGGGTTGTTGAACCGGGTGCGGGAGCCGTTCAATGTGAACACGTTCGCGCAGGTGGCGGCGACGGCGGCGCTGGAGGACGGGGAGTTTCTGGAGCGTTGCCGGGAGGGGAACCGGCGGGGGTTGGCGCAGTTGGCGGCGGGATTCGCGGCGATGGGGCTGGAATATGTGCCGAGCGAGGCGAACTTTTTATTGGTGAAGGTGGGGGACGGGCAGCGGGTTTTCGCGGAGTTGCAGAAGCGGGGGATCATTGTGCGGCCGGTGGGGCCGTATGGGTTGCCCGAGTTTGTGCGGATTTCGGTGGGAACGGAGCGGGAAAACGCGCGGCTTTTGGAAACGTTGGACAAGCTTCTGGCGGGGAAGTAGTAAAAGGACAGATCCGGCGGTGTTTGTTTAGCCGCTGAGCCCATGAATTTATCGAGCCTTGGAATTTCGGAATTAACACAGCTGCTGCTTTCGGTCGCGGGATTGGTCGGCCTGAACGCGCTTTTGGTGGCGGCGGATTTCGCGTTGATCAAGTTGCACTTCAGCCGGTTCGAGCTGCCTTCGGCGGAACGGGGGGATTCGGCGAGTCCGATGGAGGGGCTGATCAAGGACGTGAACCGGACTTCGGGGGCGATCCGGCTGGCAATCGCGATGGCGACGGTGGCGCTGGGATTTGTGCTGGTGGAGCCGTTGCGGTTGTTGGGGGCGTCGTTCGATTTTCCGGGGGCGGCGACTGTGGCGAGCGTGGTTGGGTTCGGGTTCGCAGTTTGCGTGCACTATTTGCTGGGGGAAATCGTGCCGCGGGCGTTGGCGTTGAACAATCCGTTGCGGGCGCTCCGGATCGCGGGGCCGCTGGTGCATATTTTGCGATTTTTTCTGGGGCCGTTGGTGGGGTTGTTTTCGCGCGTCGCGGGGCGATTGTTTCGATGGATCGGGGCGGAGGCGGAAATGGAGGCGAACATTCTGGATGTAGAGGTCCAGATGCGGGCGTTGTTGAAGAGCGGTCAGGACGTTTCGCCGATCATGAGCAAGATTTTGCGAAACACGATTCATCTGCATCGGCGGGTGGTTCAGGATATTTTGCTGCCGCGGAACCGGATTCAGTACATGGATCTGACGGATACGAACGCGACGAATATCGAGTTGGCCAGGAAGAGCGGGCATACGCGTTTTCCGCTTTGCGAGGGGGATTTGGACAAGTGTATCGGCTTAATCCATATCAAGGATCTGTTTCGGGGGCGGGAGAATTTGCAGACGGCGGATTTGCGGACGTTTCGGCGGGATATTTTGCGATTTTCCCTAGAGGATCCGCTGGATGTGGTTTTGCAGAAACTGCTCACGCAGAAGCGTCACATGGCGTTGGTGTTGGACGATTTCGGCGGAACGGTGGGGGCGGTGACGCTGGAGGATGTTTTGGAGGAGCTGGTCGGGGATATTCAGGACGAATTCGACAAGGAGGAATCGTTGATCAAACCGCTGCCGGAGGGGGAGGTTTTGGTGGATGGATTGGCTCCGTTGCACGATGTGGCGGAGGCTTTGGGGGTGGAAATCGACAATGACGAGGTTTCCACTTTCGGCGGTTTTATCGTGGCGGAACTTGGACGGATGCCGAAGGAGAATTCGACCGTTTCGCTCGGCCGGCTCCAGATCCGGATCGTCGGCGCAAACGAGAAGCGGGTAACGATGGCGCGGGTGCGAGTCCTCCCGGAGGAGGACGCGGTCACGAATGAGTGAGTTTGGCGGCGGAGGAGCCGTCGATCATGTCGAGGATGGAGCGAAGGAGGTTATCGCGGTTTTCGAGGAAGAGGAATTTGTCGCCGCTTAGCTGATTTACCGAGTCTTCGAGGAGAGCGCGCGGCGGTTTGCGCATGGTCATGAGCTTCGCGATAAATCCGACGAGATCGTCGGTTCGTCCGGTTTCGAGATCGAGGCGAATCAGTTGGACGAGGGCGGCTTGGTTTTGGGGGTCGATTTGGTGGGCATGGTTGATGACGCGGCGCGCGTGTTCGCGCTGGCCCTGTTCGAGGAGCCGTCTGGAGATGATGAGGTAGCTTTCGGCGCGGAGGCGGCGACCGTTGAGGAATTGGGTGAGGTACATTTGGCCGGTGTCGTTATTTTCAAGACCGAGGTAGGCCAGCGCGAACAAGCCGTTGAGGACGGATTCGTGCCGCTTCTGGAACGATTGGTCGAGCTTGGCGTGCGACTCGAGAAACTCGATGGCGTCGCGGTAACGGTTGGCTTCAATGTAGGTTTCGGCGACCAGGATTGCACCCGAATCGAGAGGGAAGCCGCCGCGATCGAGGGCAGCGAAGACTTGGCGGACGAGATCGACATTGCCGGTGCCGGCGGCGAATTCGCCAAGTGCGCCGAGAGCGGCCGGATCCTGGGCGAATTCTTCGAGTATGCGGTTCGCTTCGCGGGCGGTGCGGTCGGTTTCGTCGGATTCGAAATAGGAGTAGAGGAGAGCGATTCGCGGGGCGGCGCTCATGGGGTTGTTGAGTTGCCGAAGGACGGCGAGATTGTGCGCTTTGGTCGGATCGCCCAGCTCACGGTAGTATTGGCCGAGGAGGATGTAAACATCGTCGTCGTCGGTGAATTTTTCCACCTCCTTCTCCAAGCGCTCGAGGGCGGCGTCGCGGTTGCCGCTCTCCCAATCGACGCGGGCGAGAAGAATGCGTCCTTCGGGATTGGTCTCCAGGCGGTAGTCGAAGATCATGTCGCTGGCGCTGTCGTAGTTTCCGCGGTGAAAGTGGGCGGTGGCACCAGCCAGAGCGGCGACTTGGTTGAAGGGAGTCAGCTTCGGTTCGGCCGGGAGGATATTTTTTACCACTTCCTGTACGCCTGCATCATCGTGATTCGCCAGCAGGAGGCGGAGGGTCGTCCGCAGATAATCGATATCGTCGGTCACGTTCGGCAGGCCTTCGCGAAGAACATTGGCGGCGAGGTCGGGGCGATTGGCGGCGGCGTAAAGGTCGGCGACGACTTTGCGGGCTTCGAGGTTTGACGGAGATTTTACGTGTCCAACGCGTACGAAATGAATGCCTTCGCGGACCTTCCCTTCCTTGATCATGGCCAGACCGCGTTCGATGAACTCCTCGCCCCACGCCACGCGGTAGTTTTGCCAGCGCCAAGGTAAAACTATGTCAACATAGCGGCCGCTTTGGAAATCGTGCTTTTGCTGGACGAAAATCATCACGGCGAGAGCGGCGGCGAACCATCCGGCTACCGTTAGGCCGGTTAGTAAAGTCAAGACGCGTCCCCAGACGGGGCGGATGACCATCTCGTTGCGCTTGTTGCGGACGACTTTCAGAAAGCCGAAAAATAAGTCACCTTTTTTAAAAAGAGTTGGCATAGTGAGATTGCGGGTTAGGCTGGCAGCTTGAATCGTGAGGATGGAACTGCTACGCTGGCCGCCTTCAGTTGGCAAAGAAAATTACGAAAAAACTTATCGACAGTCTGGACCAAAGGGGATTTGCTGGTGCCAAACTAGCGACATTGCCCTTATTTCAAACAAACTGACCCAGAAAAACTATGAAAACGCTTAAATTAGCCTTACTCGCCCTCTTTGTGAGCCTCGCTTCTGTTGTGAGCGCGCAACAGCAAGTGGATGTCGACGAACTTGTTGCGGCCGTCGCTCAAGATACGGAAAATACCGCGTCTCTCGTCGAGCAGGCCGTGCGGACGTCGCCGGCCCAGGTGCATGAGATCGTCAATGTGCTCTTGGCAAATTATCCGGAACTGGCCGAGGATATCATTCTTGGAGCGATCGCGGGTCTTCCTTCCGCGGAAGAGGAAATTGTGCGGCGAGTGGTGACGCGGGCGATCATTTTTCGTCCGGGCCTCGCCAGTGAAATCGCTTTGGGCGCACGCCGTGCGACGACCGGCATGGAACCCGTCATTAATTCCGCAGCGGTGACCGCTTTGCGGAATGTGGCTACGAATCCTCGCATCGTCGGACTTCAGCCAGGGCAGACCAGCAATTCGGCGACCCCCGGGGTATTCGTGGACGGATCGGTCCTCAGCCCGGCCCGTGATTCCAGCTCGGGCAGTGTTGATTAATTAAACCTTTAAAGTTCTCAAGCCGGCGACCACCCTCGCCGGCACTCTCTCTACAAACCCAGCCGAACTAAACCAAAAGTTATAGATGAGCACTATCAATCTAACCCGCTCCGGCTTGTCGATCGCGACGGCCTCCCTCGCCCTGGCTTCCGCCGTACCCTCGGCAGCCGCCCTCGTTTCCATCGGCGACACTGCCAATGTTTACTTTAACGGCAGCGCCACGGCGAGATACGACGACAACATTTTCCTGCGGCCGAACAACGAGGAATCGGATCTGATCTTCATCTTCGCTCCTGGCGTCGAGTTGAATGTCGGAAAAAGGGCAAATGCGAATTTGAATCTTTACTACCGGGAAGATTTCTATCTTTACGAAGACAACTCGGATTTGGATACCAACGTATCGAACATCTTCCTGGACACTTTCTTGAACATGCCACGGCTCGACCTGAGTTTCGATGCGAGCTTCCAGCAGTTGATCCAGCCGGAGGCTACTCTTCGTCTCTTCGGGTTCGACGGTCTGATCGAGCGCGATGTTTATAACGCGAATTTTCGCGGCGAGTACGAAATCAGTGAACGGACCTCTATCGCTAGCGGCGTGAGCGGTTCCAAAGTAGATTTCGACAACGACATCTTCTTCAACGACTCCGAGTCTTTCTCGATCCCGGTCACGCTGTATTATTCGTTGACTCCGCGCTTCGATCTTAGCGCGGGCTATCGGTACCGTCACACCGATGTCGATCGGAATGGCCTGGCCAATTCGCGCGAGTATGAAGATCATTACGCGAACGTTGGTATTCGCGGTGAAGTACTCCCGAAGTTGATGGGCGAGGCGCGGGTTGGATATCAGGAGCGTCGTGTGGAAGGAGGCGGTAATGATGACGGCGTTTCCTTTGGTCTCGATTTCTCGCATTTCCTCACGCCGAAAATCACGTTGCTCTTTGGCGGATACAGAGATTTCGAGACCGGCGGCCAAGGCCAGTCGATCGATACGGTCGGCGGAAGTCTCGGTGCTCGTTACACCTTCAATCACCTCCTGTCGGCCACGGCGGGTGTGAACTATTTCGAGCGCGATTACGACACCGGCCGGACGGACGATACTCTCGACCTGAATGTGGGTGTCAGTTACTCGCCGATCACTTATGTGAATCTGTCGGCCGGTTACATCTTCCGGACGAACGATTCCAGTGTGGATGCCTTGGAGTTCGACAACAACATCTTCAACGTGTCGGCCTCGCTGCGTTACTAAGGCTTAATAGCGCCAATTCCAGTTCCGACAAAAAAAAGGGAAGAAGATCAGAATATTTTTGATCTTCTTCCTTTTTTGTCTGTCACTCTTGCCAGCATGAAACGGAAACTCCTCTTTTTTATTGTTGCCTCGCTCGTGTCGCTCGGGATTTGCCTGCAGGGCCAAGCCCCGAGTGAGCGGGAGGCACCCAATCCGAATTACATTATCCAACCGTCAGACGTGATCCGCCTGCAGGTTTTCCAAGAGCCTGATCTTGATCAGGAGTTTCGCGTTCCCCAGAACGGGCAATACCAGTTCCCGCTGATAGGCGCGGTGGAGGTTTCCGGAAAGACGGTGGCGGAGGTTGAGGTCGAGTTGCGGGAACTTTATGACCGCGATTACCTGGTCAACCCTCAGTTAAATCTTTTGATAATCGAGTACGCCCAGCGGCGCGTGAACGTCCTTGGGGCGGTAAATACTCCAGGCACGATCGTTTTTCCGCCGGAGGAGGCAATGACGCTGCTGGATGCCATTTCGCGAGCTGGCGGATTTAACCGTTTGGCGGCAAAGAACCGGGTAACGTTGAGCCGAACCGGTCCTGACGGCAAGGTGACGAAGTTTGTCATCGATGCGAACAGGATCATCGACGGCAAGGACTCCTCCTCTTGGCCACTACAGAAAGACGACACCATTTTCGTTCCAGAAAGTTTCCTTTAATCGACTCCCCGAATGTCACGCGACAATAGCAAAGACCAGAAGAAGGCTTCCGAATCGAGCGGCAGCTACTACTATTATGACGAAGGTAATTCTTACCTTTACGGGGAGGGCGGTAGCGCCAGTCCTCAGAAAGGAATTAAGGATTACCTGGTAATCCTGCGGGAGCGAATCTGGTACATCCTGATCGGATTCCTCTTGGTGTTCTCTCTCGCAGTGGTTGTGACGATCAACCAGACCGAGATCTTCCGCGCCACGGCGACGGTTCAGGTTTTGCGGAAGGCGGCAACGATCGTTCAAGCCACGCATCCGACCGGAAGCGAAGGGGAAATCCGTTCGATGGAGGATTTCAACACGCAGGTTCAGGTTTTGCAGAGCGTGCAGATGGCTGAACGCGTTTCCGAGCGGATTAC
>CAZJCL010000090.1:8255-9807 GCA_964544025.1 uncultured Opitutales bacterium | reverse complement strand
ATCAATATCAACAACCCCGCCATCGCCCGCCGCCCCGGCAATCCGTTCTCTCAGGCAAACGAAAGCAACCTCCATTCGAAGCCTGAACAATGCCCAAAACGTTTCCTCTTTTCTCCGTCCTCACCCTGACTTTTTCCTCGTTCCTCCAATCCGTCCCGCTCGCCGCCGCGCCGGAAGAACGCGCCGCCTCGCTCCAACAAATCCCCCTCCAATACGGCCCCAATCAACACGAGCGCGAACTCTTCGGCTACCATCCGAAATTCGAGCCCGCCGTCGTTAGCTTCGATCCGGAAAACCGCCCCTACATCCGCGAATGGTTCACCCACGACGACATGACCCCCGAAATCCAAACCCTCGACTCCGACGGCAACTGGATTCTCCGCGACTACGGCCAATTCCTCCCCGAAGACGCTGAATCCGCCTTCTACACCGGCCTCGGCGACTACCGCGTCGTATTCGACCGCGACGGCGACGCCTACCTCGCGATCGACGCCGCCGGAACCCCCGACGGCGAATGGTACCTCATGCACTCCAAAGACCGCGGCCGCACCTGGACACCCTACAAACTCCCCTTCGGCGCAATGCCCGGCGATTACGGCGGCCGCACCTTCAACGGAAACCGCCTGCTCGTCGAAACCAATTCCCAATCCCAACTCCTCGAACACCCGCCCGTCCTCATGGGCAACAACGAAACTCACCTCCTTCTCGTCGTTCCCGAAAAACGCGCCGACGGAACCCTCGCGATTCCCGATCCGGTTCCCGTCGTCGACGTTTCCGGCGACTACGCGATCCAGTTCGACGAATCCTGGAAAGGCGGCTGGGGCGGCAACGGACACGGCCAACAAAAAATCGTCAGCCGCGGCGACGACATCTTTTTCACCTACGCCCGCCCCGTCCGTCCCAACGCCCACCCCGGCACCCCGCAATACGTCGCCCACTTCAGCCGCTCCCAACAAAAACTCGTCGGCGATCCCGTCTACGTCGGCTCCAACGGCATCGAAGTCGACAGCCACAACCAGCCCGCCCTCGCCATCGACAGCCGCGGCCATCTGCACCTCATGCTCGGCGCCCACGGCACATTGGAAAACGCCCACGAAACCGTCCTCTACGCCGCCTCCGTCCGCCCCCTCGACATCACGGAATTCACCGAACCCGTCCGCCTCCCCGCCCCCGGCTGCACCTACCCCTCGATCATGATCGACTCCCGCGACACGATCCACGTCGTCGCCCGCAAATACGACACCTACGGCTACGTCACCGAAACCACCTTCGCCGAAGGCCACGTCATGTCCCATCAAATCCCCGCCCCGGACGAACCCGGCTTCTACCACGCCCAACGCAGCCGCCTCGCCTATTTCCGCAAAAAACCCGGCGAAGACTGGACCTACGCTCCTTTGGTTGCCACCCATTTCGGCGGCTACGTTTTCTGGAGCAACCACATCGCCATCGACCACCGCGACCGCCTCTTCGTCTCCTACCGCTACAGCCCCCGCGCCCCGCAAGTAAAACGCCCCATCCCCTCCGCCCTCCTGATCTCCGAAGACTCCGGCGA
>CAZJCL010000090.1:5881-8155 GCA_964544025.1 uncultured Opitutales bacterium | reverse complement strand
CGCAAGTAAAACGCCCCATCCCCTCCGCCCTCCTGATCTCCGAAGACTCCGGCGAAACCTGGAACCTCACCATCACCGAAGACTTCCTAAAATAAAACCGCCCCGTAACATCCGCCCGTAGCATCAGCGCTTCGCTGATGACCCCGCCGCCTCCCCCGCCGCCTCCTCCCCCAGCACCAACTCCTTCGCACCCGCCGCGGCCTTCACCCCCTTCCTCCGCCCCCGCCACGCAAAAAAACCCAGCGCCGCCCCCAGCAAAACATAAAATCCCGCGACCATCCCCGACAACCCCATCCCCTCTCCGCTCCACGCCGCGATTCCCACCGTCAACCCCGCCAAAACCACCACCGCTCCCCCCAAAATCAAATACTGCGCCCGGTCCTCGTTTTCCCCCACCTCCTCCGCGAAAACCACCGGCCTCTTCATCCGCCGGAAAAACTCCTCCACCCGCGCCGAATACTCCGCCGATTCCTTCCGCGCCGGAAAAAGCATCGTCGCGAAAAACGCCGCCCCCGTCACCGAAGTCACCCAAAGCGTCGTCGCCTGCACGCTCTGCTCGAAATACCAACACACCAACCCGCCCCCGAGTCCCACCAGCATCGCGAAAACCGCCGACCACGCCGGAACCGACCGGAAAAACAAGCAAAGCAACAGCGGCAGCGACATCGGAATCGCCAACATCGATCCCACCCGGATCATAATCTCAAAAATCCCCACCCCCTCCTGACCCGCCATCCGGCACGCCAATCCCACGATTGCCACCCCCGACAAAAACGCCAAAACCCGGCTCGGCCAAAGCAACTCCGCCGGCGTCCGGACCCTCCAGCCCATCCGCCGGCACAACGCCGGATACAGATCGCAAATCAACACCGCCACATTCCGGTTCAACCCCGTATCCAGCGAACTCACCGTCGCGCTGAACATCCCCAACAAAAGCAGCGCGCACAACGCCGGCGGCAGCAGAAAAAATCCCGTCACCGCGTAAGACGAATCCGCCGGTTCCGCCAGCGCCTGAGCCTGGATTTCCGTCGCGAACAACAACCGTCCCGTAATCGGCGGAATAAACCAAAGGCTCACCCCGAACACCAGCAACCCCAGCGCCAGCCACGCCGATTTCGACGCGTGCCCCGCATCCTTCACACTAAAAAACCGCACCCCCGTCATCAGCGAACTCCCGCTGATCAACGTCATCAAAATCACCGCCACCGTCCAAACCCACGAATACGTTCCCCCCGGAAACGCCTCCATCGACTTGATCAACGCGTAATCCTCCCGCAATCCCGCCGACTCGATCGCCCCGAAAAAATCCGTCACCCCGCCGAACTCCAGAAAACAAAGCACCGCCAAAACCGTCGTCACCGGAATCAACAACGCCGCCTGGATAAAATCCCCCGCCGTCGCCGACCAGCAACCCCCGATCGTCGTAAAAACAGTCACCGCAAACCCCAGCACCACGATCGTCGCGATCAGCGGAAACCCGAAAATCACCGACGCGAACAACGCCAGCCCATAAAGAAAAAGCGCCGCGTAAGCCGTCTGCGTCAACACCGTCACCCCCGCGAAAACCAGCCGCGTCCTCTCCCCAAACCGCTGCGCCAACGCCTCCGGAAACGTCGTCACCCGCATCTGCCGAAACCACCCGCCCAGAAAAATCGCGCACAAAAACAAAGCCACCGCCCCGCCGATAAACGAAACCGTCGCCGACCACCCCGCATGATACGCCGCCCCCGCCGCACCCGTAAAAGTGAACGCGCTGAACGAATTCATAAAAATACTCGCCCCCGCCACCCACCAACACGTCTTGCTCCCGTTCCGAAAATAATCCTGCGTATTCCGGTTCAACCGCGAAAAACAAAAACTAACCCCTCCCAGCAAAAGAATATAACCAGCCAAAGCGGCGAAATAGAGCGGAGTATTCGAGGCGGTATCCATAAGAACTCAGCAAATCTCATCCCCCGCCCCCCGGCGAATCCTCCCGCCGATTATACTGATAACCGCCCCGCATCCTCCACATCCATAAACCCCCAAACATCATCGATCCCCCATCCCCAACCCCGTAGCGATGAAGCCCAAGCTTCATCGACCCGCCACCCCCGCATCCTCCGCATCCACAAAACCCCAAACTCCCTCGATCCCCCATCCCCAACCCGTAGCGATGAAGCCCAGCTTCATCGATCTTCCAGCCCCCGCCGAACCGCCGTCGCCCCGCGATGAAACCGCCCCTCGATCGCCGTAAACTCGTGCGTCGGCGGAACTCCCCGCTCCCGGGCGTGA
>CAZJCL010000090.1:0-5781 GCA_964544025.1 uncultured Opitutales bacterium | reverse complement strand
CCCCTCGATCGCCGTAAACTCGTGCGTCGGCGGAACTCCCCGCTCCCGGGCGTGATGCAGCCCGATCACCTTCCGCGCCCCCAGCGCCCCGATCCGGCGACTGTCAAAAGTCATTCCCGCCACCGCCGACTCCGGATGCGTCACCGTCAAACAAACGCTCACACCCCCCGGCACCCGAACCCCGAAACTCTCCAAAACCCGCAACGTTCCCGGATTCGTCGCAATAATCGCGTCCGGCGAATATTTCTTCACCCACTTCCTCAAAACCTCCGCCGCGCCCGGCCCCGCCTGCAGCGGCGGCAAATCTCCCGCCTCCTGATACAAACTCCTCGCCACCAAATATCCGCCCAGCCACGACCCCTGCGACCTCTCCTCCAACTCCCTTTCATACACGAAACCGATTCGCCGATGCCCCAGCTCCCGAAGCGATTCGTAAAGAATCCGCATCGACGTAAACCCCTGCGCCGTCACCATATGAAATCGCGGTTTCTCCAACGTAAACCCCAACGTCACCACCGAAAAATCCGAAAAATCCCAATCCGCCACCACCCCGGAACCCTGCTGCGGACAAAGCAAAATACACTGAATCCCCCGCGCCTTCAAAATCCCCACCAACCGCTCGAACGTCATCCGCGGCTCTTGCATCCAAAACGTTTCCAACCGGTAACCCATCTCGGCCAGCGCCGCCTCCGCGCCATCATGATAATCCCCGAACGCGTCGATCCTCCAACCGTCCCGCGTGTCGAAATTCGTCAACCACGCCACCGTCCCCTGAAACCCCGGCCGCCGTTTCCCCGTCCGATACGCCGCCAGCGCCGCCAACGCCGGATCCACCCGGTAACCATGCGTCGCCGCGTAATTCCGCACCTCCTCGCGAACCTTCCGCGAAACCCGCGGACTGTCCGCCAGCGACAGCGAAACCGTCGCTTGGGAAAGGTTTAACGCGCGTGCAATATCGCGCTGGGTGATTTCAGGGTTGCTCATAGGCAAATCGATCGGAAAGAGAGAACGGAAATCGACTCTGCCTCCCTCCGTTTCATTTATCAATATTAAGCCGCGCGAAATTGGCTTCGCCGCTTTCCCCGCCTACAACCGACCCATGCTCGAAAAAGCATTTCCATCGTCCGATTTTCCGGTTCGCTCCGGCCGTCCTCCCGCGAAACATTCCGCATGAGTTCCCCTTCCTATTTCGACGCCTGGACCGCCATCGGACGAACCTTCGAAATGCACCCGCGCCTGCCGCACTCCGCATCCGATCTCCTCCGGCAAATGCGTTACTGCGGCGTGCAACAAGCACTCGTTTCCCAACGCAATCAGGTCTCCGTCGACATTTTCCAGTCCAACCTCGCGCTCAGCCAACAACTCCCCGACGCCCTCGCCCCGCTCTGGACCGTCCTCCCCGGCGACGCCGGAGATTTCCCCTCCCCCGCTCGCCTCGCCAACGAACTCGTCGCCCACCGCGTCCCCGCCGTCCAAATTCTTCCCAAAACCCACGCCTGGAATCCCCGCGGCAAAAGCGGCCGCCACCTCCTCCATCTCCTCGCGGAAGGCGGCTGGCCGGTCTTCGTTCCTCTCGACACCGAATATCCCGCCGCCGATTTCGAGGAACTGGTTTCCACGATTCCCAACCTCAACTGGGTCGCCCTCCACGGAAACTGGAAACGCCAACGCGAAATCGCCTCCCTCCTCCTCCACAACCCTCAAGTCTACCTCACCCTCGAACACTACCACGCCAACCGCGGCCTGGAACTCCTCATCGAAAAAGGCGCCGCCGACCGCCTCCTCTTCGCCTCCGCCGCTCCCGCCGCTTCCCTCGGCGCCACGAAAGCCTACGTCGACTGGGCCGACACCGACCCCAAAATCCGCGCCGCCATCGCTGGAGAAAACCTCCGTCGCATTCTCCGCTTCCAACCCGCTGCCGCGCTCCCGCCCAATCCGCCCGCCGACGAACTCATCGCCGACGCCTCCGCCGGAAAACCGCTCCGTTGCCCCGTCATCGATTTCCATTCCCACGTCATCGAAGACGGCCATCGCAGCGGCGGCTCCCAAGTCATGCTGAAAGGCGACTCCGCCGGTTTGCTCGAACACGCCAACCGCATCGGAATCGACCGCCTCGGCGTCATGACCTGGCGCGGCATCCAAGGCCCGGAACAAGACGAAGGCCACCGTCCCGTCATCGCCGCCATCGATAAACATCCCGAACGTTTCTGGGGCCTCGCCACCATCCACGTCGCCGGAAAATCCGACGCCCAGAAAATCGCCGAACTCGAACAACTCCGCCGCAACCGCCCCATCCTCGGCCTCAAACCCTATCCCACCCTCGGCGTTCCCTACGACCGCCCCGAATTTTCCGCCCTTTGGCAATACGCCGAAACCCGCGGCCTCTACGTCGGTATCCATCCGTATAACTGGTATCAACCCGACGAATTCATCGCCATCTGCACCCGCCACCCAAATCTCAAAGTCGTCGCCTACCACGCCGGTCACAGCTACGAAACCGCCGACACCGTCATCGAGCTTTGCCGCCGTTTCCCGAACCTCTTCGCCGAAACCAACTACAGCTCCGTCCCCGGCGGCATGATCGAACACCTCGTAAACGGCTGCGGCCCCGCCCGCGTCCTTTTCGGCACCGACCAACCGATGCGCGATCCCCGCCAGCAACTCGGCTGGATCGTCTATTCCGAACTCCCCGTCTCCGCGAAAAAAGCGATTCTCGGCGGCAACGCGAAACGCCTCCTGCAACAACTCCAAACCGATCCAACCCTCGCCAAACCGGCGATTCCCTCCCCGGAATCCGACATTTCCCGGAACGGCGTTCCCGCGACGAAACATGGCTAAAATCTACTACATTGGCGACTGGGCGATCCTCAGCGGCCCCTATTTCTACGAAACCCCGTTCCACTCGGGCCCCAAAGGCCTCGAGATTTTCAACTACGGAAAATGGCTGAAAGAAGCCCTCGAATCGACCGGCCAACACGAAGTCACCTCCGTCCCCTCCTGGGATTTCTACAAACTCCCGCCCGGCGAATACGAAAAAATCCTCGAATCCCACGACGCGATCATCTTCAGCGACGTCGAAGCCAAACTCTTCCAACTCGCCCCCGGATTCTTCGATCGCGAGCAATTCGGCAAAACCGTCCTCACCTTCCCCGACCGTCTCCGCTTGACCGTCGAGGCCGCGCGCTCCGGCAAAAATTTCCTGTTTCTCGGAGGCTGGTATTCCTTCACCGGCGAAATCGGCAAAGGCGGTTGGGGCCGCACCAAACTCGCCGAAATCCTCCCCGTCGAATGCCTCCCTCACGAAGACCTGACCGAATCCACCGAAGGCTTCCACCCCGTCGCCACCGAATCAGGAAAAGCGCGTTTCCCCGAAATCGATTTTTCCGCCTGTCCGCCCATTCTCGGCTACAACCAAACCCGCCCGATTCCCGAAGCGGAAATCCTGCTCCGCCTCGCCGAAACCGGCGATCCGCTTCTCGCCCTCCGCCAAACCGGCCAAGGCCGCGTCCTCGCCTACATGTCCGACCCCGCTCCGCACTGGGGCTGCAACTTCGTCTTCTGGGAAAACTACCGGCGATTCTGGCTCCGCTGCCTCGAACTCGTCCTCGACCGTGAAGAAATCACCGAACCCCAAACCGCGACCCTCAACGCCTGAATCCCGCCAGCAACTTCCGGATTTCCCGAAAAATCAAATCCTCCGTCCCCGCCGCCAATCGCGCCGGACGATCATAATACCAAAGCGACTCCTCCGCCTCGTAACCGCCCTCCCGCAAAATCCGCCGCGACGGAATATAACACGGCACATCGTTCGCATACGCGTTGATCCAAACCCGCTCCCCAAACTCCGCCGCCGCCCGCAACGCAAAATCCACCACCACTTCCCCCGGAAGAAAAAGCATCGTCAAATCCCGCCCGAAAACCCACGCCTGCACCGAATACTGCAACGATTCCGGCAAAACCTCCCCCCGATCCAGCCGCGCCAAATTCTTCCGCGCGTGATACCCGACAATCCCCTCCTCCCCCGCCCGCCGCTCCCAATCCTTCCGCCCCGGCAACGGCGCGAACGGCAACACAAACCGCGAAATCGCCCCCACCGGTTTCCCCGAAACCGCCCTCATTTCCCCCCGCGATAAACGCCGAATTTCCGCCGAAATCATCCCGCCATATTCCCGCGCCAACTCCACCGACCCGAACGCCCGTGGCCCCTGATCCCCCGCGCAACCGATCGCCACCAAAGCGATCGCCCCCGGATTCTCCGCCTTGATCGCCTCCCGCGCCTCCCCCGCCCAGTCGCCGTGCGTCTTGTTGAAATACCGGTCCACCGTCGTGCAATGACACGCGTATTTCAAAAACACCGCTCGCAGTTTCCCTTCCGGCGATCGCACAAACAAAGCCGGCAAACCATGATCCACCGGCCCTCCCGCCGTCCGCCGGTTCTCCGCGAAATCCACCGCCCCCACCGCCCACGACAAATTCGCCGCCCGCCGGTCCGCCAGCGCCGCCACCGCCACTTCCTCCAACCGCTCCACCAACTCCGCCGTATACCGCGCAACCCGCTCCCGGCTTTCCCCCGAAATATCCCGCATGAATAAATTCGGCAAAACTCCCGCCAACATCGGCGCGTGATGCGTATGCGTCGAACAAACCGAAAAATCCTCCCGCGCCAAACCCACCCGCCCCGCCAGCCGCGCAAACACCGCCTCCGTCACCGCCGCCGGCACGCCCACATTATCCACCGTCAGCACCAGCGAAACTCCCTCCTCATCCGTCCCGATCGCCAACGCCTGCGCCTTCAACCGCCGCTCCACTCCCACACACTCGGAATCGCGCACCGCGTATCCGCTCAAAAAAATCGGCAACTCCGGCGTAATATCAACCTCCGCAACTCCCGCTTCAATCATACCGAACCCAGCTCATCATGAATCCGCGCCAAAACCTCCCCGATATGATCCGCATCCTCCTCCGAATAATTCACTCCCACCGGAATCGCCACAAACCGGTCAACGATCCCCTCCGTCCTCGGAAAATCCTCCGCCCGGTACCCCGCCGCTGGCCATTCCGAAAACTCAGCGAACGGCGAAGCGGCCGGCGCATGCGCGTGACCCGTCTCGCAATACTCCCGCCGGTAATGACAATACGTCCCCGTCATCTGCTGACACGGCACCCCGAACTCCGCCAACCGCCGCTTCACCTCCGCCGCCAACTCCGCCGACTCCAACAAAAAGTAATTCTCAAACTTAAAATCCCCCGCCGGATCCGGAATCCGCCGCATCGAAAACCGCCCCAAATTCGCCGTCCTCTCCAAAATCCGCCCGCTGATCCGTCGGCAATGACTCCGGATCGCCGGCAATTTCCGCAACTGCGCCAGCGCCACCGCCGCCGTCAATTCCGGCATCCGAAACTGACTCCCGCAAAACGCCGGAACCGCCCCCGCCGTCTCCGCCTGGTGAAACGGACGAAACTGCCCCAAATCGTGCATCCGCACCGCCCGCTCATAAAGTCGCGGATCGTCCGTCACCAACATCCCGCCCTCCCCGCACGTGATCGCCTTATTATGCTGAAAACTGAAAATCCCGATCCGCCCAAACGTCCCCACACTCCGCCCCCGAAAACTAACTCCCGGACTCTGCGCGCAATCCTCCAATACCGCGATCCCCGCCTCATCCGCCTCCCGCAAAATCGCCTCCAAATCCGCCGCCGCCCCCTGGTAATGAATCACCATCGCCGCCCGCGTCCGCTCCGTCCGCAACCGCGAAATCTCCCCCGGCGCCAAACAAAACG
>CAZJCL010000089.1:0-9832 GCA_964544025.1 uncultured Opitutales bacterium | reverse complement strand
TTCGTCATCCGAAAAAGTGAAACATCAACACCGCCCCCGCCGCCGAAACATTCAACGACTCCACCCGCCCGCTTCCCGGAATCCGGAAAACGTCCCGGCAATTCTCCCGCACCGCCCGGCGCATCCCCGTCTCCTCATTCCCCAAAACCAGCGCCACCGGCTCCCGCCAACCGCGCACCGCCTCCCGCTCCGGCAAATCCTTCGCCTCATCCAGCGCCGTCCCCACGACCCGGTAAAGCCGCCCGATCCGATAACAAAACTCCGCCAAATCCGGCGCCCGAAAACACTCCACATGCTCCAATCCCCCTTCCGCCACCCGGTAAGCCGCCGAACTTGGACCCGCCTGCTCCTCCGTTCCCGCCAACACCAATCGCCGAATCCCGAAAAACGCCGCCGTCCGCGCCAGCGCTCCAAGATTATGACTGTTGCCAATCCCATCCAGCAGCAACAGCGGCTCCTTCGCCGCCGCCCAGCCGCGCACCTCCTCCGCCGTCGGCTCCCGCAACGGAGCCGCATCGATCACCACCACCGCGCCCCCATGATGCAGCGTCCCCGCGATCCGCGCCAATTCCTCATCGGTCACCTGCCGATAAACCTTTTTCTCGTTCGCCAGCGCCCGGCAAAACTCCCCCAGCCGCCGCCCCACGCGCTCATTGAAAAAAAGACGCTTCACCCTTTCCGGATGCGTCTCCAGCGCGGCGGTCACAGCGTTCGGCCCACAAATGGCCATTTCCTTGGATATTTCCCGTTTCAAAGCAAAACCCTAAATAAACACCTCCGCCCCCGCCCCTGGCAAGCAACAGTAACACCGACCCCCAACCTTCATCGACCCTGCGCAAAACTGTAACGACGAAGCCAACCCTCATCGCAAACCCGTAGCGATGAAGCCCAAGCTTCATCGACCCGCCCTGCAACCACCCCGTTCCCCTTCTCGCCCCGTCCGCCCGCGCCCCCCCGCCAAATCCAGCGCCAAAACCCCACTTCCTCACTTCGCCTGCACCAACCGAACTTCCCGCTGCGGAAACGGAATCGTCACCCCATTCGCGTCGAACATCTCCTTCACCCGCCGCGTCAAAGCCAGCTTCGCCGAAAACCAGTCGCCCTGATTCGCCCAGGCATGCACCAAAATCCCCACAGCGTTATCGTTCAGTTTATCCACCGCCACCATCGGAGCCGGCTCCGCCAAAATCCGCTCGTCCGCCGCCAACGCCTCTCTCACCAGCGAGACCGCTTTCTCCATATCGTCGTCGTAACTGATCGAAAACGATTCCACGATCCGCCGCCTCCCGTTGTGCATCACCGAAAAATTCGTGATCACGTTCCCCCAGATCTGCCCGTTCGGCAAAATCACCCGCGGCCCGTCCGGCAAGTGCGCGAACGTAATAAACAACCCGATCTCGTCGATGATGTACACCTTTCCGCCGATTTCCACCGCATGACCCGGCCGAAACGGCCGCAGCGCCAGCAGCATCGCCCCCGCCGCTACATTCGAAAGCGTTCCCTGCAACGCGAAACCGATCGTCAAACCCGCCGCCCCGATCACCGCGATCAAACTCGCCGTCTCGAAACCGAACCGCTGCAAAACCGAAATTCCCGTAAAAATAAGAACCGCGATCCGCGCCACCTTCGCCAAAATCGGCTTCAACGCCGGATCGACCCGCGGCGACCGATCACAAATCCGCATCACCCACCGGCTCGCCCACCCGGCCGCGACGTAACCGGCCAGCAAAATCAAAACCGCCAGCAACACCCGCATCCCATACGCCACCAGCAAATCCACCGCCGTCCTGTAATAATCCACGCCCACCTCCGTAAGCCTGTCGTTCATGGCGGCAAATTTGCTGGAATCGCCCGCCCGGAGCAAAGCGAAATTCGCGACTCTCCCCACAAGATTTCCAAAGCCACGCCCCGCCGCCCCTCCCTTCGCGAATGACGAATTCCTTTTGACAATTCAAATCTTCGGAGGATGCTTGCCCCAATTCCGCACCCTCAGCTCTCTCCACAAGTATGGTAGGCAAATTTTTTGGAGTCTTCGCCAACGACATTGGCATCGATCTTGGCACCGCTAACACCTTGGTTTACGCGAAAGGAAAAGGCGTGGTCCTGCGTGAGCCGAGCGTGGTGGCCATCAACGCGCACACCCGCAAAGTCATGGCCGTCGGCGCCGACGCCAAACGAATGCTCGGCCGCACGCCTGGCAACATCCAAGCCATCCGTCCGATGAAGGACGGCGTTATCGCCGATTTCGACATCACCGAGGCGATGCTCCGCTACTTCATCAAAAAGGTGAACAGCAACATGGTCGTGCCGCCACGCGTCGTCGTCGCCATTCCTTCCGGAATCACCGAAGTCGAAAAACGCGCCGTCCGCGAATCCGCCATCCACGCCGGAGCCCGCGAAGTTCTCCTTCTCGAAGAACCGATGGCCGCCGCGATCGGAGTCGGCCTTCCGGTCGATGAACCGGCCGCCAACATGATCGTCGATATCGGCGGCGGCACCACCGAAGTCGCCATCATTTCCCTTTCCGGAATCGTCTTCTCAAAAAGCATCCGCGTCGGCGGCGACGAAATCGACAACGCGATCATCAACTACATGAAGCGGGCCTACAACCTCCTCATCGGAGAACGCACCGCCGAGGAAATCAAAATCCGCCTCGGTTCCGCCGCCCCGCTCGAAGAGGAATTGACCCTTGAAGTCAAAGGCCGCGATTCCGTCGCCGGTCTTCCGAAAACCTTGCACATCACCTCGCAGGAGATTCGCGAAGCGCTCGCCGACACCATCCACGCCATCGTCGAACTCGTCCGCGTCGCCCTCGAACGTTGCCCGCCGGAACTTTCCGCCGATCTCGTCGACCGCGGCCTCGTTCTCGCCGGAGGCGGCGCGCTCGTCCGCAACATCGACCGGCTCATCAGCGACGCCACCGGACTTCCGGTGATTCTCGCCGAAGATCCGCTCACCGCCGTCGCCAACGGAACCGGAATGGTCCTCGAAGATCTCAGCTTCGTCCTGGAACACGTCACCCACTACTCCAAAACCTAATCGAAATTCCAGTTGGCCAAGAAAAGCTTTGTCCAGGCTAGACCGTTCGCCGTCTTGGGCATTGTTTTGCTCGTTTGGCTCTTCTTACCCACCCTCATCAAATCCTGGCTCCGGCTCAGCTTTTTCGAAATGCAGGCCCCCGCCATGAGTTCCGCCTCCTACCTGCGCGACATCCAGGATTACTGGGCCCTCCGAACCCGCGGAAAAACCGAACTCATTGAAGGCATCCGCGATCTTTCCCGCCTCAATTCCGCCTACGAACTCCGGCTCAACGAAACGGAAATGCTCCGCCGCGAGGTCGCCCAACTCGAAGAACTGCTCGACGTCCCTTCCTTCCCCGAACACCGCTACGAAATCGCCCGCGTCGCCCGGCGCGATATGAGCGCCTGGTGGCAACAAATCTTCATCCGCAAAGGTGCCGCCGATGGCATTCCCGTCGGCGCTCCGGTCGTCTTTTCCGGCGGCGTCGTCGGACGCGTTCGCGAAGTCTACGCCAACATGTCCGTCGTGGATCTGCTTTCCAGCGAACAGGTTCGCCTCGCGGCCGTGATCGAAGGCGACAACCGCCCCGTCAGCTACCAGGGCGGAATCAATCCCCCGCTCAAAACCGCGCGCGGCACCGTCGAATTCGTTCCCCCCGATATCGCCGCCAACCAGCGAAAACGCCTCCTCACTTCCGGCGTCGGCGGAGTTTTCCCGCCCGGCCTGGTGATCGGCGAAATCGTTTCGCTCGATCCGACCTCCGACGGCCTTTTTCAATCCGGACAAGTTTTGCTCGATAGCCGCCTCAACAGCGTTCGCGAAGTCGCCGTTCTCGTTCCGGTCCGAGGAGCTTCCCCGCCATGAATTACGATCTGCGCTGGGTTCTCGTTCTCCTCGCCAACCTGCTGCTCATCCTGCTCGCCGGCGAGGTCAACCATTACCTGAGTCCGCTCGCGCTTCACATTTATCTCGGCGGCTTGCTGCTCACATTCGGAATGCTCCGCCTCCAACTCCGGCAAGGTTTCCTCGCCAACGGAATCACCGCCCTCGTCCTCGACGCCCTCAACCCGCTCGATTTCGGCTTCACGTTTCTCCTGATCATGACCTGCCACACCGCGATCTTCAGCATCCGCGGCCAATTCGACCGCGAATCCCTCCGCTCCAATCTCCTGATCGCGCTCGCCCTAAACCTCGTTTTGATGATCGCGCTCGGCCTCGCCTCCTCCGGAAACGCGACGAACACTTCCGTCCTCTGGAGCCGGATCGTCGCCGACAGCGCCCTCTCCACCGTCGCCGTTCTTCTCGTCGGTCCCTGGTTTTTCGCCCTCCAGAAAAGCTCCCTTGCCTTCATCGGAATCGATCTCGATGCTGAACAAAGAGAAGCCCAATGAGCGTCGTCGAAAGCCATAAAAACTACAATCCGCGCCTGCGAATCTTCTACTTCGTAGCGGCCGCCGTTTGCCTCGTTCTGATCGGCGGCTTGGCCAAACACCAAATCTTCGACAACGCCGAATACCGCAGCAAAGAAGTCCACCAAAACCAGCGCCGCGTCCTCATCCCGGCTCCGCGCGGCAGCATTTTCGACCGCGAAGGCCGCCTCCTCGTCGGCAACCGCCCCCGCTTTTCCGCCGTTATTTCGCTCGCCGGCCTCCGCTCCGAATTCCGCCGCGAATACATCGAACTCGTCCGAAAATACCGCGAAGAAGGCGCGGAAATGAAAGGCCGCTCCGTCGAAATCGAAGCCCGCGCCAACGTCGTCCAACGCTACCTCGATCAAATCAACGAAGCCACCGGACGCGCCGAAACCGTCGATCCGCGCGAACTCGACCGCCATTTTTTCCAGCGCCGCATCCTCCCGTTCAAGCTGGTTTCCGACCTCGACCACGCCGAATTCGCCCGGATCGTCGAACAAATCCCCCGCGATTCCCACATCCAACTGGAAACCGCCAGCGCCCGCCATTATCCGCACGGCTCCACCGCCGCGCACGTCCTCGGCTACGTTTCCTCCACCCAGGAACTCGAGGACGAAAACCTCCCCGGCGACACGCTCATGACGTTTATCCTCCCCGGCACCGTCGGCCGCACCGGCTTGGAGCGTCACTTCAACGAACAACTCGCCGGCAAAACCGGAAGCGAAATCTGGATCGTCGACCCTAGCGGCTATCGCTACGGCGACCCGGTCGAACGAATTCCTCCCGTCAAAGGAGAAGACATTTTCACCAGCATCGATATCGACATCCAGCAAAGCGCTGAAAACGGTCTCGGAAACCGCGTCGGAGCCGCCGTCGCCATCGACATCCACACCGGCGAAATCCTGGCCATGACCAGCAAGCCGGACTACGACCTCAATTCCCTCACCCCCTTTATCCCGACCACCGTCTTTCAGGAAATCGAGGAAAAAGGCGGCTGGACCAACCGCACGCTCCAAGGCCTCTACCCGCCCGGATCCACGTTCAAATTAGTCACCGCCCTCGCCGCCCTCCGCTCCGGAGCGATCACCCCCGAAACCACCTCCTACTGCGCCGGCAGCTACATGGTCGGCCGCCGCGCCTTCCCCTGCCATTCCCGCGCCGGACACGGTCAAGTCGATCTCGCCGCCGCCCTGAAAACCAGTTGCAACGTCTTTTTCTACGAACACGGCCTGACCACCGGGATCGAGGCCATCGCCGCCGAAGCCCGCCGTTTCGGCTTCGACGAGAAAACCGGCGTCGAGCTCCCGTTCGAATCCGGACGCATGGTCGTTCCCGATCCCGCCTGGAAAAAAGCGTTCAACGGCCAAAGCTGGTTCCCCGGCGACACCGCCAACGTCTCCATCGGCCAAGGTTACCTCCTCTCCTCGCCTCTCCAAGTCGCCCAATTCACCGCCTCCCTCGCCCGCAACGAAACCGCCACCCGACTCACCCTCCTCCGCCAGCCGCGCGGAATGACGCCGGTCGAAAACCGCAAACCGATCGGCCTCCCACCCGAACTGATAGCCGAAGTTCTCCAAGGAATGGAAGAAGCCGTTCTCGGCGGCACCGCCCGTTTCGCCGCCCTGCCCGACGTGCAAGTCGCCGGAAAAACCGGAACCGCCCAAGTCCGCGTCCGCAACGGCACGCTCCACCTCGCCTGGTTCGCCGGGTTCGCTCCCCTGCACGATCCAAAAATCGCCATCGCGATCATGGTGGAAGGCACCGAAATCGACGACCGCTACGCCGGCGGCACCACCGCCGCCCCCATCGCTCGCGAAATCTTCCGCACCTATTTCGAAAAAAACCCACCCCGCCCCCACCCCGACTTGGCCTCACAAATCCCGTGAATCCCAAGCCCGGCGAGGTCCGATTGAGGAATGGGTTGATAACCGCCTACAGGAAACCTAGATTCACACCATGAGCGTCAAGGAAATCGCAAGGAGAACGATTGAACAACTTCCCGAAGACGCCGGTTGGGAAGAAGTTTTCGAGCGCATCACCCTGACCTCCGCGATCAGCCGCGGCTTGGCGGAATTGGACGCTGGCGAAGGAATTCCCGTGGAACAGATCGAGCGTGACCTGAAGGAATGGGTAAACCGGTAATTTGGTCCGTCCTCCCTCTTCGGAAGCGAATCCTTCTTGGCGGCCTCTTCGCTCTCGCTGTAGCTTACATCTGGGCACTGATCATTTTCGGAATCTATGCCGCGAAAGAAGGCTGGATATCCGGAGTCCCGCTCGTCGCCGGATACGCGGTTCTGATCACCTGTTGGTTTGTTTTTCCGATAGGTGCCATGATCGGCGCGTTCATGCCCCATTTGATTCGGAACTGCTCCACGCGCGCAGCGTTCGTCCGTGGATTTTTGGTCGGAATCGGCACCGGAATGGTTGCTGCAGGCCTTACGATTTTCATTGAGCAATTTGCCAGCTTCATGGGGCGAACCACAATCGTGAACCCTGAGGCTTGGCAACAAGCTGTTCTGGATCGGTTTGTTTATTTCGCCACCACGATGATCGCGATCTGTGCCCCCGCGGTGGGAGGATGGGCTTTGTTGTGGCGACGAAAAATGCACCCGAACGAATCGCCGCACAGCCTCCCCGCTACCCCTCCTCCAGTTTCCGCCACACCCGCGCCGGATCAATCAGGCCGCGGATGATTTGCGGGCCGCGGGGATGCAAAAACAAACCGTCCTCCTCCAGCGCGGCTCCCGTGGCCAATCCCGCCGCGAAACCTTCGCTCTGCCAGCGCGACGCCCACCGCAGCACCGTTTCGTAACCGACAGACGTCTCGAAAACCGACGAAACCACCACCCGCGGCCGAACCGCCGGCAGCAGCGCTTCCCCTTCGCGCATCGCCCCGAAAATCGCCGGTTTGATCACGTAAAGTCCCCGCCAGCCGAGCCGATGCGCCTCTTCAAAATCCCGGGCGTGCGCCACCGATTCGTCCAACGCGATCGGCGTCAGCGTCGTTTCCTGCAACTTCCTCATCTCCTCGAAACCCTCCGGAGGAAGCGGCTGCTCCAGAAACTCCGCCCCGGTTTCGTCCAGCAAATCCAGCCATTTGCGCGTTCCCGAAACATCCAAAGCCCCGTTCGCATCCAGCCGAAACCGCGCTTCCGCGGGAACCGCCGCACGTAAATCCCGGTAAATCCCCCTCTCCTTTTCCGGCGACTCCACCCCGATTTTCCACTTAAACGTCCGGAAACCTTCCCCCCATTTCGCCTCCAAAACGCCCAACGCCTCCGCCCCGGCCGGCAAAAGCGCCGCCGTCCCAAGTCTCCGGGCCGGAACATCCCGAGGCCCCTCCGCCCGCAACGCCTCCCTCGCAGCGTCCAGCGCGAAACGACACGCGGGCAACCGGCTAATATCGCCGCCGCTTCCGCTCTTTTTCTCCCGCAACGACCGCAAAAAACCTTCCGCCTCTTCGAACGTTTCCGACCCCATCCACGGAGTCGGAGCGATCTCGCCGTACCCATTACGTCCCTCCGCATCCGTCAAACGCAGCAAAATTCCCTTTCGCTCCGCCCATTCCCCATGCGCCGTCCGCAGCGCCCGGCGAAACCGCCGCCGGTAAACCAGATATTCCACGTGCAACTTCATCGATAAAACAGATAACCCCGTAGCGATGAAGCCCAAGCTTCATCGACCATCCCCAACGACCCCGGTTTCATTGAGCAAATTCCATTTGATCAAACCGTGAGTTTCGTTCACCTATTCACTATGAAGGACGCTGCAAGCACAAGCGCAGAGCATCTTGACTCCGTTTTCTTCCAGGAAGCGGATGTTTTTTTTAAGGCAAATTCGCACGTCGCGCTCACGTTCGACGACATTTCCCTCGCGACCAACTTCTCCGAAGTCCTGCCGCGGGAAACGAATCTCGCCACGAATCTTTCCGAGACGCTCAAGCTGCACATCCCGATCATTTCGGCCGACATGGACACCGTCACCGAATCTCCGATGGCGATCGCGCTTTCGCTCAACGGCGGTATGGGACTCATCCATTACAACATGCCGTCCAAGATGCAGATCAAGGAGGTTTCCCGCGTCAAACGCCACATCCACGGCCTCATTCAGGATCCGATCACCATCCCGCCCGACCTCCACGTCGGCGACGTTCTCGGTCTGATTGAGAAAAAATCCTTCGCTTTCCGCACCTTCCCCGTGGTCGACGAAAGCGGAAAACTGCTCGGCCTCCTTTCCGGAAAAGTCGTGAAAGAACGCTACCGCGCACTCAGCGTTCGCCAGGCGATGACTCCCCGCGAGCAACTCGTCACCCTCCGCGAATCCGAAGTTCGCGGAAAACCGATCGAAGCCGCCGACCGCTTTTTCACCGAACACATCGGCATTCACAAACTGCTGATCGTGGACGACGCGGATCGCCTTCGCGGACTCGTCACCCTTTCCGACATCGAGAAAATCATGACCGAGGCGAACTCGCTCCGGAAGCCCTCCCGCGATGCTTCCTTCCGCTTAGTGGTGGGCGCCGCGATCGCCCCGGTTCGCGATTCCGAAGGAAAACTCGACCGCGATCGCATCATCGATCACGTCGGCCAACTGGTCGACGAGGCGGTCGACGCCGTGGCGATTTCCACCGCCCACGGCCACACTCGCGGCGTCGGAGACATGGTGCGGATGGTCCGCGACGCGTTTCCCGATCTCACCATCATCGCCGGAAACGTCACCAGCGGCCAAGGAGTTGAGTTTCTCGCCGACTGCGGAGCCAACGCGATCAAAGTCGGCCAAGGTTCCGGCTCGATTTGCACCACCCGCATCGTCGCCGGCGTCGGCATTCCGCAACTCACCGCGATTTATGCCGCCTCCCGCGTCGCCGCCCAAAAAGGGGTGAAGATCATCTCCGACGGCGGAATCTCCAAATCCGGCGACATGGTCAAAGCCCTGACGCTTGCCGACGCCGTTATTTGCGGAAGCCTTCTCGCCGGTTGCCGCGAATCTCCCGGCGAAATCGTCGAAATCAGCGGAAAACTGTATAAACAATATCGCGGAATGGGCAGTCTCGCGGCCATGAACCAAGGTTCGGCCGCCCGTTACGGCCACGTCAAAGGCGACAAAACCCGCAAACTTACCGCCGAAGGAATCGAGGCGCTCAAAGAAGTTTCCGGCACCGTCGACGACGCGATCTCCGAACTCACCGGCGGCATCCAGTCCGGCATGGGATACCTCGGCGCGAAAACCCTCGACGATCTCCGCCGCAAAGCCCGCTACATCCGGATCAGCTCCGCCGGCCTCAGAGAAGCCAACCCGCACGACGTAATCGAAATCTCCACCCGCAAAGACTAATCGTTTCATCGATCCGGCGGATTTGTCTGCGAAGCGTCGGTTTCGGCCCTCAAGAAGCCGACATC
>CAZJCL010000088.1:0-9900 GCA_964544025.1 uncultured Opitutales bacterium | reverse complement strand
GCGTAGGCAATGAGTGTTCCGCTGCGCTCCACACTCATGCCTAGCCTCGACGTTCGCGGAAATATATTTATGAATGAAAAGATTATTATTCCTGCCGGAAAGCTCATCGCTGTTGCATTTTCCTTTATCCTTGCGCTACCAGCCGTCGGCTCGGATTTCGACCAGAATGAAGAGCGGGACAGCAAAATGGGGTCAAACGTAGAATTTAAGCATTGCGTCACTTCCGAAGCTGTTCCACCCTCACTGGGTGCCTCGAAAATCCAGGATTGAATTTGCGGGAGCGGTTTACCATGTGCTCAACCGGGGAAACTACCGGCGGGACCTTTTCACTCAGGCGCAAACCGCGGATGCGTTCGAAGCCTGTCTTTTCGAAGCGGCGGCGCGATGCGGCTGGAAGCTCTACGCATACGTCGTGATGAGCCAACCATTACCACCTTGCCCTCGAGACACCTGAGCCGAATCTGGTCGCGGGGATGAAGTGGCTCCAGAGCACGTTCGCCACCCGTTTTAACCGTTTCCGCGATGAACGCGGGCATGTGTTTCAGGGACGTTACAAGGCGATCCTCGTCGAAGACAGCGCACCGCTGGCCGGGTTGATCGACTACATCCATCTCAATCCGGTTCGAGCGGGCCTTTGTAACGTCGCCCGTCTCAGAGAGTATAAACACTCCAGTTATGCCCGCTATTGGCAGCGGAAGCCAGCAACCGCACTCGATCGGGAGACCGTCCTTTCCCTCCATGGGCTGTCAAACAGCTTGCACGGCATGAGAGGCTACGAGCGCCGCCTTGCGCTCATGGACGAAGCCCAGCCTGAGAAGCGGGTAGTGTTGTTCAAGAAATACTGCCGAGGCTGGTTTCTCGGATCGACGGCCGCCCGCAAGGAGCTGGCGCGCGAGCTGGTAAAGGAAACGCCTCAGGTGGATTGGGAAGGAACTGATCTCGCCGATTTAAACTAGGCCCGATGGGAACTAGTCGTTGGCGCGGAGTTGAAAAAGTGGAAGAAGACAGAGAAGGACGTCCGCCGGGAGGCGAAAGGGATAAACTGGAAGGTCGCAATCGCCCGGCGATTGCGGCGCGAAACTACCGCCTCCAATCCATGGATCGCCCAGCGGCTGAACATCGGACATCCCAGCCGCGTAAGCGCAGCAATACGCACAACGGAATTGGATAAATCCTACGTCTGATCCCACGCCTAACCTTTTTTTCGACTTTTCCGGGAGGTGCGAGGGAGACATCGGCGATATGCAACAATCCGCTGTTTCATCAAGAAACGTAAAAGACCGTGAACCTCTCCAGTTGCCGAGAACCCCCACGTCACATGTAATCAAACGATGAAAGCATCCAAATTTTTTCGTGGCATCTGGAGAATACGCGCCCGCGAACAAAAATCATCTGGATAGCGGCGTTGCGTTCACCACAGCCTCATCCGTACCACGCCCCCCTGACTCCAACACAAACAACCGCGATGCAATTGCAAAGGACGACTGCACAGCATCACCACGCCCCCATTCCCATAAAAAGCACCTGCTTGAAACATAGAACGTTTTCAGGTGCTTTTATGCACAAACCGGAAGATTGACGCCCGCCCGCCAAACGCATAAAGTTCCGCTTTTCATCTCCCCTATTTCCTCCCATGAGCCCCAATCAATCCCGTCTCTCCCGCCTCTCCCTCTTGGCGAGCGCCGTTCTTTTCCTCCTCCTTCTCGCGATCACCCTTCCCGCCGCCGAACCCGAAATCCGCGGCTTCTGGATCGAAGCCTGGAAACACGATCTTAAAACCCCCGCCGGAATCGACCGCGTCATCGCCGACGCCAAAACCGGCAACTTCAACTCCCTCATCCCCCAAGTCCGCCGCCGTGGCGACACCCTTTATTTCAGCGAAATCGAACCCCGCATCGAAGACGCCGCCCTCCCGTCCGATTTCGACGCCCTCGCCTACCTCATCGAACGCGCGCACGCCCAAAATCCGCCCATCGAAATCCACGCGTGGATCGTCGCTTACCCGATCTGGCGCTCCCGCAACGTTCCGCCCCAAAGCCCCGACCATCCCTACAATCTCCACCCCGAATGGCTCTCCCAGGACATCAACGGCGAGAAATACGACGGCACCAACTACCAACTCGATCCCGGCCACCCCGGCGTCCAGCAACACCTCTTCGACGTCTCCATGGAACTCGTCGAAAAATACGACATCGACGGCCTCCATTTCGACTACATCCGCCTCACCGGAAACACCTGGGGCTACAATCCCACGTCCCTCGCCCGCTTCCACCGCCTCTACAACCGCACCGATATCCCCGCGCCCACCGACGAGGAATGGCGACAATTCCGCCGCGACCAAATCACCCAAACCCTCCGCAAAATCTACGTCTCCGCCATCGCCATTCGTCCCGAAGTCAAAATCTCCGCCGCCACCATCACCTGGGCACCCGGCCCGACAAACCTCCAGCAATGGCACAACAACACCTCCGCCTACCGATCCGTTCTCCAGGATTGGCGCGGCTGGATGGAGGAAGGCATCCTCGATCTCAACATCCCCATGGCCTACTTCCGCGAGCACACCCACCCGCAGGATTGGACCAACTGGATCAATTTCACCAAAGACCACCAATACGACCGCCACGCCGCCATCGGCCCCGGCATCTGGCTCAACACCCTCCCCAACGTCATCAAACAATTCCGCGACACCCGCCTCCCCAGCCCCGCCGGAAACCGCGCCCGCGGCGTCTTCGGCTACTCCTACCAAGGCACCAATCTCGACGGCCTTCCCACCTCCACCGTCCTCCACGCCCTCACCCAACCCAGTTCCTACGACCCGATTTCTCCACCCGTTTTCGCCGAACCCGCCCCCATTCCGGAAATGCCGTGGAAAACAAATCCCACGACCGGCCACCTCAAAGGTTTCGTCCGCAACATCTACACCAACCAGCCCGTGGACGGCGCCACCGTCCACCTCACCGGCCCCGAAATCCGCTCCATCGAAACCGACGCCACCGGCTTCTACGCCTTCGTCGATCTGCCTCCCGGAGATTACACCGCCACCGCCGCCTGGACCGAATCCGAAAACCCCGCCCCCGCCACCATGTTCTCCATCGCCCAAGGCGAAGTCCTCCACCAAAACCTCTCCTTCTCCGTCCCCGGCCACATCCCCGGCCCCACCGTCGAAATCATCGTCGACAACGAAGACCCCGCCGTCTCCTACTCCGGCGACTGGCAAATCAGCGACAACCAAAACGGCCACGGCCCCTCCTACCATTTCGCCCTCACCGCCGCCTCCGCCCCCACCGCTTTCGCAACCTACGCTCCCGCCCTCCCCGGCCCCGGCCGCTACCAAATCGACACCTGGCACTTCGAAAGCTGGAACCGCGCCCCCGACGCCCGCTTCACCATTTCCGACGGCGAAACCGAAACCGTCGTCCTCGTCGACCAGCAAAACACCGGCCGCCAATGGATCCGCCTCGCCGACGAAATCTTCCTCGATCCCGCCAAATCCCCCTTCGTCCGCCTCGACAACCTCGCCACCAACAACGTCGTCATCGCCGACGCCATCCGCTGGACCTGGCTCGACGCCGACCCGCCCGAACCCGACCTCACCTTCTCCATCGAAACCGAAATCATCGGCGACGGCCAAATCTCCGGCCTCCCCGAAAACGGAACCACCACCCACGGCGAAACCCTCACCCTCACCGCCACCGGCGAAAACGGCTTCCGCTTTTCCCACTGGGAAGGCAACGCCTGGGGCTCGCAAAATCCACTCACCCTCCAAATCGGCGCCGACCTCCACATCCGCGCCATCTTCCTCTCCCCCTACGACTTCTGGCTCGCCGAAAACTTCACCGCCGCCGAACGCGAAAACCCCGCGAACCTCGCCCCCGATGCCGATCCCTTCCACCACGGCATCCCCAACCTCCTCAAATACGCCTTCGGCCTCGACCCGCACGACCCCGAACGCGCATTCCTCCCCCGCATGAAAACCGCCTCCGACGAAATCCGGTTAACTTTCCGCCGCCGCACCGACGATCCCCGCCTCAACTACCAAATCGTCTTCTCCCCCGATCTCGAAACCTGGACCCCCAACCCCGCCCTCACCGAAACCGTATCCATCCACCCCGAATCCGAAACCCTCGAAACCGTCACTCTCCGCATCCCCGCCGAAACCGCCACCCGCCTCTTCCTCCGCCTCAAAGTCCTCCAGCAATAGCGCCCCCACCCCATCGGTTGTTCGCTCCCAAACGAGCAACAATAAAAATCCGGCCCAAGCATCCGGAGTTGATCACCCCCGAACGATTTGTCATAACCGGACAAATTCCCGCCGCCCGCGCGGCTCCGTCCTCCTCCTTCCCGATCAACCGAAAAATGCTCCCGACTTCCGTTCCCGCTTCCGCTTTCCGCCGCAATCCCTTCCGCTCCCGCGCCGCGATTTTCTGGCTGCTCTGCCTTCTTCCACTGGTCTCCGCCACGCTCTTGCACGGCGAATCCACGCTCCTCCCCATCGGCGTCGCCAAAACCGACATCACCCCCGACTACCCGATCCGCCTCAGCGGCTACGGAAACCGCACCACCGAATCCGAAGGAATCGACCAGCGAATCTGGGCCAAAGCCCTCGCGTTCGGCGACACCGATTCCGGCATTTCCATTCTCATAACCGTCGACAACACCGGCGTCCCCGAACACATCACCGACACCGTCCACCAACGCCTCGCCGCCCAAACCGGACTCCGCCGCGAAAACTTCGTCATCGCCTCCTCCCACACCCACACCGCCCCGATGCTCCGCGGCGTTCTCCCGTTTCTCTTCAGCGCCGACATCCCGCCCGAACACCAAGAAACCATCGACCGCTACACCGCCGAACTCACCGAAAAACTCGTCGCCGTTTCCCTCGCCGCTCTCGCCGACCGCCAACCCGCCTCCCTCTCCTGGGGCGAAGGCCAAGTCGATTTCGCGAAAAACCGCCGCCACCCCAAAGGCCCCGTCGACCACGCCCTCCCGATTCTCGCCGTCCGCGATCCATCCGGAAATCTCCGCGCCGTCCTCGCCAACTACGCCTGCCACTGCACCACCCTCCAGCACAACCGCATCCACGGCGACTGGGCCGGTCACGCCCAGGAACTCATCGAAGCCGCCAACCCCGGCGCCATCGCCCTCATCTCCATCGGCGCCGGCGCCGACTCCAATCCCGACCCCCGCGGCGAACTCTCCCTCGCCCTCCAACACGGCCAGCAACTCGCCGACGAAGTCAACCGCCTCCTCGCCACCCCGCTCGCCCCGATTTCCTCCCTTCCCGCCGGATCCCGCGAATCCATCGAACTCCCCTTCGCCACGCTCCCCACCCGCGAAGAATTCGCCGCCAAATCCGAGCAACCCGGCATCGTCGGCTACCACGCCCGCAAAAACCTCGAACGCCTCGACCGCGGCGAAACCCTCCCCACCGCGCTCCCCTACACCGTCCAACAATGGAACTTCGGCGACGATCTCGCCATGGTTTTCCTCCCCGGCGAAGTCGTCGTCGATTACGCCCTCCGCCTGAAAAACGAGTTCGACCGCCTCTGGATCACCGCCTACGCCAACGACGTCCCCTGCTACATTCCCTCCGAACGCGTCCTCTCCCTCGCCGACGCCGAATATCGCTACGAAGGCGCGTTCGCCATGCACTACTACGACCGCCCCACCCGCTTCGCCCCCGGCCTCGAACAACGCATCCTCGACGCCATCCACGAAATCGTCCCCGCCCCGTTCCTCGCCTCCGAAAAATCCGCCTCCGTTTCCCCTTCCGCCACCGCCGAGGAATCCATCAACCAAATACAAGTCCCGCCCGGATTCGTCGTCGAACTCGTCGCCTCCGAACCGCTGATCGTCGATCCGGTCGCCATCGACTTCGGCCCCGACGGAAAACTCTGGGTCGTCGAAATGCACGACTACCCGATGGGCATCGACGGCAACTGGAAACCCGGCGGCCGCGTCAAACTCCTCACCGACACCGACGGCGACGGCGTCTACGACCACGCCACCGTTTTCGCCGAAAACCTCCCGTTCCCCACCGGCGTCCTCGCCTGGAAAAACGGCGCGCTCATCTGCGCCGCCCCCGACATTCTCTACGCCGAAGACACCGACGGCGACGGCCGCGCCGACCGCATCGAAAAACTCTTCACCGGATTCGCCACCGAAAACTACCAGGCCCGCGTCAACGGCCTCAGCTACGGTCTCGACAACTGGATCTACGGCGCCAACGGCCTCCTCGGCGGAACCATTTCCGGCACCTTCGGCGACCGCGAAATCGACATCCGCGGCCGCGATTTCCGCATGCGCCCCGACACCGGCGAATTCGAACCCGTCGCCGGTCTCACCCAACAAGGCCGCGCCCGCGACGATTTCGGAAACTGGTTCGGCGCCGACAACAGCAACATCGGCTGGCACTACCCGCTCGCCGAAAATTACCTCCGCCGCAACCCCCACATTTCCCCTCCCGGCCAACGAATCTCCATCGGCGCCGATCCCGATCCCCGCCGCGTTTTCCCGACCAGCGAAACCGTCGCCCGCTTCAACCGCCCCGACCACGCCAACCGCCTCACCTCCGCCTGCGGCGAAACCATCTACCGCGACAACCTCCTCGGCGACGATTTCTACGGCCACTACTTCATCGCCGAACCCGTCCACAACCTCGTCCACCGCCTCCGCCTCCAACCCGCCGGAATCACCTTCGCCGGCCACCGCGTCCCCACCGAGAAAGAATCCGAATTCTTTTCCTCCACCGACCACTCCTCCCGCCCCGTCCAAATAAAAACCGGCCCCGACGGCGCGCTCTGGATCGTCGACATGGTCCGCGCCGTCATCGAACACCCCAAATGGATTTCCGAAGAACAACTCGCCAAACTCGACCCCCGCGCCGGCTCCAACCAAGGCCGCATCTACCGCGTTTATCCCGAAGGAAAAACCCTCCGCCCGATCCCCGATTTCACCCAAATGTCCGCCGCCGAACTCGCCGCCGCGCTCGACACTCCCAACGGCCCCCAACGCGATCTCATCCAGCGCCAACTCATCGAGCGAAACGCCACCGAAACCGCCCCCGCTCTCACGCAACTCGCCCGCCAAGCCGACTGGCCCGCCACCCGCCTCCAAGCCCTCGCCACCCTCGCCGCACTCAACGCCCTCCAACCCGATTCCCTCCTCCACGCCCTCCGCGATCCCCACCCCGGCGTCCGCCGCTACGCCATTCAGCTCACCGAACCATTCCTCAACGAAAACCAAACCCTCGCCACCGCCCTCCTCCAACTCGCCAACGATCCCGATCCCCAAGTCCGCTTCCAAACCGCCCTCTCCCTCGGCGAATACCACGATCCCCGCGCCGCCACCGCGCTCGCCGACCTCGCCCTCCGCGAAATGCTCGACCCCTGGTTCCGCGCCGCCATCCTCAGCTCCAGCGCAAATCGTCCCGAAGAAATTCTCGCCCAAATCCTGCAATCCCCGCCCCAAACTCCCGGCCGCGCCGAAACCGTTTCCGGCCTCATCGCCACCATCGTCGCCCTCGACGATCCCCAAATCCTCTCCCGCGCCATCGCCTCCGTCACCTCCGTCAAATCCGGAACCGCCGAACCTTGGCAAATCGCCGCTCTCGCCTCCCTCGTCGAATCCCTCGAACGCGCGAATCTCCAAATCAACCAAATTCTGGATACACCCGATTCCGCCCAAAATCTGGAAAACCTCGTCGCCCTCGCCCGCACCCAAATCTCCGATCCCGCCGCCCCGCCCGAAACCCGAATCGACGCCCTCCGCCTCCTCGGCGCCCAAGGCGTCATGCAACCCGCCGACCGCCCCGCCATCGTCGCCCTTATCGATTCCCCGATCCCCGAAATCTCCGACGCCGCCCTCCAATCCCTCCGCCGCCAATCCGCTCCCGAAATCGCCGATCTCGCCCTTTCCCGCTGGCAATCCTACGCCCCCGCCATCCGCGCCAAATGGATCGACCTCCTCCTCAGCCGCGAATCCTGGACCGCCGCCCTCCTCTCCGCCGTCGAAAATAGCACCGTCTCCGGAGCCGAAATCTCCGCGCCCAACCAGGAACGTCTCCTCGCCACCGGCAACGACCAATTCCGCCGCCGCGCCGAAACCGCCCTCGCCAAATTCCGCCCCGGAAATCGCGCCGAAGTCCTCGCCGCCTACCAACACGTCGCCGAACTCACCGGACGCGTCCCCGCCGGAGCGAAGGTTTTCCGCAACAACTGCGCCGCCTGCCACTCCTTCCGCGGCGTCGGCCAATCCTTCGGCCCCGACGTCGCCCTTTTCCGCGACAAAAACGTCTCCGAATTCCTCGAAGCGATCCTCGATCCCAACGCCGTCATCGAACCCCGCTTCGTCAATTACCTCGTCGAAACCAAAAACGGCCGCCGCCTCGCCGGAGTCATCGCCGAGGAAACCGCCAACGGCTTCGTCCTCGTCCAAATGGGCGGCGCCCGCGAAAACCTCCTCCGCTCCGAAATCGCCCGCATCGAAGCCGGCCACCGCTCCATGATGCCCGACGGCCTCGAAGCCCACATACCTCCGCAAGCGATGGCCGACCTCATCGCCTACCTCCGCACCAGCGAACCCCGCCCCTTCGCCAGCGCCACCCCCGAATCCACCAAAATCGCCCGCGAAGAATTCGCCGCCTCAACCCCCAACGGCCTCGCCGAAGTCATCGCCGCCGCCGAAAAACTTCCTTACCCCAGCTGGCTCGGAACCCTCCCCATGGCCCTCGCCCGCCAAACCGACGGCAAATCGACGCTCACCTGGAAAACCGAACCCGTTCCCGCCAACCTCCGCCCCGACCAAACCCACACCTTCCGCCTCCCCGCCGCCATGGGAAACCTCGGAAGACCCGCCGGCGGTTTCGTTTTAAAAGTTAACGGAAAAACAACTCTGCCTTTCGAGGTAACGCTCGACGACGAAGTCTGGGAAAGCGAAGACGGACGCGTCCGCATGTTCTACGAAATCCGCGAACGAAGCCACTCCGACGGCAGCGGCCCGCTCGCCATCGAAGTCGCCGCCTCCCTCCTCGTCCCCGGCGAACCCGCCACCTTCGAAGTCACCGGAAACGCCGCCCAAAGCGCCCGCTGGTTCGGCATCTACCTCCTCTCGGAAAACGCCGCCGAACCCCAAACCAAAGACAACCGCCCTCCCGCCATCCGCATCCTCGACGACGCCCTCCCCCGCCCCGTCCGCGAAGAAATCATCCGCGAACACAGCGAAAACTCCGCCGAAATCCTCCGCGAAATGATCGTCGGCATCGAGCTGAGTCCGCAGGAAGAATACCGCCGCATCCCCTGGATCTGGCGCGTCACCATCGCCGCCGGACGCCGCAACGACCCCGCCGAACTCCGCGCACTCCTCGAAATCTCCACCCCGCAAACCGACGCTCCGCTCATGCACTGGGAAGCCGTCGTCATCGGCGGCGGCCTGATCAACGGCATCACCCAAGCCAACGCATGGCCCAAAGAAACCATCGACGCCATCCTCGCCACCCACGACGACCTCCGCCACCGCTGGAACCGCGCCCTCCACCTCGCCATCGAAATGGCCGACGACGAAAAAGTCCCGCCCGGCACCCGCTACGACGCCCTCCGCATGATCGCCCTCCTCCCCTGGGAAACAAGCGGCGAACAACTCCGCCGTTACCTCCCCGCCACCACCAGCGCCGAACTCCAACAAGGCGCCGTCAGCGGCCTCGGCGACCTGCAATCCCCCCACGCCACCGAATCCCTCCTGGAATATTTCAACGAACTCACCCCCGCCAACCGCGACTTCGCCCTCACCGCCCTCACCCGCACCGCCGCCCGCACCACCGCCCTCCTCCAAGCCCTCGCCACCAACACCATCAACCCCGACCTCCTCCCCGCCCCCTGGAAAACCCGCCTCCAAAACCTGAAA
>CAZJCL010000087.1:6457-9976 GCA_964544025.1 uncultured Opitutales bacterium | reverse complement strand
TCGGCGGTGGCGGCTTCGAAGAAGGCGTTTATTGTTAACCGGATCGGGGATATCGGGTTTTTGGTGGGGGTGATTTGGTCGTATTGGCAATTCGGGACGTTTTCGCTGACGGAGCTGGCGGGCGTGGCCTCGGCGAATCCGGAGCAGTTGCAGATGGGAATCGGGTTGTTGCTGTTCTGCGGCGCGGTGGCGAAATCGGGTCAGATTCCGCTGCATGTGTGGTTGCCGGACGCGATGGAAGGCCCGACTCCGGTTTCGGCGTTGATCCACGCGGCGACGATGGTGGCGGCGGGCGTTTATCTGCTTTGCCGGGTGTATTTCCTGATGTTGCCGGATGTGTTGACGGTGATTCTGGTGATCGGGACGGTGACGGCTCTTTTTGCCTCGATCACGGCGGTGGTGCAGACGGACATCAAAAAGATCCTGGCCTATTCGACGATTTCGCAGCTCGGATTCATGGTGGCGGCTTTTGGCCTGGGAGCGCTGGCGGGAGATGGGAGCGGGGAAGGCGGAATGCAGCCGCTGATTTTGGCGGGCGGAGCGGCGGCGATGTTTCACCTGGCAACGCACGCGTTTTTCAAGGCGCTGTTGTTCCTCGGATCGGGCTCGATCATCCATGCGTGTCACCATGAGCAGAATATTTACCGGATGGGTGGACTGCGGAAGAAGATGCCGCTGACGTTTCTGTTTTTTACGATCGGTTATCTGGCGCTGATCGGCGTTCCGGGGTTGGCGGGTTTCTTCAGTAAGGACGCGATTCTTTTTCTGGCGTGGGAGAACAACAAGCTGGTTTTCGCGATTCTCGGATTCGCGGCGTTTATGACGGCGTTTTACATGACGCGGCTTTGGGCGACGGTGTTTTTCGGGGAGCCGAAGTCGAAGGAGGCGGATCATGCGCGGGAGAACGGTCTGACGATGACGGTGCCGCTGGGCGTCTTGGCTCTGGGGGCGGTTCTTGGTGGATGGGGGTTTGTTCATCCGGAAGCGTTCGCGGGAGTGCTGGACCGGGTGCCGCATGCGACGGGGACGGGGCACATGGTGGTGCTGGTGGTTTCGGTCGCGGTGGTTTTGCTCGGATTTGGGCTGGCGTGGGTGTTTTACCGTCCGGGCGCGGCATCGGATCGGCTGGAGGCAACGGCGCCGGGAGTTTTCCGGTTTCTTTCCGCGAAATGGTATTTTGACGCTGTTTACGAATGGTATGTGGCGAAGGTCCAGCAACGGCTGGCGAATCTGTTGGGTTTTCTCGATCAGATTCTGGTGGCCGGGCTGGCGGTGCGTGGAACGGCCGGGTTCCTTGGGTTGTTTGGGTTTGGGGCGCGATCCGGGTATACGGGAAATCTCCACGCCTATGTTTACTGGTTTTTCCTTGGACTTCTCCTGCTGAGCGCGGTGGCTTTTGGCATTTTCTGATTTTTTGCACATGACCGATCTGAATCCTTATCTGCTTCATGTCGCCATCTTGGCGCCGCTACTCGCCGCGGCGGCGATGCTTTTGGGCGGCCGGGCTTTGGGCCTCGCGCAGGTGCGGGCGATCGCGTTCGCGGGATTCGCGATTCCGGCGTTGGGCGCGTTGTGGTTGTGGTTTCAATACGGGGCGCAGGAGACGGTGGACGGTTACGCGTTCGTGACCAGTTTCGCGACCGGGCTGGAGCGGTGGGGGATTTATCTGACGCTCGGGTTGAACGGGATTTCGCTGCCGCTTTACGCGATGGCGGGAGTCGTGGGATTTGCGGCGGGGCTGTATGCGATTTGCTCGAAGGCGGAGCGGTTGAATCAGTATTTGATGTTGCTGCTGGTGATGCACGCGGGGTTGATGGGGATTTTCGCGTCGATCGATATTTTCTTTTTCTACTTCTTCCACGAACTCGCGCTGATTCCGACCTTTATCATGATCGGGATCTGGGGCGGCCGGGATCGTCAATACGCGGCGATGAAGCTGACGATTTATTTGACGTTGGGCGGGTTGATTTCGTTGGCGGGATTGATCGGACTTTATGTGCAGAGCGGGGCGGAGTCGTTTAATCTGATTGATTTGCGGGAGGCGCTGGCGGGGAATTCGCTGTCGGATGTGGCGCAGAATTATACGTATGCGCTGTTGCTTCTCGGTTTCGGGATTTTGGTGTCGCTCTGGCCGTTTCATACGTGGGCTCCGTTGGGATATGGAGCCGCGCCGACTTCGGCGGCGATGTTGCACGCGGGAGTGTTGAAGAAATTCGGGCTTTACGGGCTGATCCAGATCGCGGCGCCGCTGCTTCCGGACGGGGCGGCGAGTTGGGCGATGCCGTTGGCTTGGCTGGCGTTGGGGAATATCGTGATCATCGGATTGGTGACGATCGCGCAGCGGGATTTGAAGCAGATGATCGGGTTCAGCTCGGTGATGCACATGGGCTACTGCTTTCTCGGGCTGGCGACGCTGAATACGATCGGGGTCGGCGGGGCGGTTTTGTTGATGGTGGCGCACGGGTTGACGGTGGCGTTGTTGTTTTTGTTGAGCAGCTGCATTTATCAGCGGACGCAGACTTACGACATGGGAGAAATCGGGGGATTGGGGCAGAAAGCGCCGGTGTTGGCGGCGTTTTACGGAGTGGCGATTTTTGCGAGCATTGGAGTGCCGGGGCCGGGATTGGCGAATTTCTGGGGGGAGTTCGCGGTGTTTGTCGGACTGTGGGATTTCCGGGCGTGGCTGGTGGTGCCGGCGGTTTTGGGAGTGGTGATTTCGGCGGTTTACGGTCTGCGTTCTTTGGCGAACATCTTTTTCGGCCAGCCGACGGAAGCGTTTGGGAAGAAGGTGGATATCGCGGCGATCCGGGATATTCAATGGCGGGAGCGGGTGCCGGCGCTGGTGTTACTGGCGATGTTGATCTTGATCGGATTTTGGCCAAGATCGGTTTCGGATCCGCTGAACGGGAGTCTTTCGGGAGTTTATCCGGTTGAGACGCAGACGGAGGAGACTTCGCTGGCGGCGGCGGAGCGTTAATTTTTTGGGGCGCTGAAAACATGAATCAGGAGAATCTTCAGATTTTTAAAGAGGCGGCGGCCACCAATGTTTGGGGGGCGATTTTGCCCGAGATGCTGGTGGCGTTTCTGGCGTTGAGTTTGCTGGTCCTTGAGATGTTTCTTCCGCGGGAGAAACAGCGGTTGATCCCGGGGGTGGCGATCGGGGGATTGGCGGCGATTCTGGTTTGGTTCGGAATTTTTTCTTACGCGAACGGCGGAGGATATTTGGGGGAAACGACGTTTGCGGGAATGCTGCGGCACGATTTGTTCGGGCAGAGCATGCGGGCGTTTTTTCTGTTGAGCGGATTGTGCGTTTGTTACCTCGGGAAAGTCGTTTTGGCGCGGTTTGAGATCCCGAAAACGGAGTTTTACCATATCACGCTGGTGTTGACGGCGGCTATGATGCTGATGGTGCAGAGCCACAATTTCGTGATGTTTTTTGTGGCGTTGGAGACGGTCACGGTAGGGTTTTACGTGCTCGTCAGTTATTTTCGCCATTCGAGCGTTTCGCTGGAGGCGGGT
>CAZJCL010000087.1:0-6357 GCA_964544025.1 uncultured Opitutales bacterium | reverse complement strand
CAGAATGCGTTTGCGCCGATGCGGGAGATTTTGGTGCCGCTTTTGACGGTGATGGCGGTTCTGACGATTGTTTTGGGGAATCTGGCGGCGTTGCATCAGCAGAATACGAAGCGGTTGATGGGATTGTCGGGAATCGCGCACGCGGGATACTTGCTGGTCGGGGTGACGGCGGCGGTGACGGTGGAATGGGCGTCGGGAGCGGTGGTGTTTTACCTGTTCACCTACTTGCTGGCTTCGTTCGCGGTGTTTGGGGTGATGGTTCATGTGGGCGGGCCGAGCGATTCGGAGCAGCAGCTGGAGCATTTTTCGGATTTGGGGCGGCGGTCGCCGTTTATGGCGGCGGTTTTGGTGATCGGACTCGGATCTTTGGCGGGGATTCCGCCGCTGGTCGGATTTATGGGGAAGCTGTTGCTGTTTATCGCGGCGTTCGAGGCGCAGCTTTATCTGCTGATCGGCGTCTCGATCGTGGGCGTGGCGATCTCGATTTACTATTATTTCGGGTGGATGAAGGTGGCGGTCTTCCGGATTTGGAACGTGAGCGGCGAGGAGAAAGCTGTGAGCGGGGCGGTGTCTTTTCCGTCGTTGGGAACGGGCGGTAAGCTGGTTCTCGGCGGATTGGCCGCGGTGACCGTTATTGCAGGGTTTTTCCAGGGACCGTTGAGCAGCTGGTTGAATTCGCTGTAAGGCAGCGGACAAGCGATTTCGGATTTATTAAGCCATCGCCGAAAGGCGGTGGCTTTTTTTCTGGCGGATACCCGTTGGCGACGGGTTGCGGTGCGGGTTCTGGGGAAAACAAAACGGCCCAAGCTGGCGGTAGCTTGGGCCGTTTTCGTATTTCAAAAATGGCGTCCCCTAGGGGATTCGAACCCCTGTCGCCAGGATGAAAACCTGGTGTCCTAGGCCAGACTAGACGAAGGGGACACTCAAAATTGAAAGAAAGACTTTCTCGGATCGGGCGGGAATGGGCAAGCGTTTTTTTACAAAAAATGCCGGTTTGGCCGATTTTTCCGGAGAAATCGCGAAAGTGCTTTTGTTGGAGAAGGTTTCGTGGCTATTTCTGTGATTTCGCCGGTGGCAATCTCCATGAATGGCCGGTATTTTCAGATCTCATGCATTCCATCGACTCTATTGAATCCGCACTGCCGGCGTCGGCGGTCACCGAAGTTAAGGATCTGCCGTATCCGCATGTGGGATCGGGGAAGGTGCGGGAGATCTTCGATTTGGGGGAATCGTTGTTGCTGGTGGCGACGGATCGGTTGTCGGCGTTCGACGTGATTCTTCCGGATGGGATTCCGGGGAAGGGGATTATTTTGACGCAGATGAGCTTGTTTTGGTTTCGGGCGACGATCGGGATTGTGGAGAATCATTTGTTGCCGGATCAGGAACGGATTTTGGCGGGGGATTTGGGGCTTTCGCGGGACTTGCAAATGCGGAGCATGGCGGTGCGGAAGCTGCGGCCGTTGCCGGTGGAGTGTGTCGTGCGCGGATATTTATCGGGGAGCGGCTGGAGCTCGTATCGCGATACGGGGGAGGTTTGCGGCCACCGGTTGCCGACGGGGCTGGTGGAGTCGGCGGAGTTGCCGGAAGCAATTTTTACACCGACGACCAAGGCGGCGGTGGGTGGGCATGACGAGCCGATTACGGAGCGGCAATGCGCGGAGATATTGGGGGAGGAGCTTTTTGCCCAGGTGCGGGAGGTGAGTTTGCGGCTGTATCGTTTGGGGCAGGAGAGGAGTTTGGCGGCGGGGATGATATTGGCGGACACGAAGTTCGAATTCGGGCGGGACGCGGCGGGGAAGCTTTACCTGATCGATGAGGTTTTGACGCCGGATTCGTCGCGTTATTGGCCGGCGGAGGGGTATTTGGCGGGCGGGCCGCAGCCGAGCTTCGACAAGCAGTATGTGCGGGATTTTCTGCTGGGGGCGGAGTGGAACAAGCAGCCGCCCGCGCCCGCGTTGCCGGAGGAGGTGATCGCGGGAACGCGGGAGCGGTATTTGCGGGCGCTCAGGAACCTTGTACCGCCGTCGACGCGCTGAGGAGGGCGGTTTCGATGGAGGAGAGGAGTTCGCGGCGGCCGTCTTCGAAAAGGAACAGGTCGCTGCTGACGTGGCGGCGCACTTCCTGAAGGACGATCGCGGGAGGTTTCCGGGTTTTCAGGAGGCGGTTCACGTTTTCGACGATGTTGCGGTTGTTGCCGGTTTCGATGTCGAGCCGGATGAGGCGTCCGAGGGCTTCCTGATTGAGCGGTTGGGTGGTGTGGACGTGTTGAAGGACTTCGCGGCCGCGGACAAAGTCGCCGATGGCGATCAGGCGTTGGGCGAATTGCATGAGATCGGCGACACCGACGTTTCCGCCGGTGAGGATGGTCGGGAGAAGGGTGTCGGCTCCTTCGGTGTTGCCGATGCCGACGTTGGCGGTGGCGAGAAGCGGCTGGAGTTGGCCGAGTTGGATCGGTGTCCAGTTTTCGGTGTCCTTCGCGATTTGCTGGCTAAAAGCGATCGCTCCGTGGTGGTCGCCGGCGACGACGCGGGCTTCAATAACGGCGAGGGCGGCGTTTTCGGACGGCATTTCGAGGGAACGGACGCGTTGGTAAAGGCGTTCGGCGAGTTCGGGGTCGCCGGTGCGTCCGGCGAAATCGGCGAGGGCCTGGACGGCGGGTTCCTCTTCGCCGAAGAGTTCGAGGAAGGTTTCGGTTTCCTCGCGAAGTTTCGCTTCGTCTTCCATGAGATCGTAGATGGAAAGGAGGCGAAGGCGCGGGGCGAAGTTGAGGGGATCGCTGATGAAGGAGACCATGGCGGCTTGGAGCGCGCGGTCTTTGTCGCCGTTGATCCAGAGATATTCGACGAGGAAATTGAGCGCTTGCTCCTGGAGGTCGCCGCTGGCTCGGGCGACTCGTTCCATGCGGCGGATGGCGGGTTCCGGATTTCCGGTTTCCCAGTCGATGCGGGCTTGGAGGATGGTGCCGGTGCGGGATTCGAGGAGATTGTAATTCTCGATGAATTCCTCGGCGCGGGCGTAGTTTCCGCGGTTGAAATTGGCGGTGGCGGCGGCGAGGGCGAGGACGAGATTTCGCTCGCTCGGTTCGCGGTCGTCTCCGAGGAGGCGGGTGGCGAGTTCGTCGACCGTCAAATCTTCGTGGTTGGCGAAAAGGAGGCTGATGAGGGAGCTGAGGTATTCTTTGTCCTGAGCGTGGTTGTCGACGCGGTTTTTGAGGAGGTTGATTCCGAGTTCGGGGCGGCCGATGGCGTTGTAGATGCCGGCGAGCATCAGGCGGCCTTCGGTGTTGTCGGGGGATTGCTGGACGCCGACGCGGATGAGGTGGAGGACGTTGGAGGTGTCGCCCGCTTCGAGTTTTTCTTTGGCTTGGGCGATGTAATAATCGCCACGGGCCACGCGGTATTTATCCCAGCGGTGCGGGAAAACTAGGTCGACGTAGCGGACTTCGGGGAAATCGCGTTCGTATTTCACGAACAGCCACGCGGCGGCGGCGAGGGTGATCCAGCTGACGAGCATGAGGGCGACGAAAGCGCCGGCGATTCGTCCCCAGAGAAGGCGGAAGGCGACTTTCCCGTCGCGTTCCTTCACCTTGCGGGCGAGGCCGATGCGGATGATCAGACCTTTGATAAATTGAGCGGGAGAGAGATTCTTTTGACTGCGTCTTCTGTGAGCCATCGGGTAAAGATCGGGTGAAAAAACAGGATTCGGTATGGAAAGGAAAGGAGAGTGTTTACGCAGAACCGGAAGCTTTTCAATTAAAAGAAACGGGGAGTAAAGGCGGGGCGCGGCGGGATCGCGAAGATTCTGGTAACGGGCTTGACAGGCTCGGGCGGGGAACCCATTTTCTCTCCTTTTCCTAACTGTCAGCGATTTTTAAAACATCATGGGACCTACCTACAGACCATCCAAGTTGAAACGAGCCCGTCAATGCGGGTTCCGCGCGCGCATGGCGACCAAGAGCGGTCGCGCGATCATCAACGCGCGGCGCCGCAAGGGCCGCAAGCGTCTTTCCGCTTCGGTTTAAGACGCATATCTGGAACTCCGCCGGCGATGCGCTTTACCTCCAGACAGCGCCTGCGCCGCACGGCTGAGTTCGAAGCGGTGCGAGAAAAGGGCCGGCGAGTGGATTGCGGAACGTTTCTGTTTTCCATTCTCCTGCCGGCGAGCGCGGAGGAGGAGTTGCGGCGTTTGGGCGTGATCGCGTCCAAGCGCGTGGGCCCTGCGGTGCGGCGAAACGCGGCGAAGCGGCGATTGCGGGAGGTGTTTCGGCTTCATCAGGAGCAGTTGCCGCCGCGTTGCGATCTGGTATTGATCGCGAGATCGCGGTTGGTCGATGAGCCTTTTGCGAGGACGGAAGAGCGTTTTTTGAAGGCGTGCCGGCGAGTGGCCAACGAAGTGAGGCCGGTGGCGAGATGAGCTGGCGCGAGGCATTTTTCTTTTGCGCACGGATTCCGCGGTTGGCGGCGGTGTTGGGGATCCGGTTTTATCAGGTGGCGCTTTCGCCGTTGAAGGCGGCGCTTATCGGTCAGCCCGCTTGCTGCCGTTTTTACCCGACCTGTTCCCAATACGCGCTGGAGGCGGTGCGTTCGCGTGGCGCGATTGTCGGACTTTGGCTGGCGTTGCGGCGGATTCTGAAGTGTCATCCCTTTCATCCGGGAGGAGTCGATCCGGTGCCGTCGCGGAAACGAGCCGCGCATTGAGCAATATTTTCACAAGACAGATGGACAAGAAGAACACGATTATCGGAATAGCGCTGCTGATGGCGGCTTTTACGCTGATGGTATTTCAGCAGCAGCGGACGCCGGCGCAGGGGCCATCTGAGGTGCCAGCGGAGAACGTTCCGGTGGAAGTCCGGGAGGGGGAGAGCGCGGGCGGCGCGGCGGGTGAATCGGGACGGACTTCGCCGGAGATTTCGGCGGCCCGGGATCCGGATTTGCCGGTGGCGACGCCGGGGGAGCCGGTGGAGGAATCGCTGGTCCGGCTGGAAAACGAATATATCGCGGTCGATTTTACGAATCTGGGCGGGGCGATCCGGCAGGTGACGTTGAAGAATCACGCGGAGACGAAGGAATCGGAGGAGCGTTATGTGATGAACGACGTGGATCCGATTCCGGCGCTGGCGTTGTTGGACATCGCTGGAGCGGGGCCGTCGGCGGGTTATCGGGTGCTGAGCCAGACGGAGGCGGAGATTTCCTACGGGTTATCGCTCGGGGATGTGGAGGTGGTGCGGACATATAGTTTGGAGCGGGGCGCGGGAAGACGGGAGCCGGGAGCGTATTTGATCCGGCACCGGACGGAGTTTCGGAATGTCGGCGGGCAGCCGCATTTGCTGGGTGAGTTTGGGGTGCATTTGGGGACGGCGGAGCCGATCGGGCGGCAGGCGGTCGGGATGGACCATTTGAATTTCAGCTATTTCGATGGCGACAGTTTCGAGCGGATTTCGCCGAGCAAGTTCGAGGGTGGCGGGTTTCTTTCGTGGATCGGAATGACTTCGGGAGCGCCGAAGGAGTCGATTTCGGAGAAGCGTCCGTTTGAGTGGGCGGCGGTGAAGAACCAGTTTTTCGCCAGCATTTGGACGCCGGAGCAGACGCCGGCCGGGTTTGTGGCGCGGCCGGTGAAGATGGAGCTTGAGGAAGGGGAGAAGAAAGCGGCGAGCGGGATTACGGGAACGGTTTTGTTCGATTTGAAGGGAATCGCGGCGGGGGAAACGCAGGAGTTGAGCGGGACTTTTTATACGGGCCCGAAGGAGTATCGCCGGTTGGAAGCGCTGGGGAATCAGCAGGACCGGGTGATGCAGTTTGGGTGGCCGTTTTTCGCGTTTATCAGCAAGTTGTTGCTGAGCATGATGGTGGCGATTCATTCGGTGATTCCGAACTACGGGATCGCGATCATTTTGGTGACCGTGATCATCAAGACGATTTTGTGGCCGCTGACGGCGACGGCGGCGCGTTCTTCGAAGCGGATGGCGAAGATCCAGGAGCCGATGAAGGCTTTGCGGGAGAAATATAAGGACGATCCGAAGCGGATGCAGATGGAGACGATGAAGCTGTTCCGCGAGGCGAAGGTGAATCCGATGGGCGGGTGTTTGCCGATGCTGGTGCAGATTCCGATTTTCTTCGGGCTTTTCCGAATGATCGGGAGCGCGGCGGAGTTGCGATTCGCGGAGTTTTTGTGGGTGGGGGATCTTTCGGCGCCGGACACGATTGCGGTGATCGCGGGTTTCCCGATCAACATTTTGCCGCTGCTGATGGGGATCACGATGTTTTACCAGATGCGGATGATGCCGATGGCGATGGACAACGCGCAGCAGAAGATCTTCCGGTTGATGCCGTTGATCATGCTGGTGTTTTGTTACACGTT
>CAZJCL010000086.1:8547-9986 GCA_964544025.1 uncultured Opitutales bacterium | reverse complement strand
CGCCATCCGCACAACGTGAAACTCCTCTCGCAGCTCCAATCCGCCGGACAAAATCCGCCCGCCAAACAGGGACGGACCGCCGGCGTTGAAATCGGTCCCGACCGGCTTCGCATGGTCCTGCTCGAACCCTCCCTTCTCGGAAATTTCCGCGTCGCCAATTTCCTCAGCCAACCGATCGACGCCTTCGCCCCACTCGATTCCGCCCACCTCGCCGAAGCGATCCGCGAAGGCCTCACCGCGCTCGCCGGTAACGCGAAAGACCTCGCCGTCTGGGCCGGAATTTCCCACGACCGCGTCCGCGTCCATCACCTCAAGCTTCCCCACATGAAGCCGGGCCACCTCGCCCAAGCTGTCTACTGGGCGCTCCAACGCGAAGAAGCGTTTCCCGCCCAAAAGACCATTGTCGATTTCGAGGTCGAAAAAGAGCTCGTCGCCCACGGCAAAAAAGAAATCCTCCTCAGCGGCTTCCTCATGCCGCACGAGGATCGCGATTCCCTCGTCAACGCCTTCCGCGAAGCCGGATTCCCCCTCCGCGGAATCGCCCTGCCCCTCTACGCGACGCGCAATTTCTTTCGGTCCGGCTGGATCGCCGCCTCCGGCGAAACCTTCGTTTTCTCCCACATCGGCACCCAAACTTCCCGCATCGGCGTCTGGTCCGGAGGCCAATCCATCCTCAGCCGCGCGATCCCCGTCGGCCTCGAACAAATCGCCGAGGAACTCACCCACGTTCTCCGCCCCGCCCCCTCCCGGGCCGAAGCCATTCGCCTCATTCTCGACCTCGGACGCGCTCCAGCGGAAAACGCCCCCCATAACCCCGAATACCTCTTCCAATCCATTCAGCCCGCCCTCGACCGTATGGCGCGGCAAATCGACCGCACTCTCGAATATTACCAAACCCAGTTTCCCGATCGCGAAACCATCGGCCGCGTCTACCTGACCGGCGCCATCACCGAAAGCCCCCGCTGCGCCGAATACCTCGCCAGCCAAATCGCCGCGCCCCTTCAACTCGTCGATCCTTTCGCCCACGAATCCGCCCCCGCCGAAATCTCGCCGCCCGCCAATCCCGCCCAACGCCACGCCTTCGCCACCGCTTTCGGCCTCGCGCTCTCCAGCCAAACCTACACCCCCAATTTCCTGCACACCTACAAGGACCGCCAGCGCGACCTCCTCCACCACCGGATCAACCACCGCATTTTCGCCTTCTTCTGCGTCCTCGCCATTCTCCTCGGCGGATTCTTCGCCTACCAACGAACGCAACTTCACGAGCTCCGCGCCCAACGCGCCGCCGCCGAATCCCGCCTCCAAAGCGAGCGCCCGCTCCTCTCCGCGTCCGACGTGCAAGACCGCCTCGGCAATCTTCGCTCCGAATTCAACCATCTCACCCGCCAACTCGACCGCCACCACGCGATCGCCCTCCTAACCGACCTCAGTCTCCTCAC
>CAZJCL010000086.1:0-8447 GCA_964544025.1 uncultured Opitutales bacterium | reverse complement strand
CTCGGCCTCTCCGTCCTCATTTTCGGCGGCATCCTCACCAACGCCCGCCAAACCCGCGAACTTCGCTCCGGTATCGCCACTCTCGAACGCGCCCGCGAGCAACAAACGCAACTCAAACCGCTCCTCGCCTCCATCGCCGCCCACCGGCGCTCCCTCGCCACCGACCGCCTCCCCGCCGCCGTCGCCCGCCCGCTCCCCGCCTCCGAGATCGCCTCCGTCGCCCCCGCCATCGAGTCTTTTTCCGAAGCCGCCGGCATCGATCTCATTTCCCTCCGCCACCTCCTCCAACCCGATCCCTCCGATTCGATGTCTCTCCGCATCGAAATCCGGCTCGACGGAGAACTCCCCGCCTTCCGCCGTTTTCTCGAAAACCTCCTCGCCTGGGAACATCCCGCCGTCATCGAAGGCTTCACCCTCCAACCCGCGGAAAACGATTTCGATTTCCAACTGGTGATCCAGCTCCCCGTAACATGACCCGTCGCGAAAAAATCATCGTTGGTCTCATGCTCGCCGCCGCGGCCGGCGCGACCGTCGACTTCGCCATCAGTTCCCGCTCCGCCGCCAAGAACCGCGGCGGCCAAGACTCCGCCGAAACCGAAATCGCCGCCGCCATCTCCCGCGCCCGCGTCGAATTGGCCACCTTTCAACTCAATCCCGTTCGCGAGCGAATCCGCGAAAACCTCGCCGCCGACTGGCGTCCCGACCTGCTGACCGCACCCGCCGCCCCTTCCCCGGAAATTTCTCCCGAGCCATTCACCAAACCAACGATTCCCGCCTTTACCGCCTATTTCGAAATCGGCGGAAAACCGCTCGCCATCATCGACGGCCGCGACTACGCCGAGGGAGAATGGATCGCCAACGGCAATTACCAGCTTATCAAAATTTCGCCCTCGCAGGCCGAAATCCAACCGCGGGCCGGGGATGAACCCATCGTCATCCCCATCGAAACCGGCTTCATGAAATGACCCAGGTTCATCCAGGAAAACCAGAACACACCGTGCGTCCCGTCCGAATCCTCCTTTCCGCGATTCTCCCTCTCCTCGCGACGCTCTTCCTGATGCCCGGCTGCGTCACCAGCGAACACGCCGAACGCGCCGCCGCCCGCGAAGCCGAACTCGCCATCCTCCGCGAACGCGCCAGTCAAACGCCCAACCTCCCCGCGCCTCCCGCCCACTCGCCCGCCCGCCAGGACGCCGAAAACACCGCCGCCGTTCCCGCCTCCGAAAACGATCCGCTCCCCGATTCCCCGATCCAGCAATTCGACATGGGCCAGGAAACCGACATCGCCGTCGTTCTCCGCATGCTCGCCCGCGGCGCCGAAATCAACCTCGTCCTCGGCCCCGGCGTTTCCGGCCCCATCCGCCTGAACATTCCCCGCCAAACCACCTGGGAACGCCTGTTCAAACTGATCGTCGAAACCCACAGCCTCCACTACGAATTCCGCGACGGCATGCTCCGCGTCATGTCCCAGGAAGACGTCGAAAGGCAAACCTCCCTCGAACGCGCCCTCAAGGAACGCGAAGTCGCCCGCGACGAACGCCAACGCGCCGAACCCCTCCAGCTCGAACTCTACCGCGTCCGCTACGCCGAAGTCGCCAAACTGGCCGAATCCATCAAAGCCGCCCTCGGTTCCGCCTCCTCCGCTTCCTCCACCGCCCTCGTCACCGCCAGCGACTCCGAAGCCCCCACCTTCTCCATCATCCCCGATTCCGACAGCGGCATCCTCATCCTCCACGCCTCCCCCAGCCAAATGCCCAACATTCTCCGCCTCGCCAAAAGCCTCGATCAACCCGCCTACCAAATCCTCCTCGAAGCCACCATCGTCCAAACCAACAGCGAAACCGCCCGCCAGCTCGGCATGCAATGGGGCGTCATGAACAACGCTCCCGACGGCGGCGACGTCACCATCGGCACCGCCGCGAATCCCGACGGCTTCAACTCCAATTTCCCCGCCGGATTCGATCCCGCCTCCACCGGTTTCACCTTCGGCATCGAGCGCCTCACCAACCACCAGCTCCTCCAGGCCCAGTTGAGCGCCCTCCAAAAAGAAGGCCGCCTCAGCATCGTCTCCAGCCCCTCCATCACCACCCTCGACAAACAAACCGCCATCATCGAAAGCGGCGAGGAACGCCCCTTCCAATCCGCCTCCGGCTCCGGTGCCGGCACCACCCCCACCGTCGAATTCAAGGAAGCCCTCCTCAGCCTGCAAGTGACCCCGCAAGTCATCGACGGAAACTGGATCAAACTCAACATCCACACCACCAAAGACGATTTCGACGATTCCCGCCCCGTCCTCATCGAAGGCACCCTGCAAGTCCCCATCACCACCCGCTCCGCCACCACCACCCTCTACCTCGCCGACGGCCAAACCACCGTCATCGGCGGACTCGCCACCGATTCCGAACTCGATCAGGAAGAAGGCATCCCGTTCCTCAAAGACATCCCATTCCTCGGCGGACTTTTCCGCAACACCAACAAACGCAACGTCTTCAACGACACCGTCATCTTCATCACCCCGCGCATTCTTCCCGGCGGCATTCCCGGCGAATCCGCGCCGCCGCCGCCCGTAACGCCATGATCCGTCGCAAAAAAATCGGCGAAATGCTCCAGCAAGCCGGCCTGCTCACGGAGAAACAACTCCAGCAAGCCATCGCCCGCCCCCGCCCCGCCGGAATGAAACTCGGCCAATTCCTCATCCGCGAAGGCCTCGTCCGCGAACACGAAGTTGTCCAAGCCCTCAGCGAACAACTCCGCGTCCCGATCTTCCTCCCCGAAAATTTCCCGATCAACGATCAACTCGCCAAACTCGTTCCCCTCCAGCTCGCCGCCCGCCACCAAATCGTCCCCCTCCGCCGCCAAAGCGGACGCCTCCTCGTCGCCATGCCCGACCCGACCGATATCCTCGCCATGGATGCGGTCCAGGAACAGGTCCAACTCGAAATCGAACCCGTCATCTGCTCCGAATCCCAATTCAACGAGCTGATGGGCAGCCTCTACGGCGTCTCCTCCAACAGCGGCGGCATCCCCGACGAAATCGCGGAAATCGAATTCGGCACCGAAACCGAATCCACCGAACCCGAAACCGTCGAGGAAGCCGAAGTCCGCAACCTCATGGACGCCGCCGAAGGCCAAACCGCCGTCCGCAACGTCAACTGGGTCCTCGTCCAAGCCGTCTGGGAAGGCGCGAGCGACATCCACATTTCCCCCGAAAAAAAACACGTCCGCGTCCGCCTCCGCGTCGACGGCGTCCTCAAAGACCTCCCCGCCTGGCCGAAACCGCTCCACAACTCCGTCGTTTCCCGCCTCAAAATCCTCGCCCACATGGACATCGCCGTTTCCCGCATTCCGCAGGACGGCCGTTTCACCGCCCGGGTCAGCGGACGCGAAATCCACGTCCGCGTCTCCACCCTCCCCACCATCCACGGCGAAAACCTCGTTCTCCGCCTCCTCGATATGAACGCGCTCGTCTACAAACTCGACCACCTCGGCATGTTCCCCGCCGACCGCGAGCGCATCGAAAAATTCATCCAGCGCCCCCACGGCCTCCTCCTCAGCACCGGCCCCACCGGCTCCGGAAAAACCACCACCCTTTACTCCATCCTCTCCCTCCTCAACCAGCCCGACGTCAACATCGTCACCGTCGAGGATCCCGTCGAATTCCGCATGGAGCGCATCCGCCAAGTCGAGCTCAACACCCGTGCCGGCATGACTTTCGCCAGCTCCCTCCGCTCCATTCTCCGGCAAGATCCCGACATCATCATGGTCGGCGAAATCCGCGACCTCGAAACCGGAACCATCGCCATGCAAGCCGCCCTCACCGGCCACCTCGTCCTCAGCACCATGCACACCAACGACGCCACCGGCACCATTACCCGCCTCAAAGACATGGGCATCCAGCCGTTTCTCGTCGCCTCCGTCCTCCGCGCCGTCATCGCCCAACGCCTTGTCCGCCGCCTCTGCTCCCACTGCGCCGAACCCTTTACCCCCGAACCCGCCGCCCTCGATTTTTGGGAAATGGAACCCGATCCCGCCGGCAAAGACACCTTCGCCCGCGCCCGCGGCTGCCCCCAGTGCCGCGACACCGGCTACCGCGGCCGGCTCGGCATCTTCGAAACCCTCCTCATCAACGAATCCATCCAAAACAGCATCCTCAACGGCCGCTCCGAAACCGAAATCGCCGCCCTCGCCAGCAGCCAGACCGGTTTCCAATTCCTCAAGGAAGACGCCGCCCAAAAAATCCGCGCCGGCCTCACCTCCCTCGAAGAAGCCGCCTCCATCGTCGTCGCCTGATTCCCGTGATCGAAATGAAAACCTTCCTCTACCAAGCCGTCGATCCCCACGGCCGCCTCCACCAAGGCAACATCGTCGCCGAGGAAATCTCCGACGCCAACAAACAACTCCACCTCCGCAACCTCAACCCCGTCCTCATCCAACCCGTTCTCGCTCCCCGCCAAAAAAGTCTGTCCCAAATCCTCGAACAAAAACGACGCGTCACCACCCACGACCTTATCCTCTACACCAAACAACTCGTCACCATGATCCGCGTCGGAATCCCCATTTCCGAAGGCCTCACCATTCTCCAGGACCAAACCGAACATCCCCGCCTCCAAAAAGTCTCCCGCGACCTCCGCTTCGACGTCCAAGACGGACTCAGCTTCTCCGAAGCCCTCGAAAAACACCCCAAAATCTTCTCCGAACTCTACTGCACCATCGTCACCGCCGGAGAAAAAAGCGGAACTCTCCCCGCCGCCATGGACCGCCTCCTCTACCTCATCGAGCACGAAGCCAGCGTAAAAGCCGAAGTCAAAGCCGCCCTCCGCTACCCGCTCATGGTCGTCGCCGCGCTCGTCGTCGCCTTCGTCATCATGCTCGGATTCGTCATCCCCTCCTTCGCCTCCTTCTTCGACCGCGCCGGACTCGAACTCCCGCTCCCCACCAAAATCTGCCTCCAACTCAGCGCCTTCCTCACCAGCCACGGCTGGCTCCTCGGCATCGCCCTCCTCGCCGCGATCTTCCTCGCCCGCTTCGCCCTCGGCCTCCCCGGCGCAAAACTCTGGCGCGACACCTTCCTCCTCCGCATCCCCATCATCGGACCCGTCCTCGTCAAATCCGCCATGTCCCGCTTCGCCAGCGTATTCGCGATTCTCCAATCCAGCGGAATCATGGTCCTCGAAGCCCTCGACATCCTCTCGCAAAGCATCGGAAACTCCGCCATCTCCACCCAATTCCTGCGCCTCCGCGAATCCCTCAAAGAAGGCCAAGGCATCTCCGTCCCCCTCCGCGCCGCCCGTTATTTCCCGCCGTTATTGGTCAGCATGGTCGCCATCGGCGAAGAAACCGGCCGCCTCGACGAAATGCTCCGCAACATCTCCGCCCACTACGACATGGAGCTCCGTCACAACATCAAGAAAATGACCGACTCCATCGGCCCGATCCTGATCGTCGCCCTCCTCGTAATCATCGGCTTCTTCGCCCTCGCCATCTACCTCCCCATGTGGGACCTAGCCCAAATGGCCAAATAACGCCTTCCAACGTTAACGTTGAACGTTGGAAGCTCACCACACACGCAACACCGGATAATCGTCGAATAGCGGATCCTTCGAAATGATTCCGATCCGCCGCTGAAGAGCTTGAGCGATAAGCATCCGGTCGAAAGGATCGCGATGGTGCAGCGGAAGTTCCTCCATCCGCCGACAATCCGTCGCTTCGAGATCGATCCGGATAACCTCAACCTTCTCCAATTCCCGCGGGAGCAATAAATCCCAATCGTCCTCGATGAAGAAATCGAATCCCTTGCTGGCTCGTTTCAACCCGATCTCCCAAAAACTCACTGTTGAATAAAAAACCGGCAATTCGCCGTCGATACGCTCCCGCGCGGACTTCTTGAGTCGCCTGTCGCCGTATAACATCCAGAGCAACGTGTGGGTGTCCAACAACCACCCATTCACAACGGTCGGTTTCATTCCTCGGCAACCCCGAAGTCGTCGGCAATGGCGGCGTTTTTCGACATATCGTCAAACCCTTCTCCCATGCGAAACGGACGTCCCGATAAACTTCCCACGCGAGTCCGCGCCCGCCGCCCGGCCGGAACCATCCGCGCCACCGGCTTCTCGCGCCGCGACACCACCACTTCCTTTCCCGACTCTACCGCCGCAATCAACCGCGAGAACTGTGCCTTCGCCTCATGAATATTCACTCGCATACAACCAACTTGGTCATAATGACCCACTAGTCAATCGCGCTCCCTTCCTCCAAATCCCCCCCAAACCAAACCTCAAAAAAGATACTCCCGCGCCGCCGGCGTCTCCACATCCGGCGCGTAGGCCGTCCGGTTCTTCCCGCAATTCTTCACGCTGTACAACGCCAAATCCGCCCGCTGCAGCAGGTCCTCCACCGATTCCCCCCGCGACGCAGTCGCCACGCCGATGCTCACCGTATACCGGATCGCGTTCCCTCCAGCATCCACCGTCATCTCCTCCGCCCGGCTCCGGATCCGCTCGAAGATCGGATTCACCTCGTTCCTCCGCTCCCCCAGCGCTAAAATCAAAAACTCGTCCCCGCCCCAGCGCCCGATCACATCCGATTTCCGGATCGTGTTTCGCGCCATCTCCACAAACGCCCGCATCACCGCGTCTCCCGCCTGATGCCCCCACGTGTCGTTGATCTCCTTGAAATGATCCAAATCCGACAACCCGATCGTCACCAGCGCTCCCGTCCTCTTCGCCCGCGCCATCTCTTGCTCCAACCGCTCCGTCACCGCCCGCCGGTTGTAAATCCCCGTCAACATGTCGTACATCGCCAGATGCCGCATCTCCTGCTGAGCCGCCAGCAACTGCGCCTGCAACTTCAACGTCCGCTCCCCCACCCGCAACCGCGCCTGCAACTCCTCCCAATCATACGGCTTCCGGATACAATCCGACGCCCCCGCGTCCAGCGCCCGCGCCATCTCCCCCGGAGTTCGCTTCGCCGTCAAAAAAATAATATACGGCGGATTCAACGTCTCCCGCTCCCGCAACCGCCGGCACACCTCCAGCCCATCCATCAACGGCATCTCCCAATCCAGCAAAAGCAACCCCGGCGGATCCTCCCCCTCCATCACCGCCAAAGCCGACTCCCCGTCCTCCACCGCCATCGGCTCGAACCCCCAGCGCTTCAACAGCTTCGTCAACAAGTAACGAGAGCTTCCATCGTCGTCCGCCACCAGCGCCTTCATGATCCCGCCTCCTTCGTCCATCGCCGCTCGATCTCCGGCTGGCAAATCGCGAACGCATCCACCACCGCCGGATCGAAATGCGTCCCCCGGCACCGCAAAATCTCCCGCAACGCCTCCTCCGCCGACCGCGCCGGCGAATACGGACGCTCAAACCGAATCGCATCGTACGCGTCCGCCACCGCGAAAATCCGCGCCCCCCGCGGAATCTCCTCCCCCCGCAAACCCCGCGGATAACCGGTTCCGTCATACCGCTCATGATGCGAATAAACAATCTCCGCCACCTCCGCCAGTTCCGGACTATGCGACAAAATCGAAAACCCGATCTCCGCATGCGTCTTCATGATTTCCCACTCCTGCGCGTCCAGCCCCGACGGCTTCTGCAAAATCGCGTCCGGAATCGCCACCTTCCCGATGTCGTGCAAAAACGCGCCGCTCCGGATCGTCTCCAACTCCCGCCCATTCACCCCCAACTGTTCCGCCAACATCGCCGCGATCCACGTCACCCGCTTGCTGTGCTCCCCCGTCGCCTTCTCCCGCGCCTCCAACATCGACACCAGCGCCTGCAGCGTAAACTGAAACGACTCCTCCAACCGCCTCAACGTCTTCGCCAGCGCCGCGCTCCGCACCTCCACCAGCTTCTCCATCTCGCACTGGTAGCGCCGGTTCTCCAGCAACAGCCGCCGGTGCTTCATCGCCCGGCTCACCGCCGCGTCGAGCCCCTTCATATCCAACGGCTTTCCGATAAAGTCGAAAACCCCCGCCCGCATCGCCCGAACCGCGTTATGCGTCGTCGCCGCCCCCGTCAGCAACACCCCCACCACCGAATCGTCCTGCTCGAAAACTCGCCGGAGAAACGAAACCCCATCCTCCCCCGGCATGTTCAAATCGCACAACACCACATCCACCGTATCCGGATGCTCCTCGAAAAACCGCCTCGCCGCCGACGCGCTCGTAAACGGAGACACCTCGAAACCATAATAAACCAGCCCCACATGCACCGCCTCCAGCACCGCCGCGTCATCGTCCACCAAAAGAATCCGCCCCGGCGAATGCGTCCGCGCCTCGCCAGTCATCGCACATGAATCTTGGGTTTTCATAATCATCGCTCCGCCCCGTCAAACACAGCAAATCGTCCCCCTTTCACCCCTCGCCGCAAGCCCAAAACCCACGCCAGCTCTCCCACTAAAGTAGGAGAACACCTTCCACTTTCCCACCTTCCCACCTTCCCACCTTC
>CAZJCL010000085.1:6537-10066 GCA_964544025.1 uncultured Opitutales bacterium | reverse complement strand
GGGCGGAGTGTTGGCAGCCAAGGTGAAGTCGTCCCCCAAGGTGTTCGCAGACAAGGGACTGCCGATTACGTCTCCCAGAATATCTGCATCAACTGGAACAGCTCCTGTTTCAATCATAGAATTTGCCCATGCGAGAGCTTCTCTTCCATTTAGTTCAGCAATTGCGGCATCGACGGTTTTGTCTGCGGCAGATTCGGTTAGGTCAATATACTTCGGCACTGCGACGGCGGCTAGGATCCCGAGGAGGACCAGGACCGCGATGACTTCGATGAGCGTGAAGCCGCTCTTTGAGTTGAGTGATGTTCTCATATTATGCTGCGTTGATGAAAAACCTTATTGAGGCGCTACTATTTCGCCCGATCATCGGGCTTTTACCAATCCGAAAAACGGCTAACGTTGACGCAAGTCAAGAAAGAATTGAGGGTAAATCCTTAGTTTTTTTAAAAGGAAATCTGCGGCCGTTCACATCCGAAATGCCGTAAATCAGGCTGGATCATTGGTCTGTGGAGCGGGCTTGGAGGTGGGAAAGGAGAGTTGCGGGGCGGTTGGCGACGGCGAGAGCGTTGTCGAGCTGGATTTGGCCGGCGCGGACTTTTGCGGCGAGGGCGGATTCGAGAGTGGTGAGTCCGAGATTCGCGCCGGAGCCGAGAGCGTTGTAGATTTGGTTGGTGTGTTGCTCGCGGATGAGGGTGCGGATGGCGGGGGTGGCGAGGAGGATTTCGCGGGCGGCGACGCGTCCTTTTCCACTGGCGTGGGGGAGGAGGACTTGGGAGACGACGGCTTGCAGGACGCTGGCGAGTTGGCCGCGGACCATGGATTGCTGGGCGGGCGGGACTACGTCGATGATGCGGTCGACGGTTTGGGCGGCGTCGGTGGTGTGAAGGGTGGAGAAAATGAGGTGTCCGGTTTCGCTGGCGGTGAGGGCGAGCTGGATGGTTTCCTGATCGCGCATTTCCCCGAGGAGAATCACGTCGGGGTCGGCGCGGAGGGCGGATCGCAGTGCGGGAGCGAATCCGTGGGTGTGGGCTTTGAGTTCCCGTTGGGTGATTTTGCTTTTTTGCGGGTGGTAAATGTATTCGATGGGGTCCTCGATGGTGAGGATGTGGCGGGGGTAGCGTTGGTTGATGAGCTCGGCGAGGCAGGCGAGTGTGGTGGTTTTTCCGGAGCCGGTGGGGCCGGTGATGAGGACGAGGCCGCGGGGGAGAGTGACGAGGTTTCTGAGGGCGGGTTCCAGATCGATTTCTTCGGGCGTGGGGATGATGTCGGGCACAACCCGGAAAACGCCGCCCCAGCCGCCGAGTTGGCCATGGAGGTTTCCGCGGAGGCGGATATTGCGGCCTCCGGGAATTTCGACTTGGAAGGCGGAGTCGATTTCCTTTTCGCGAACGAGTTCCTGGCGTTGCTGGAGGTCGAGAGCGGAGAAGAGGAGTTCTTCGGTTTCGGTGGCGCTGAGGGTGGGGAATTCGGCGGAAAGGTGGCGGATTTGTCCATCGATGCGGAAGGAGGGGACGCGGCCGGGAGCGACGTGGATGTCGGAGGCGTTTCGTTCTACGGCGGCGGTTACGAGATCGCGGAGATCCATGGCGAGGGGGGAGGGGAATTTTGGATTTTGGATTGCGGATTTTGGATTTTGGAGATGGGGACGGGCGGTGGTTGATGGACGATGGGCGATAGACGATAGACGATAGGCGATAGACGGTAGACGGTAGGCGATAGAGGATAGGCGATGGGCGATAACGAATAACGGATAACCAATAACTGATAACCAGTAACTAAAACAGGGCGTTGGCGCCGATGCCGACGGCTGTTATCGGGCCTTGTTCGCCTAGGCCGTCGATGGTGCGTTCGGCTTTTTGGATGACGGCTTGGACGTCGCGGTAGAGGGAATCGTCGGAGAGGAGGCGGCCGAGGGTGCCTTCGTCGGAATTCAGTTTTTCGGAGAGTTCGCGGAGGTTGGTGGCGATGAGCTGGAGTTCGTCGGTGAGTTCTTCGCCGTAGATGAGGGAGCCGAGGGTGCCTTGGCCGCTTTGGATGTGGGCGACGATTTCGCCGGCGCCGGCGGTGAGGGTGGAGGCTTGCTGGGCGGCGTTTTCGATTTCGCCGATGGCGGAGAGGAGGGTGTCGTAGGCTTCGCCGTCGTTGATGAGGCGGGCGATGGTGCCTTCGCCGTGGTTTATTTTTTCGGTGATTTGGCGGATGTTTTCGATGGAGGCGGCGAGGCCTTCGCGGTTTTCGGCGAGGACGGCGTTGAGGTTGTCGACGAGGCCGGGTTGGTCGGGGGTGCCGGTGACGCCGGCGAGGGTGCCTTCGAGATTGCCGAAGAGGCCTTCGACGCGTTCGCCGAGTTTGCCGAGTTGGGCGAAGATTTCGTTGAGGTCGGGGCTGGAGCGGGTGGCGATTTTGTCGCCGGGTTGGAGGAAGGTGTCGGCGGAACCGGCTTCGATGGAGACGAAGTTGGCGCCGAGGAGGCTGGAGATGGCGATGGTGGCGACGGAATCGGCGGGGATTTGGGCGCCGGGCTCGATTTCGAGGATGGCTTCGGCGCGGCCGTTTTGGAGGCGGGTGTCGGAAACGCGTCCGACGCGGACTCCGGATACGCGGACGTCGTCGCCGGCGCGGAGCATTTTGACGTCTCCGAAGGGCGCGTGGACGGGATAGCCCTCGGCGCGGAAGGCGGTGCCTTGGCTGAGGGTTTCGTAGACGATCCAGATGATGGCGAGGCCGAGGAGGAAGAAGAGGCCGACGCGGGCGGTGTTGAGGGTTTGTTTCATGAGTTAGCGAGTTTGTTTAAAACGTGGATTTTTTAGGTCGATGACCGGGTGGAGAAATTCTTTGACGGTGGTGCGTTCGTCGGCGCGGACTTTGGCCGGTGTGTCGAGAGCAAGAAGTTTGCCATCCATTAATATGGCGACTCGATCGGCGATTGTCAGGGAAAGTTCGCGGTCGTGGGAGACGACGATGCTGGTGACGCCGGTTTGTTCGCGGAGGGTGGCGATGATTTCGGCGATGGTGGCGGCCATGGTGGGGTCGAGTTCGGAGGTGGGTTCGTCGTAGAGGAGGAGTTGGGGTTCCATGACGAGGGCGCGGGCGATGGCGACGCGTTTTTTCATGCCGCCGCTGAGTTCGGAGGGGAATTTTTTAGCGGCTTTGTCGAGGCCGAGGATGCGGAGGGCGTCGGCGACTTTGGCGTCGATGGTGTCGCGGTCGTAGAGGCGGTGTTCGGAGGGGTAGAGAGCGAGGTTTTCGTAGACGGTCATGGAGTTGAAGAGGGCGCCGGCTTGGAAGACGAGGGCCATCTTGATTTTTTCGCGCATGGCGGGGTCCTGGCTGTTGATCTCGTCGATGTGGACGCTTCCGCCGGTGGGGTCGAGGAGGCCGGCGATGATTTTGAGGAGGACGCTTTTGCCGGAGCCGCTGGGGCCCATGATGACGAAGATCTCGCCGGGGGCGACGGAGAAGTCGATCTCGTGGAGGACTTGGTGGTCGCCGAAGGATTTCGAGATTTTGTCGACTTTAACGGGAACGGCTT
>CAZJCL010000085.1:1376-6437 GCA_964544025.1 uncultured Opitutales bacterium | reverse complement strand
ACGACTACGGTGCGGGTGACGGCGGAGCCGATTTCGCGGGGGCCGCCTTGGGTGCGGAGGCCGATGTGACAGGCGATCAGGATGACGAGGAAGCCGAAGATTTCGGCTTTGATGAGGCCGTCGAGGACGTCGCGGAAACCGACGGCGTCGCGGAGGGCTTGGAAATAGATTTCGGAACTTACGCCGATGAATCCGACGTATTCGGAGACAACCGCGCCGGCGAGCCAGGCGATTACGTTTCCGAGAATGGTCAGGACGGGCATCATGAAGAGGACGGCGATCAGGCGGGGCATCACGAGCATCCGTTCGGGCGGGATGTTCATGGTGACGAGGGCGTCGATTTCGCTGTAGACCTTCATGGAGGCGAGTTCGGCGGTGATGGCGGATCCGACGCGTCCGGCGACGAGGATGGAGACCATAACCGGGGCGAGTTCGCGGGCGAGGGAGAGACCGACGATGGCGCCGATGAAGTTGGCCCCGCCGAGTTCGATGAGAGCGTAACCGGTTTGGAGGGCGAGGACGCCGCCGATGAAGAAGCTGAGAATCGCGACGATCGGGAACGTGGTGTAGCCGATCAGGAGGCATTGATCGATGAAGCGGCGGTAGTTGCGCGGCAACTGCGGCACGTAGCGGAGCGACCGCACCAGGAGGAGGAGGGCGGAGCCGACGTGATCGAGAAATGCGGTGGCGCGAGACATTTGAAGTTAGAATTTAGAAGTTAGAATTCAGAATTGGGAGGATGGATCTGTTTCGGCGGGTGTTTCTTTCTTTTCGCGGGGGAGCCAGAGGAGGCGGAAGCGGGGGGTGTCGGGGGCGGAGTTGTAGGCGACCAGGCCTTTGAGGATTTCCCAGCGGCGGGTTTCGGGGGCGCGTTCGTGGGTCCAGAGAGGGCCGATGTGGAACGTGGAGTTTTCGGGGTCGCGGGTCCAGGTGATGAAGTTGAACAGCAGGGAATCTTTCACTTCGGATTGGTCGCGGTCGCGGCGGTAAATGGCGAAGAGGGGAGAGTAGAGAGTGCGGACGACGTCGTTGTAGGGGAAAAAGACTTCGAGCGGGCTGAGGACTTGGGTTTGCTGACGTCCGGCGCCGTTGTCCCAGTGGCTGAAGATCGGCCAGAGGTGGCGTTTGATCGCGGGGGCGGCTTCCGGGTTTTGGGGGTTGGATTGGCGGAGATTCCAATAAACGAAGTAGAGGATTTGGGTTTTTTCGTGGAGGAGGTCGCGTTCGATTTTCTTTTCGTGGCGGTAAATCGGCCACATGGCCCAGGTTTTGTCGACGCCGGAGCGGATGGAATGGGTGTAGACGGGAGCCCAGCGGTTGATGTAGCTGTCGCCGCGGCGTTGGACGAGGAGGGGCCAGAAGTAGCGTTTTTCGAAATATTGGGGAGTTTGGCTGTCGGTGTAGCCGAAGAACGGCCAGATGTAGGTGCGGCTTTTGGCGCGGTCGGAATCGGTGAATGCGTAGAAAGGGAGAAACCCGGTGGCGCGGAATGGAGTTTCTTTCCAGAGTTCGCTGGTGGAGCGGTAGCCGAGCGGCCAGAGGAAATAGCGGCGTTCGTATCTGTTTTCGCGGAAATCGTAGCCGTAGAGCGGCCAGAAGTGGTGTCCGGCCGCGCCGTCGCCGCGGGTGAAGCGGATGAACGGCCAGGGCATGCCGAAGGTGGTGGCGTTTTGGCGTTCGAGACGGACGCTGAAGGGGAAGATAAACCAGGCGATTTCGTCGTAACCGAGGAGATTGCGGACGTTTCCGGCGATCGGGAAAAGGCCGAAGTATTCGCGTTCCGGATCGTTGGGGTCGAGACGGAGAAAGAAGAAGGGGAACAGGTTAACCGTGGTGCTGGCGGGAGCTTCGTCGCGGGAGAAGCTGCTGAAGCGGAGCAAGTTCAGGATGTCCCACGTGGTGCCTTGGGGGTTCGAGCGGTGATTGAAGAGCGGGTAGAGAATGTGGAGGCTGTTGCGCTCGCGTTCGATTTCCTGGAAGCGGACCCAGAACGGGCGGACGCCAAACGCGTCTTTTTCCGGCGAGGTTTGGGCGAAGACGAGGGGACCGATCGCTTGCCAGCGGTGGAGATCGGCGTCGGGTGTTTCGCGTTCGCCGTGGAAGAACGGCGAGTAGTTGATTTCCAGCGCGCGGGCGGGCTGGCCGGTGAGGACGGCCAGCAGGAAGAGCGTGGAAATGATTCGGAAAACGCGCATGTAAAGAACCTGTAAGAAGAAGCGAATTTTTTGGGGAGGTCGATGAGATTTGGGAAGGTTGGACAAATTTTAGGCGGAAACCCGACGCTCCCGGGGCGGATGTTCGGCGAAATCCCTTTGTTTTTGGCGGCGGCTTTCTCCTTGCGTCGCCCGCCGGGCGAATCTATCCAGCTTTTATGGATAAATTGGAAAACATCTTCGCCATGCAGCAACAGCTGAACGCCCGCATCGGCGTGGATCTGGGGGAACTCGACGACGAGCAGAAGGCGAAATGGGTTCTTAATTACACGCGGGCGATGCAGCAGGAACTGGCGGAGCTGGTCGATTCGGTGCCTTGGAAATGGTGGGCGAAATACCAGACCTTCGACGAGCAGAACGCGCGGGTCGAAGTGGTCGATCTTTTTCATTTCCTTGTCTCTCTGGCGCAAGCTCTTGGGATGAGCGCGGAGGATGTTTACGAAGCGTATTTGAAGAAGAACAAGGTTAACCACGAGCGCCAGGATTCCGGTTACGCGGCCAAGAACGCCGAAGATTCCCGCCACATTTAACCTCGCCGCCGCTTCGCCCCCGGATTTAATGTTTCGCCCGATACCCTCGATTTCCGCATTCTTTATTATTTAACGTTACTCAGCAGACCCATTCCTTTTTTACGATGAAAAAAGCGCTTATTACCGGCATCACCGGGCAGGACGGTTCCTATCTCGCCGAGCATCTGCTCGCCCAAGGCTACGAAGTTCACGGCGTCATTCGCCGGGCTTCCACCTTCAACACGAGCCGGATCGACCACCTTTACCGCGATCCGCACGTCAACGGCGTGCGGCTCTTCCTCCACTACGGGGATCTCGCCGACTCGGTGCAGATGGTGAAACTCCTCTACAATCTCCAGCCGGACGAAATCTACAATCTCGGCGCGCAAAGCCACGTCCGCGTTTCCTTCGACGTTCCGGAATACACCGGCGATGTGGTCGGGCTAGGCGCGTTGCGGATTCTCGAAGCTATTCGCGAAGCCGGTTTGGTGAAAAAAGTGCGTTATTACCAGGCCTCCTCGTCCGAAATGTTCGGCAAGGTGCAGGAAGTTCCGCAAAAGGAAACGACGCCGTTCTGGCCGCGTTCACCGTATGCTTGCGCGAAAGTTTACGCGCATTGGCTCACGGTGAATTACCGCGAATCCTACGGGCTCCACGCCAGCAGCGGGATTCTCTTCAACCACGAATCTCCCCGCCGCGGCGAAACCTTCGTCACCCGAAAAATCACCCGCGCCGCCACCCGTATCAAGCTCGGCCTTCAGGAGGAGCTTTACCTCGGAAATCTCGACGCGAAACGCGACTGGGGATACGCCAAGGAATACGTGGAAATGATGTGGCTGATGCTTCAGCAGGACAATCCGGACGATTACGTGGTCGCGACCGGTGAAACCCACAGCGTCCGCGAATTCTGCGAGGAAACGTTCGCCTGCCTCGATCTGGATTGGGAAAAATACGTGAAATACGACGCCCGTTACGAGCGTCCGGCCGAAGTCGAACTCCTGATCGGCGATCCCGCGAAAGCGAAGAAACAGCTCAACTGGGAGCCGAAAGTTCGCTTTAAGGAACTGGTCAAAATCATGGTTGATCACGACTTGCGGCTCGCGGAACAGGAAGCCGGTTTGAAGGAATATCTGGCTGAAAAAGCGGCCACCTGATTTCGTTTTTCCCGCCATGAAGGATCAAAAGATTTTCATCGCCGGCCATCGCGGAATGGTCGGATCCGCGCTCGTCCGCCGCTTCCGGAAAGCCGGTTTTCAAAACTTGCTACTGCGCACGCGGACGGAACTCGATCTGACCTCCCAGGCGGAAGTCGATGCCTTCATGGCGCGGGAAAAACCGGATATCGCGATCATCGCCGCGGCGAAGGTCGGCGGTATTCACGCGAACAACACTTACCCGGCGGAGTTTCTTTACGAAAATCTCGCCATCGCCTCCAATTCCATCGATTCGGCGCATCGCCACGGGGTGAAACGGCTGCTGTTTCTCGGCAGTTCCTGTATTTACCCGAAGCACGCGCCGCAACCGATGCCGGAGGATTGTTTGCTCACGAGTCCGCTCGAGCCGACGAACGAGGCTTACGCGATCGCCAAAATCGCCGGTTTAAAACTTTGTCAATATTACCGGAAGCAATACGGCTCGCTTTTCCATTCCGGAATGCCGACCAATCTCTACGGCCCGGGGGACAATTACCACGCGGAGAATTCCCACGTGCTTCCCGCTTTGATCCGCCGGTTTCACGAAGCGAAGGAAAACAGCACGCCGGAAGTCGTCGTTTGGGGAACCGGAAGCCCGCGCCGCGAGTTTCTGCACGTGGATGATCTCGCTGACGCCTGTTTCCATCTCCTCCAGACCGACAATCCGCCCGATTGGGTAAACATCGGAACCGGCGTCGACGTCACGATTCGCGAACTCGCGGAAATGGTGAAGGAAACCGTCGGTTACGAAGGGAAACTCACCTTCGACACCACGAAGCCCGACGGCACGCCGCGGAAACTCCTCGACGTTTCCCTCATGGACCGCCTCGGCTGGAAAGCCGCGATCCCGCTCCGCGAAGGAATCGCCGCGACCTACCGGGATTTTTGCAGCCAGTTGGAGCAGGCGGCGGTTCGGTTGTAAGGGCAGGATTAGCGTCGTTCGCGGGAGTTCCGGAGGAATGAGCGGTCGGAGAGCGGATGGGCGCGCGTTGTGGTGGCCGATTGCAGTCGTCCCTCCGGGACTTGATTGCGTTCCGTAATCGGCGTCCCAGCGTTGAAACGCTGGGCTATTTTCGGGAGTCCCTCCGGGACAGAGGGAACGAGTGGGCGGATGCGTTGCGTGGAGGTGAGGCCGGATCTGTTACG
>CAZJCL010000085.1:0-1276 GCA_964544025.1 uncultured Opitutales bacterium | reverse complement strand
CCCGATTTCAAACCGGCCGTAAGCGCGTTCGTATCGACCAGCGCGCCGCGGCTCGTGTTGATCAGCATCACGCCGTCTTTCATTTTGGAAATCGCTTCGGCTCCGACGATGTGGCGCGTTTCCGGGGTCAGCGGGCAATGCAGGGTGATCAAATCGGATTCCGCGAAAATTTCAGCCAAGTCCGTGTATCGCGCGGTTTTCGGCAGATTCTCCGTGTCGGGAAACGGGTCGAACGCCAACACCCGGCACCCGAACGCGGCCAGCAAATTCGCGACGATCATGCCGATTTTCCCCGTTCCGATCACCCCGGCGGTCGTGCCGTTCAGGTCGAAACCGAGCAATCCCTCCAGCGAGAAATTCCCCTCCCGCACCCGGTTGTAGGCGCGGTGGATTTTGCGGTTCAGCGTCAGAATCAAGCCGATCGTGTGCTCCGCGACCGCGTGCGGCGAATAGGCCGGCACCCGCACGACGGCGATTCCGTGTTGTTCCGCCGCCCGCAAATCGATGTGGTTGAAACCCGCCGAACGGAGCGCGACGAGCCGCGTTCCTCCTTCCGCCAAACGCGCCACCACTTCCGCGTTCAAGACGTCGTTCACGAACGCGCAAACCGCCGGAAAACCGGCCGCCAATTGCACGGTCGCGGGAGTGAGGCGGGCTTCGAAAAACTCGATTTCATGCCGGGCCGAATTGGCGGCGGCGAGAAAATGACGGTCGTAAGGTTTCGCGCTGAAAACGGCAATTTTCATCCGTTACCGCTACCACAAGTCCGGCGGGAAGATAATCTTAAACGCGAAATCGGAAGCTCACTCTTCCGCGACGTGTTTCGGCAAAATCCGTCCGGAATACGATTCGCTCCGTTCGCCGTTTTCATCGAAAACGAGCACCACGACCACCTGGAAATGAAACGGCGGATGGATAAACCGTTTCGCTTCGAGATATTTTTCGTCCTCCACCGGATAAAACAGGACCGTCTGCCGCGAGGTGAGATTCCGCGGATTGTAGTGGGCGATGGTCCGCACCGCGTCGGGTTCCGACGGTTTCTTATCCGCGTCGAAAAAGTGAATCCGCAACCGATTTTCGAAAATATCGAGCTTCAGAAAGCTCCCGTTTTTCCGCTCGATCCACAAACCGTCCTCCTCTTCCTCGGCCGCGAAAACCGCGACCGGGAGAGCGACGAAAAGAAAAAGCAACAAAAGCAGACGCGGGAGAGTGGAAGCGTTCATTTCGTCAAAATGCAGACGCGCCGGAAGCTTGGCAAGAATGCTCGGGACGGAAT
>CAZJCL010000084.1:6421-10126 GCA_964544025.1 uncultured Opitutales bacterium | reverse complement strand
ATGACTTCTCTTACACACGATCTTGCTCTTAAATCTGTTGTCTCGCGGGAGGCGGACCAGAAGCCGCGGTTTCCTTGGGAGGAATGCCTGCGGAAAGTTTCTTTGCCGCCGACCGAGGTTCGCATCATTAGCGTGCGGGGCGAGGAGGATTACGATCCGGCGAAAGTCGCGCGGAGTATCGGTTCCGCCATCGCCGACCTGGAACTTTCCCAGGGCAGCGAGGATATTTTTAACGACGAAAACAAGGCGTTCGTCGCGCGAATCACGACGGAGGTGACCAACAATCTGCGCCTGATCGCCAGCGATAGCCAGCCGCCGCGGGTGCGGACGGACAATCTGCATGTTCTCATCGAGAAGACGTTGGCGGACAACGCGGCTTACGATGTCGCCAAAAGCTTGATTCTGAAACGGGCGTTGGGGGCGCGGCCTTCGACGGAGGCGGGGACGGTGCGGATTATCCGGCGGAACAATCAGGTGGTGCCGTGGACGGAAGCGAAAGTGGAGATCGCGGTGCGGAAGGCGTTTCTTTCGTTGCAGCGGGATTCGTCGCCGGCGGCGGATATCGCTCGGGCGGTGACGGCGCGGGTGAAGGCGGCGGGGCAGGCGTTTTTCCACATCGAGGAAGTGCAGGATATCGTGCAGGAGGAGTTGATGCGGGGCGGTCATTTCAAGGTCGCCGAGCATTACATTCTATACCGGGCGGAACGGGCCGCGCTTCGTTTGCAGCAGCAAGCGGAGAAAAAGGAGCCGGTGCTCGAACAGGATTCGATGATCGTCGTCAAGAAGGCGAACGGGGAATCGGTTTTTTGGGACGGCGCGGATCTGAAGGCGCGAATCCGGTTCGCGATGATCGATCTCGAATTGACGATGTCGGAAGAGGATATCGAGACGGAGCTCCGGCGCTCGATTTTCGACGAAATCAGCGAGGCGGATCTGAAGAGCACGATCATTTTGAACGCGCGGACGTTGATTGAACGAGACGCGGATTTCGCGAAATTGGCGGGACGGATTTTGCTCTCTTATATTTACGAGGAAGTTCTGAACTGGGACATTCTTCGCGACGGGATCGGCGGAATCAAAGAAGCTCACCAGCGCTATTTTCATCAATACTTGCGGCGCGGAATCGAGATCAACCGGCTGGACCCGAGGCTGCTGGAATACGATGTGGAAAAGCTCGCGGCGGCGCTGGATCCGTCGGCCGATTTGGGTTTCGACTATCTCGGAATTCAGACGCTCTTTGACCGTTATCTGATCGTCGACAAGACCGGGAAAACCGAGCGGCGAATCGAGACGCCGCAGATTTTCTGGATGCGGGTGGCGATGGGGCTTTTCCTGGCGGAGGACAAAAAGACGCGCGAAAACCGGATCGTTGAGCTTTACGAACTGTACCGGTCGCGGCGGTTTTGCTCGTCGACGCCGACGCTTTTCAATTCCGGGACGCTTCATTCGCAGCTCTCGTCCTGCTACCTCTATTATGTGGAGGATTCGATCGAGGGAATCATGTTGCGCGGAATCGCGGAGAACGCGTTTCTCTCGAAATGGGCCGGCGGACTCGGCGGAAGCTGGACGGCGGTCCGCGGAACGGGCGGTCATATCGCGGGCACGAACGGCGAGAGCCAGGGCGTGATCCCGTTTTTGAAGCTCCACAACGACCAGCTCGTCGCGGTGAACCAGGGCGGCAAGCGGCGCGGATCGGGTTGCGCGTATTTGGAAACCTGGCACAACGATCTTTACGATTTCCTGGAATTGCGCCGGAACACCGGGGACGACCGCCGGCGTTGTCACGACATGAACACCGCGAACTGGATTCCGGATTTGTTCATGAAGCGGATGGAAGCGCGCGAGGATTGGACGTTTTTCCGTTCCAACGAAACGCCGGATTTGCACGAGCTTTACGGAAAGGCGTTCGAGGAAAAATACGTCGAATACGAGAAGCTCGCGGCGGAAGGGAAGATTTTCGGAAAGACGCTTCCGGCGATCGATGTCTGGAAAAAGATGCTCCAGATGCTTTTCGAAACCGGGCATCCGTGGATGACGTTCAAGGATCCGTGCAACATTCGCAGTCCTCAGGATCACGCCGGGGTGATTCACTCGTCGAACCTTTGCACGGAGATCACGCTCAACACCGGGAAGGATGAAACCGCGGTTTGCAATCTCGGCTCGATCATCCTCGACAACCACCTCGACGAGAAAGGGGGAATCGATCACGAGAAACTTCGCGAGACGATCAGGATCGCCGTTCGGGCGCTCGATAACGTGATCGACATTAACTTCTACCCGACCGAAGCGGCGCGCACGGCGAACAGCCGCCATCGTCCGATCGGGCTCGGCGTGATGGGCCTGCAAAACTGCCTTTACAAGCGGGGCGAATCGTTCGCTTCGGACGCGGCGGTGGAGTTCAACGACGAGATCATGGAAGCGGTGGCGTTTTACGCGTATGAAGCTTCCAGCGATCTCGCGGCGGAGCGCGGCACGTATTCGAGTTACAAGGGCTCGAAGTGGGATCGCGGACTTTTGCCGCAGGACACGATCGATTTGCTGGAAGCGGAACGCGGAATCGAGATCGAGGTTCCGCGCGGCGGGAAGATGGATTGGAAACCGGTGCGGGAAAAGATCGCGAAACAAGGGATGCGGAATTCGAACGTGTTGGCGATCGCTCCGACGGCGACGATTTCGAACATCACCGGCACGACTCCGTGTATCGAGCCGGCTTACAAAAACCTGTTTGTGAAGAGCAATCTTTCCGGGGAGTTTATTGTGTTGAACGCGCCGATGGTTCGCGATCTCAAGGCGCGCGGACTTTGGACCCAGGAGATGATCGACAACCTGAAATACTTCGATGGCGATCTGACGCATATCGATTCGGTGCCGCAGGATTTGAAAGACCGTTACAAGACGGCTTTCGATATCGATTACATCTGGTTTATCGAGGCCGCGGCCCGTCGTCAGAAATGGATCGACCAGGCGCAATCGGTGAATCTTTTCCTCGGAACGCCCGACATGAGAACGCTCTCGCACATGTATCGCGCGGCCTGGAGGGCGGGATTAAAGACCACGTATTATCTCCGCTCGCTCGGCGCGTCGAACATCGAGAAAGCGACTGTCGCGGTACGAAAAGAAGTCCGCCCCGGCATCCGCGACGAAAACCGAACCTTCACCGAAGAAGAGCGCCTGCAATGCAGCATCGACGCCATGCGCAACGGCGAAGAATGCGAAGCGTGCCAGTGATTTAAATCAAAGGAAAGCGGGGGCCGGAAACGGCTCCGTCTTTTTTTGAGATCAGTTTCCCCGCCTGACCTTGGCTCAAATCTTGGAGGCTTCGGCGGCGATGTGGCTTGCAAGGCCGGTGATGAAGGAGCGGAGGTTTGTCAGTTCGGAAAGTTCGTTGTAGCGGCCAGTGTCTATTGCAGATCGTTCTGAGACGAGAAGGCATGAGGCGCTGTATAGGTTTTCGCGGACCAACTTTTTACAGAGGAGATCGTAGCGCGTGATGTAGGAGGCGTTAACGAATTCTTCACGAACCGGAAAGTGAAGGGAGCGGTCGGTGATTGGAGTGCGTGAGGCAGGGGCGTCTTCCACCAGAATCAACCAACCAAGATAGGGTTTGGGCGCATCTTCGCCGAGTCCGCCTTCACGGTAGGCGGTCCAGAAATCGTGGGCCGTGCCGATGGCTTCTTCGGTTCGATTGTTGAAGTTATTTCCAAA
>CAZJCL010000084.1:1764-6321 GCA_964544025.1 uncultured Opitutales bacterium | reverse complement strand
TCTGTTTTTGTCGCGCAAGCTCCCGGTTTCCCCAAAAGGCCTTTACGGCTTCACGCGCTTTTTTCTCGAATTGGCAAAGATTTAGGGACATCCGGTTGATTCTCTTGCAAAACAGCCGCCTCGTCTGGAGTCAATCCATAGAGTTTCTGAACCAGGTTTCTGGCGGTGTGTGGGGGAACGGCGGGGCGCGAAAGCTCGGCTCTAATTTCCGCGGGAACGGCTTCCCAGTGCGGGATGCAGATCCGGCGTAAGTATTGCGCCTGGAACCGGAGGTAGCCGCCGCGCATTCTGGTGGAATATGCCGAAACAAACAAATGGGCGATGCCGGATGTTAGAATGTTCTGCAGCGCGTGTAAGTTCCAGCTGTCTGAAACGATATAATATAAATTATGATGTGGATAGAATCTGCCTTCCTCGTAAACGATGCTTGCCGATCCTTTAATATCAGGAATTAAAAGTTTCGGTTGTCTAGCTAATGGAGGGAAAACTTTGTCGATGGTACGATACCAGCCGTTCCTGTTTTTCTGCGCAACATGACGCGTACCCACCACGTTCCTATGCCGCTCAAAGTAGGCTGCCAGTTTCGGAAAATCCTTTAGATCCACCAATCGGCCCGCCTCGTCGAATGGATTAACGAGACTCAGGCCTTTCCAGTCGACTTCACCGCTGAGGATGTCGCGGGTCATGACGAGAGGAAGTTTCCGGTCCGGCTCGATATCGAGTGTGTCATGCGGTGCGACATACACTTTGTCAGCTCCCGTAGCCACGCCGATTCCTACCCGGCAGCCGGCCTCTTCCAGAGTAGGAAACTGCTTCTCCAAACGTCGGACGAGGGCGAGCTTTTGCGCTCCTTCGAAAAGCCAGGGTGCTTCTCCCTGAACGACGCCATCTATTTCCGAAACGTCGGAATGGGGCGTTGTCTCGCTTCGCAGATGGGCCGCGAGTTTGATCAGTGTATCGCGTTCGATTATTGGCCGGATTGCTACGCGAACAGGGCCAGTCTTCTCGCGTGAAATCACCGCGATCGCTGGATAGGCAATTACATCGGATTCGAACGCCGGAGTATTTACCATGTCCACAAAGGTTTTCAGTCGATAGTGGTGGCTCACCAGATTGCGGAGAGGAGCGCCGTAGCGGTTCTTCATCCAGCGATCGGAGCAGATAAAGACGGAAGTCCCTTCTGGAGCGAGAAGGCGGAGCGAGCGTTCGATGAATGGCACGTAAAGATCGGCTCGGTCGAAGATTGTCGAGAAACGAGCGCGATATTCGGCCATGAGAACGGCAGGGATTTTCTCTTGCCGCACATAAGGAGGATTGCCGACGACATGGCTGAATTCCTCCGGCAGATCGACGAGGAGGAAATCGTCGTTGATGAGCCAGGCGTTCAACAACATCTCGACACCCTCGGCAGGGATCCCGCGGTCGAGCAGTAGCTGGCGGGCGGCACGGCGCGTTTCATCGAAACTGACCCTGTGAAGTTCGACGGCTCGGATACAGTTCTTCAATCGCGGAACAACCTCTGATAGCGATCCACCGTGAAGGATAAACGAATCTAGCAGTCGGCGGATGGCTGGAAGGAGAAAGTTTCCGGAACCGAATGATGGTTCGAGGAGACGAAGCGTTTCCAAGCGTGTTTTCGCGTCGTAACCGGAAAGGTCCAGGATGAACTCGACAACTTCTGGACGGGTAAAGACAGCCCCTCGTTCTTCTATCCCGGCCTCGCGCATCGCATCCACAGTTGCTTCCAGCCCATCGAGTTCGTCGAGTCCGGGAAGGGAATTTTGAAAAAGCTGTGGCTGGAGGTCGGACATATTAGTCGGGATGGCGTGAACACTAGCACAGCAGAAGAGGCGATGCCTAGGCAAAATGGGGTGGAAATCCCGGATGCGGGCGCGTCTATTTTTTTGATTTCGCCCGTTTGGCGGTGAGGTTCGTTCTTGATCACCCTGGAGGGCGGCTTTTCGGGCGGTTTCAGGTGCGTTCCAGAATTGAAAAGCGGGTGCAGCCGCTGGAGCTTCACGAGGTGCGAGTTCGCTTCGATTGGCAATCCTGAGGAATGGAAAATAAAGTTGTCCGTGTTGCCGGTTCGTTCCGTCTAATGAGATGGAAGGCAATACATGGATGAAACGGAACAAGCGAACAACCTCTGCCGGGCGGCTCAAGCCGGGGATCGATCGGCGGCTTCGAGGCTCTTGAGCCCTTACCACGAGAAGATTTTCGTTTATTTCCGCCGGTTGTGCGGAAGTGAAGCCGATGCGGAGGATTTGACGCAGCGCGCTTTCTGCAAAGCTTGGACGGCTCTTCCGCGATTTCGGAATGATTCCTCCTTGTCCACGTGGCTTTACGGGATCAGTTACCGAATATTTCTGGACTGGCTGCGTCGCCCCGACCGCGTTTCGGCTCGATCCGAGGCTTGGTGGAATGCTTTGCCCACGGACGCCCCGTCGCCATTTGAAAATGCCGCCGAACGGGAGCTGGCGATTTTCGTGTATGAAATCGTGGATACGCTTGATCGGGATCTGCAACAGGTGGTTCACCTTCATTATTATCAGGGCCTGGCTTTCGCGGAAATCGCGGAAGTGACGGGCGTCGCGGCAAGCACGTTGAAGTATCGGTTGCGTGTCGCCCGCGACCGGATTCGGGCACGACTACAACAAGAACGGGCGGAATTGAAGGAGATAGAAAAATGAATGATAAACGATTGGAACAAGTGCTTCGCAACGCGCCGACTCCGGCGATTCCTCCGCGTCTGGCGGAGCGTTTGGAGGAGGTTTTCGATCAGCCGCAGGAGTCGGCGACAGGGGCGCGGAGGAGTCGATTCAAGATTCGCTATCTGGTTCCGGCGGCGTCATTGGCGGCTTCGTTCGTCGCGTTGGCCGTCGTTCTTTTTTCGCCCGCGCCGGTCGCTTACAGTTTTGAAAAATCCGTGGAGGCGTTTCGAAACGTGCGGAGTGTGACGGTCGTGCATAAGATTCGAAGCGGGCCGCCGCAGCCGCAGCCGTTGCCGGCATCGGCGGGCGGGGAGGGGACGACTACCCGGCATCCGGCGAATCCTTTCGCGACGGTCGAGGTTCGCCGCCGGGTGGTTGACGGGCGGGAAATGTCCCACATGCGCGGGGTCGGTCAAGAGGTTATCCGGAATGGGCCGCTGGGGTTGAAGATCGACACGGAAACGGGGGAGCGGACGTTTTTTCTGGATGGTTTGATCGGGTCGGCCGAGGCTCTCCTAGATCCGGAGGATTGGCTTCTTGAGTTGGAGGAGCAGGCGAGCCGGGGGGAGGTCCGATATGAGGTCGAGGAGGAGAGCGGTTCGGCGGGGAATTTGGAGGTTGTGATACGTAGCGAGTCACTGGGGAAGAGTGAGTTTATACGGTTGTGGGTGAACGCGGAGACATGGCTTCCGGTCCGGCTTCAGGTGGTATCCACGGATTTCCCGGAGTTCGGCCCGGAAGTGGTGATGAATGAACTCGTCCTGCAGGATGCCGACGCGGATTTCGATGACGAGATCTTCGAGGTCGTGCCGACGGATGCCGAGCTGGCGCAGTTCGGACTCGATCGGGAGGAGTTGATCCATCTCCCGGCTTCGGCGACTTCGATCGAGATCGGAGGCGATTTGGGGCGGCGGGTTTTGGGGACGATAATCGAGGGGAATAGATCCCGGGAAATGTCCGCGACGCTGCCGGTTGTCCTGGTTGAGTCTCCTGCGGGTGAAATGTTCATCGATTTGAGGACGGAGGATGGGGAACCGGGATCGTTCGATGTCCGGATCGGCGGGAGTCGCTCGACGATAGGAGCGCGGCGGGTCGTTATTCACCTCGGAGAAGAGGAACGCGGCGTCTCCGCGGTGCCGCTGGATGTCAAGGATGTCGCAACCTTCAAGAAACGGTCGAGGGAGAGCGGGTGGTAGAAACTTTGCAGGGGCACGGCGGAGGTAAGGATACGTCTGATCCGAAGCCTGCCCTTTCACCATCGCCGCCACAGGGACCTTCCGTTCGTTTTGCCAGAAGGGTTTTCTGTGAGCGGCTATTGGTTCAGGTGCCGCAGTAGGTGGCGGGGATGTCTTCTCCTTTTGCGGGGGGATGACGGTATTGTTCGAATTCTGGGTCGGGGTTGTAGGGGCGGGAGAGGGCGCGGTGGAGGTGTTTGAACTTGGTGAAATCTCCTTCTTTTTCGGCTACTTGCAGGGCTTCTTCTACTTGGTGGTTCCGGGGAATGATGACCGGGTTGTGCGCGCTCATGCGTCGCCGGACTTCATCAGGGGTTTGAGATTGGCGGGTGAGGCGGGTTTGCCAGGTGTCGAGCCAGGCGCGGAAGGTTTCTTGCTTGAGAAGCGGTTGATCGGACTGGGGCGTTTCCGTGAGGCTGCGGAAGGTGTTGGTGAAGTCAGCTTCGTTTTTCCGCATCCATTCCAGCAGCGTTGTTACCAGGTCCAGATCTTCTTTTTCTTCTTCGAAAAGGCCGAGCTTCGCCCGCATCAGGTTCAACCAGTGGCGCTGGAATAGGTCGGCATAGTTTCTGAGGATTTCCGTCGCCTGCTCCGTGGCCGGGGCGGGTCGT
>CAZJCL010000084.1:0-1664 GCA_964544025.1 uncultured Opitutales bacterium | reverse complement strand
GTCGGCATAGTTTCTGAGGATTTCCGTCGCCTGCTCCGTGGCCGGGGCGGGTCGTTCGTCGATCAAAGGGAGGAGGGTTTCGGCGAAACGGCTCAAGTTCCATTGTCCGATGCCGGCTTGATTGCCATACGCGTAGCGCCCGTGGCGATCAATCGAGCTGTACACGGTGTCGGGATCGTAGGCGTTCATGAAGGCGCAGGGGCCGTAGTCGATTGTTTCGCCGGAGAGGGCCATGTTGTCGGTATTCATGACGCCATGAATGAAGCCGACCGAATACCACTGGGCGATCAGTTCCGCCTGGCGCTCCGCCACCGCGCGAAGAAGGGCTAGCGCGGGCTCTTTGCTTTCCGCGTGTTCGGGAAAGTGGCGTTGGATGGTGTAGCGTAGAAGGATTTCCACGGCTTCGTAATCGCTCCGGGCGGCAAAATGAGCGAAGGTGCCGACGCGGATGTGACTGGCGGCGACGCGGGTTAGGATGGCACCGGGCAGCGATTCCTGTCGCGCGACCTGTTCGCCGGTTGTCACCACGGCCAGACTTCGGGTCGTGGGGATGCCGAGGAAGTGCATGGCTTCGGAGATCAGGTATTCGCGAAGCATCGCGGCGAGACCGGCGCGACCGTCTCCGCCGCGACTGTAGGGAGTTTGACCGGAGCCTTTGAATTGGATGTCGAAGCGTTCGCCGGAAGGTGTCAGGTGTTCGCCGAGGAGGATGGCGCGACCGTCGCCGAGGGTTGTGAAGTGTCCAAACTGGTGGCCGGAGTAGGCTTGGGCGATCGGTTCGGCGCCTTCGGGCAACCGGTTGCCGGATAAATAAGCGGCATCATTTTTGCCGAGTTCGTCGGCGTTGAGACCGAGGTTTTGGGCGAGGTCGGTATTGAACACGGCGATGCGAGGCTTGCGCACGGGCACGGGCTTTTGCCGCGAGTAGAATTTCGCGGGTAATCGCGCGTAGGAATTGTCCCAGCGCCAGCCTGGATGAACGTTTTGCTGATGGGTCTCGTCGTGCATTGTCATTAACTAAGGATGACTGCCGTCGAGCGCAAACCGCGGGGGAATCAGGTGCGTTTGTTGGGCTTGTTCATCCAGCCAGTGGAAATTTGGGGGCCTTTGGACTTTTTTGGTTTTGGGATCTGGGAGTCGATGAACTGGAGGATTGGGGTTTTGCCGTGAGCGGTTTTTGAGGAGCAACTGAAGAAGCGGGGGGACGGAACTTCCAGCGCTTTCAGTTCTTGCAGGAACTGTTGGGAAAGATCCCGGGTGGCTGCGTCGGTGCTTTTATCGATTTTTGTGAAAATGATCGAGAAAGGGAGGTTTTGCTGGTGAAGCCATTGGATGAAGGCGAGGTCGCTTTCCATCGGTTCGAGGCGGGAGTCCACGAGCGCGAACACTTGCTTGAGGTTGCCGCGCTGGGTGAGGTAGGCGCTGACGTTGATGTTGAATTCGTGCTGCTGGGTCAGGGAGACTTTGGCGTAGCCGTAACCGGGGAGGTCGACGAGCGTCCAGGTTTCGTTGATGACAAAGAAATTGATGAGGCGGGTGCGACCGGGCTTGCTGGAGGTTTTGGCGAGCTCTTTTTTGCCGGTCAACATATTGATGAGGGAAGACTTGCCGACGTTGGAGCGGCCGACGAAGGCGAATTCGGGCAGGCGGGATGGCGGGCAATC
>CAZJCL010000083.1:0-10170 GCA_964544025.1 uncultured Opitutales bacterium | reverse complement strand
AATCCAAAATCCAAAATCTAAAATCCAAAATTCTTCACCCCTTTCACCCGCAACCCCCAAACCACACCGAAATACACCGCCATCCCCGCCGGAATCAACACCCCCACCCCCGCCGCGTCCGCCCACTTCCCCTCCCCGAACCAGCCGCCAAACCGCTCCCCCGCCACCCACAAAAACCCGCTCATCGCCGCCGTCGCCACCGCGATTTTGACCGTCTCCGGCACCAGCGCCCCCAACCGCAAAATCCGCCGCCGCCGCGCGAAACTCCACTGCAACGCCGAACTCTGCACCACGATCGACCCCAGATTCGCCAGCGCCAATCCCACCATTCCCCAAAACCGCATCAACACCAGCGACAACACCAAATTCACCAAAAAACTCCACCCCGCGATCCGCACTGGAGTCGACGTGTTTTTCACCGAATGAAATCCCCGCGTCGCGAACGTCGCCATCGAATAAAACGGCAGCGTCAACGCGAAAACCCCCAGCACCGGCACCGTCAACGCCGTATCCCCGCCGTCAAACGCCCCCCACTCGAACAACAAACTCACGATCGGACGCGCCAGCAAAAAAATCCCCGCCGCCGCCGGAAACGTGATCAAAAAAATCAGCGACAACCCCTTCCGGTAAACCGCCGCGTACTCCTCCTCCTCCTTCCGCACCGCGTGACGCGCCAGCACCGGAAAAATTACCGTCGCCACCGCGATCGTAAAAATCCCCAACGGAAACTCCATCAACCGGTTCGCCAAATACAAAATCGACACCGCCGATTCATCCACCGCGAACGCCAGCGACCGCGACACCACCACATTCACCTGAAAAATCGCCGCCCCCGCCAGCCCCGGCAACATCAGCAAATACACCTCCCGCAACCGCCCCGACCCCGAGAAATCCACCTTCGGCCGCCACCCTTCCCGCACCAGCGCCACAAACGGAGCCGCCAACTGCGCCACGCCCCCCGCCAGAACCCCCGCGCACAAAAACCCCATCCGCGCCTCCGCCGTCTCCCCCAGCCAAAGCCCGAATCCCCCCAAAAACACGATAATCGCCAAATTCAGCCAAACCGCCGACAACGCCGCCACCGCAAACCGATGCATCACATTCAGCGCCGCCCCCAAAACCGCCGCCAAGCAAACGAAAATCATATACGGAAACAGCACGATCGCCAAATCCGCGCTCACATACCACCGCTCCGGCAACCCCGGAATAAACGGCACCGCCACGAAAAACAGGATACTCAACACCACCAATCCGCTCGTGATCGCGAACAGCCACGAAAAAACCTTCGTCAACAAAACAAACGCCCCCTCCCGCCCGTTCTCCTCCAACTCCTCCGTCAGATTCGGCACCATCGCCGCCGTCAAAGCCCCTTCCCCCAACAACCGCCGAAACAGATTCGGCAACGTGAACGCGAACAAAAACGCCGAGTTCAACGCCGACGCCCCGAAAACCGCGAACGTCAGAATGTCCCGGGCCAGCCCGAGCACCCGCGACAACACCGTCGCCACCGAGACAATCCCGATCCGTTGCAGGCTCTTCGACATAAGCCCCCCCTTATGTTGCTTTATTTCCTTTTCTAAAAGCAGAAACTTTAGCATTCTGCTTGGCTTCGACAGAAGGCGACACCCATGGCACTTATCCACAAACTCATCGAAAAACTCCAGCGCCATCCCAAGCGCATCGTGTTCCCCGAAGGCTCCGATCCACGGATCCTGCAAGCCGCGCGCCAGTTCACCACGCGCCGCATGGGAGTCCCCATCCTCGTGGGAGACCGTACCCGGATCAAGGAGACCGCCGCCCGGCTCGACATCAGCCTCGAAGGCATGCGCATCGTCGAGCCTGGCCACAGCGACGATTTCGAGGATTTCGTCAAACGCTTCGAAAACCTTCGCCGCTACAAGGGCATCCGTACCGACGAAGCGCGAAACATCATGACGAACAACAACTACTACGCGATCATGATGCTCGCCACCAACCAGGTCGACGCCGTCGTTTCCGGCGCCACCGCCACCGCCTCCAGCGCCCTCCGCCCGCTTTTCCAAATCATCCCGAAACAGGAAAACGTCAAAACCGCCTCCTCCATGCTCATCCTCGACTTGGACGAGTCGAAACTCGGCATCGACGGCACCCTTTTCCTCGCCGATTGCGGCGTCATCCCCGAGCCCGACATCGAACAGCTCAGCGACATCGCCGTCACCACCGGACGTCTCGCCCACCATTTGACGAACGCCCTTCCGCGCGTCGCCATGCTCAGCTACTCCACCAAAGCCGCCAATCCCCGCCACCAATCGGTCGCCAAAATGAAAGCCGCCGCCGAACTCGCCCGGGAAAAAGCCCACGCCACTCACATCGAAATCGAAGTCGACGGCGAAATGCAAATCGACGCCGCCCTCGATCCCATCGCCGCCCAGAACAAAGTCGTCGGCGGAAGCGTCGCGGGCCGCGCCAACGTCCTCGTTTTCCCCGATCTCAACAGCGGAAACATCGCTTCGAAAATGGTCCAGATCATCGCCGGCACCAACATGTTCGGCCAAATCATCACCGGCATGAGCAAACCCGCCGCCGAAATCAGCCGCGGCGCCAGCGCGCACGACATCTTCGGCACCGCCACCATCGTCGGCTGCCAGGCCATCGACCACCGCCTCCTGTACGGATAAAAAATGACCTCGCCGCAAAAGGGCGCGAGCCCCACGAAAACGCTTCTCAAAAAACCGACCAACAACCAGACCCGGCGCATCTTCATCGCCGCCACCCGGCAAAACGACGGCAAAACCACCACCTGCCTCGGTCTCTACGCCGCTCTCGAAACCCTCTACCGCAACGTCGGTTTCATCAAACCCGTCGGCCAACGTTTCATCGAAGTCGAAGGCCACCAAATCGACGAGGATTCCTACCTTCTCGATACGATTTACGACGTCCGCGTCCCGATCGCGCAAATGAGCCCGATCGCCGTCGATTCCACCTTCACCCGACGCTACCTCAAAGATCCGGCCGGAATGCTCGACGGCCTCATCGACAAAATCTGCCGCGCCTTCGACCGCGTTTCCTGGGAAAAAGATTTCACCCTCATCGAAGGCACCGGACACGCCGGCGTCGGCTCCGTTTTCGATCTCTCCAACGCCCGCGTCGCCAACCTTCTCGACGCCAAAGTCGTCATCGTCGCCCAAGGCGGAATCGGCCGCCCCGTCGACGAAATCGCCCTCAACAAAGCCCTCTTCGACAAACAGGGCGTCGAAGTCATCGGAGCGATTCTCAACAAAGTCCAGTCCGACAAAATCCCGCTCGTCACCGAATACGCCGGCAAAGGTCTCGCGCGCCTCGGCGTTCCCCTCCTCGGCGTCCTCCCCTCCCAAAAAATGCTCACCGCCCCCAACCTCTCGCAAGTCGCGCTCGAGGTGGACGGGAAATGGCTCAACGGCAAATCCCAGGGAATCAACGAACGCATCTACCGCTTCGTCATCGGTGCCATGACCGCCCGCGGCATGATCGATTACCTCCAGCCCGGCACGCTCATCATCACCCCCGGCGACCGCGACGACGTTATCCTCGCCGCCGTCGCCTCCGCCGCGATTTCCGGAAAAAAAGTGATCTCCGGAATCATTCTCACCCGTGACATCATGCCGCATCCGCGTATCATGGAACTGCTGGCGCAAACGAATATACCGATAATCGCCGCCGCCGAAGACAGCTACACGATCGCCTCCATCATCAACCGCATGACCATCAAAACCCAGCCGCAAGACGTCGACAAAATCCCCGTCATCAAGAAACTGATACTCGACCACGTCGACATCGACCGCCTCGTCAACTCATTCTAATTCCCGCGAACCGCCCCCCCGCATGAGAAGACCTCGCCAAAAACGGAAATCTTTTCACACCGGATCGCGCCACGGATCGCGCGGCAAAATATCCCCCGCCCTCCTCGCCGGTCTACTCCTCCCCCTGCTCGCCGCCACCGCCGCCGGACAATCCCCGGAAATCCGCTCGCCCGGCGAACTCAAGCAACTCTCCTTTGAGGAACTTCTAAACATCGAAGTCACCTCCGTATCCAAAAGCCCGGAACGCCTCGACCAGGCCGCTTCCGCGATTCAGGTCATTTCCGGCGAAGACATCAAACGCTCCGGCGCCACCAATCTCGCCGACGCCATGCGCCTCGCCCCCAATCTCAGCGTCCAGCAAATCCATTCCCACGCTTGGGTCGTCAGTTCCCGCGGCTTCAACGCTCTCTACGCCAACAAGCTCCTCGTAATGATCGACGGCCGCACCGTCTACACCCCTCTCTACGCCGGAGTTCTCTGGGACGCCCAAAACGTCCTTCTCGAAGACATCGACCGGATCGAGGTCATCAGCGGCCCCGGCGGAACCCTCTGGGGAGCCAACGCCGTCAACGGCGTCATCAACATTACCACCAAAAGCGCCAAAGAAACCCACGGCGTCTACCTCTCCGGAGCCGCCGGTTCCTTCCTCGAAAACTTCGGCGCGGTCCGAGTCGGCGGCCAGGCCAACGAAAAACTCCACTACCGCGTCTACGCCCAACGCCACGAATACGAGGGCACCCGAACCCCCGCCGGCGACGAAAGCCAAAACGCCTGGGAAATGCTCCACGCCGGTTTCCGCACCGATTACGACGTCTCCGATGTCGCCGCGCTCACCGTCCAGGGCGATCTCTATTTCGGCGAAGAATACGACTCCCCCGCCGCCGATTCCACGCTCGACGGACAAAACCTCCTCGGCCGCTGGACCCGCACTTTCTCCCAAGATTCCGAAATCATCCTCCAAATGTATTTCGACCGCACCTGGAGACGCGATATCGTCAGCACCATCTCCGACGAACTCCTCACCTACGACTTCGATTTCCAACACCGCCTTCCGCTCGGCGACGAACACAACCTCATCTGGGGCGCCGGTTACCGCCTGATGGAGGATGAAACGAAAACCAACACCCAATTCGTCGGATACCGTCCGGAACACAGAACCCTCCAGCTTTTCAGCGCCTTTATTCAGGACGAAATCAACGTCATCCCCGATCTCCTCCGCCTCACCGTCGGCAGCAAATTCGAGCACAACGATTACTCCGGTTTCGAAGTCCAGCCCAACGTCCGGCTCGCCTGGACGCCCACCGAACGCCAAACCGTCTGGTCCGCCGTTTCCCGCGCCGTTCGCACTCCAAGCCGCATCGACGTCGATTTGCGCATCCCGAACGAACCGCCTTTCGCCCTCATCGGCGGCCCCGATTTCGATTCCGAAAAAATGGTCGCCTACGAGCTCGGTTACCGCGTCCAGCCGACCGAACGCCTCACCACCTCCCTCGCCCTTTTCTACAACGACTACGACGACCTCTATTCCGTCGAACCCGTAACTCCCGGAATTCCCGTCCCCATCTCCATCCAAAACGGAACCAACGGCCATTCCTGGGGCGCCGAACTTTCCGGAACCTTTCAAGCCACCGAAAACTGGCGGCTCCGCGGCGGCTACACCTTTTTCGACAAGGAACTCTGGAGCAATCCCGGCCACGCCGTCCCGCCCAACGTTCTCGACAGCCTCGGCAACGATCCCGAAAACCAGTTCGTCCTCCAATCGATGCTGAATGTCTCCGACGATTTCCAGATCGACGTCACCGCCCGCTACGTCGATTCCCTTTCCCAACCCCGCATCCCCAGCTACCTCACCTTCGATCTCCGCCTCGCCTGGCAAATCCGCGATCTCGAAATCGCCCTCGTCGGCCGGAATCTCGCCGACGACCAACATCCCGAATTCCAAACCGGAGAGGAAATCCCCCGCAGCTTCTACGGAAAAGTTTCATGGAGATTCTAATCCAGATTTTTTCCCCGCGATTCCGGACCGGAATCTTTCTGCGAATGGCAACCGCTGCCCATTTCGCGACGCTCCTTCTTCTCTTAATCCCCGCCGCCCCCCAAACCCACGCCCAAACCGCCCGCGACACCGACCTCAAAGCCGTTTTCCTTTTCAACTTCGCCCACTTCGTCGACTGGCCGGAAGACGCGTTCGCCTCGGAATCCTCCCCCATCGTCATCGCGGTTCTCGGAGAAGATCCGTTCGGCGCGGCTCTCGACGAAGTCGTGCGCGCCGAAACCGTCAACCAGCGCCCCATCGTCGTCGAGCGACACCGCCGCCTTCAGGATCTCGGCCAGTGCCACATCCTCTACATCAGCCCTTCCGAAACGGATCGCCAGGAACGTATCTTCGCCGCCGTGCGCGGAAAACCCGTCCTCACCGTCGGCGAAACCGAAGGCTTCGCCAAAAACGGCGGCATCATCCGCTTCCAACGCGTCGAAAACCGGATAAACCTCGTCATCAATCACGAAGCCGCCAAAGCCGCGCGGTTGCGGATCAGTTCCCAAGTCCTGCGCGCCGCGACGATCGTCGAGACCCCGCACTGATGCCGCTCCGAAACGTCCCAATCAAACGAAAACTCATCCTCGCGATTCTGATCACCGCGAGCACCGTTCTTTTACTCACCGCCGTCGCGTTCATCTCGCTCGAAATCGCCAATTTCCGCCGCGAAATCCTCCGCGACGTTTCCACTCTCGGAGAAGTTCTCGCCGCCAACAGCACCGCCTCCCTCGCCTTCCAAAACGAAGCCGACGCCGAAGAAGTCCTCGCCGCCCTCCGAGCCGAACCCCAAATCCTCGCCGCCGCTCTCTACACCGAAGATGGCGAACTCTTCGCCGCCTATCCGAAAAACTCGCCCGACCCCGAACCGCTCTCGCACTCGCCCGGACACGTTTTCACCTCCGATCACCTCCTCGTCACGCAACCCGTCGTTCAGGACAATCGCATTCTCGGCTACCTCCACCTGACCGGCGATCTCGCCGCCGTGAACCAGCGCATCGCAGTCGCCCTCGCCATCGCCGCGCTCATCCTCGGCCTTTCCCTGCTCATCGCGTTCATCCTTTCCAACCTCCTCCAAGCCACGATTTCCCGCCCGATTCTCGCCCTCGCCGGAACCGCGCGAACCATTTCCCGCACCAACGATTTCTCCATCCGCGCCGCCAAAGAAGGCAACGACGAAGTCGGCGTCCTCACCGAAGACTTCAACCGGATGCTCGAGCACATCGACGAGCAGAACAACATCCTCCGTGAGAGCGAGGAACGGTTCCGCATGATGGTCGAAAGCGTCAAAGACTACGCCATCGTCGCCCTCGACCGGGACGGAAAGGTCGCCAGCTGGAACGCCGGAGCCGAACGCTTCAAAGGCTACCAATCCTCCGACATCCTCGGAAAAAGCTTCGCCATTTTTTACCCGCCCGAAGACGTCTCCGCCGGAAAACCCGCCGAAGAACTCCGCATCGCCGCCCAAGAGGGCCGCTACGAAATCACCGCCGAACGCCTTCGCAAAGACGGCCAAAAATTCTGGGCCCAGGTCACCCTCGCTCCCGTCCGGAATCCCGAAGGCGAACTCATCGGTTTCACCCAGGTCACCCGCGACATCACCGAACGTAAACAAGCCGAAGAGCAAATCCTCCAACTCAACGCCGAACTCGAACAACGCGTCCGCGCCCGCACTTCCCAACTCGAAGAAGCCAACAAACAGCTCGAATCCTTCTCCTACTCCGTCTCCCACGACCTCCGCGCCCCGCTTCGCCACATCCAGGGCTACGCCGAAATGCTCGCCGAGGAAATCGAAGGAAAACTCTCCCCCGAAGCCGACCGTTTCCTCCGGACCATCAAAAATTCCAGCGTCGAAATGGGACAACTCATCGACGATCTCCTCGCCTTCTCCCGCATGGGCCGGACCGAGCTCAACCTGAAACCAATTTCCCCCAACGAACTGATCGACGAAACGATCGCCGCCCTGGAGCTCTCCACCAAAGACCGGAACATCGAATGGACAATCCATCCGCTTCCGAAAATCGTCGGCGACGCCCCCACCCTGAAACAGGTTTTCGCCAACCTCATCGGAAACGCCGTCAAATATTCCCGCCAACGCGATCCCGCCCAAATCGAAATCGGCCAATCCGGCGAAAAAGACGGCCGCCCGATCCTCTTCGTCCGCGACAACGGCGCCGGTTTCGACATGCGCTACGCCAAAAATCTCTTCGGAGTCTTCCAGCGCCTCCACCGCTCCGACGAGTTCGAAGGCACCGGCATCGGCCTCGCCACCGTCCGCCGCATCATCGCCCGCCACGGCGGCGAAATCTGGGCCGAAGCCGCCGTCAACCAAGGCGCGACCTTTTACTTCACCCTCGATCCAGCCCCGGAACCCAAAGAAAACTCCTCCTCCTGATTCCCGCAATTTATGGAACCACTCAAACGCATCCTCCTAGTCGACGACAGCCCGCACGACCGCGAACTCGCCTTGAACGCGCTCCAAAGCTACAACCTCGCCAACGACGTCGTCGCCTTGCGCGATGGTGCCGAAGCGCTCGACTACCTGTACCAACGCGGCGAATTCGAAACCCGGAAAGACGGACAACCCGCCGTCATCCTCCTCGACCTGAAAATGCCGAAAGTCGACGGCCTCGAAGTGCTCCAGCAAATCAAATCCGACCCGAACCTCAAATGCATCCCCGTCGTCGTGATGACTTCCTCGCGGGAAGAACAGGACCTCGTTCGCAGTTACCAACTCGGCGTGAACGCCTACGTCGTCAAACCGGTGAAATTCCAGGAATTCGTCGAAGCCGTGAAACAGGTCGGCGGCTTCTGGGCACTCCTGAACCAGCAACCGCCCTTCATCATGCAAGCCCCCAAACCCGCCGATCCTTCCTAACTTCATCCTCCCAACCATGAAACAAATCATCCAAAAACCTCTCCTCGCCCTCGCCATGCTTTCGCTCTCGATCGCCTCTTCCCACGCCCAACCCGAATCTCCCGCCGTGAAAGTCGGCGCGGAACAACTCCTCACCGAATCCCGCGCCCTCGTCGCCGGAAAACGCGTCGGCATCATCACCAACCACAGCGCCGTCGTCGGCGACCGCCACCTCATCGACCTCATCCACGCCGATCCCGAAGTCACCGTCGCCGCCCTCTTCGGCCCCGAACACGGCCTCCGCGGAACCGCCGACGCCGGCGAATCCGTCGCCGACAGCAAAGACCCGCAAACCGGCGCCATTATCTACAGCCTCTACGGAAGCGTAAACCGCCCCACCGCCGAAATGCTCGAAGGCATCGACGTCCTCATCTTCGACATGCAAGACGTCGGCACCCGCTTCTACACCTACCCCGCCACCATGGGCCGCTCCATGATCTCCGCCGCCGAAGCCGGCATCCCCTTCATCGTCCTCGACCGCCCCAATCCCCTCGGCGGAAACCAAATCGAAGGCATCATCCGCAAAGACCGTTTCCGCTCCGGCATCGGCCTCTATCCCACCCCCGTCACCCACGGAATGACCGTCGGCGAACTCGCCCAAATGATCAAAGGCGAAGGCTGGCACGACGGACTCGAAAACCTCGAACTCCACGTCGTGAAAATGGAAGGCTGGCGTCGCGACATGCTCTGGACCGAAACCGGGCTCAACTGGATCGCCCCCAGTCCCAACCTCCCCGACATCGAATCCACCTACGTCTACCCCGGCACCTGCTTCTTCGAAGGCACCACCGCCAGCGAAGGCCGCGGCACCTACGAACCGTTCATCCAGGTCGGCGCCGCCCAAGTCGACGGCAAGCAAATCGCCAAAGACCTCAACTCCCGCCAACTCCCCGGCCTCGAATTCTCCCCCGTCACCTTCACCCCGAAAAGCATTCCCGGCATGTCCAAAGAACCAAAACTCCTTGGCGTCGAAATCGAAGGCGTCCGCCTGCACGTCACCGACGCCGAAAAAGTGAAACCCGTCGCCCTCGGTATTCACTTACTGGACGCCTTCTACCGCGCCCTCCCCGAATCAACCCGCAACGATTTCTTCAACGAACGCGGCATGGCCATCCGCGCCGGCGACGCCGAAACCCAAAAACAAATCGAGCAAGGCGTCCCCCCCGAAGAAATCATCGCCGCCTGGCAATCCGACGTCCAAACCTTCACCCACCAACGCCTCCCCTACCTCCTCTACAAATAACCACGCTCCGGAGAAAAAAACCAAAGCCCCAAATCTCCCGCCGCCCATGGCCGATCGACGCTATCGAACCCCGTAGCATCGCCGCTTCGCCAATAATCCACCATTTTCATCCGCGTCCATTAGTGGTAAAAAACCAAACCCAAACCTCCGCTCCCTT